>NZ_JBVGOY010000003.1:0-190064 GCF_058188655.1 Macrococcus sp. CoH-51_TC_04
TAATGATGGCAACTAAAGATAAGGGTTGCGCTCGTTGCGGGACTTAACCCAACATCTCACGACACGAGCTGACGACAACCATGCACCACCTGTCACTTTGTCCCCCGAAGGGGAAAGCTCTATCTCTAGAGTTGTCAAAGGATGTCAAGATTTGGTAAGGTTCTTCGCGTTGCTTCGAATTAAACCACATGCTCCACCGCTTGTGCGGGTCCCCGTCAATTCCTTTGAGTTTCAGTCTTGCGACCGTACTCCCCAGGCGGAGTGCTTAATGCGTTAGCTGCAGCACTGAGGGGCGGAAACCCCCCAACACTTAGCACTCATCGTTTACGGCGTGGACTACCAGGGTATCTAATCCTGTTTGATCCCCACGCTTTCGCACCTCAGCGTCAGTTACAGACCAGAGAGCCGCCTTCGCCACTGGTGTTCCTCCATATCTCTGCGCATTTCACCGCTACACATGGAATTCCACTCTCCTCTTCTGCACTCAAGTCTCCCAGTTTCCAATGACCCTCCCCGGTTGAGCCGGGGGCTTTCACATCAGACTTAAGAGACCGCCTACGCGCGCTTTACGCCCAATAATTCCGGATAACGCTTGCCACCTACGTATTACCGCGGCTGCTGGCACGTAGTTAGCCGTGGCTTTCTGGTAAGGTACCGTCAAGGTACGTTCAGTTACTAACGTACTTGTTCTTCCCTTACAACAGAGTTTTACGATCCGAAAACCTTCTTCACTCACGCGGCGTTGCTCCGTCAGACTTTCGTCCATTGCGGAAGATTCCCTACTGCTGCCTCCCGTAGGAGTCTGGGCCGTGTCTCAGTCCCAGTGTGGCCGATCACCCTCTCAGGTCGGCTATGTATCGTTGCCTTGGTGAGCCGTTACCTCACCAACTAGCTAATACACCGCGGGTCCATCTATAAGTGACAGCAGAACCGTCTTTCACTATCGCTTCATGCGAAGCTAGATATTATCCGGTATTAGCTCCGGTTTCCCGAAGTTATCCCAGTCTTATAGGTAGGTTACCCACGTGTTACTCACCCGTCCGCCGCTAACGTCAGAGAGTGCAAGCACTCTCGTCTGTTCGCTCGACTTGCATGTATTAGGCACGCCGCCAGCGTTCATCCTGAGCCAGGATCAAACTCTCCATAATAGATTGCTTGATAAAGCTCTTTGATTGCTTGAGGCAATCACTCTTGGGAGTGAACTTAATCACTCAAATTATTGGAATTAACGTTGACATATTGTCATTCAGTTTTCAATGTTCATTTTTGTTGCTACAAGATAAAATCTTAACACGTTTCTTTCTTGTTTGCAAGCTTTATTTTGAAGAAGTTTTACACTCACGATTTCTTATTTGAAATGTTTTGTGCGCCGTTCTTACTCAATTAATATTAAATGTTTGAGAACAAAGTTTCAATAGTCTTTTTTACACTTTTTCAATTTGTTTTTCAAACGCTTAATCGTTGGCGTCGCTTGTTTTTGCGACTTTTATATCTTAACAAGTGAACCCATATTCGTCAAGCCTTTTTATAATTATTTTTTATTTATTATTCTTTCTTCTATATATTATAGTTCTATTGATAATTATCCTTTAGGTTATAACACTCATTTTAATTATAGCGCGTTATTATAACAGTATATAAAGAATATGTTATAATTCTTGTCAGTATATATAGGAGATGATGATTTGAAGTTATTCAATAGAAAACCTACGAGTAAGATCAACAGAATGCGCACTTGGGCACTTTCTATTATATTTATTGCAATGATTGTAATGTATATAGGTGCGGCAATATTCTATTTCTCTCATAGTAAACTGCTGTTTTCATTGTTTTTATTGATTGGTACATTATTATTCTTATTTAGTTTCGTAATGTATTTCTGGATTGGTATGCTATCGACAAGAACTGTACAGGTACGCTGTCCAAACTGTGAGCATTATACAAAGATGCTTGGCAGAGCGGATATATGTGCTAACTGCAACCAGCCATTGACACTTGACCCTTCATTAGAAGGTAAAGCGTTCAATCAAGATTACAATAATAAGAGAAAGAGCAAGGCACTTGAAGAACAAAATAAAAACGGAAACTAATTTTAATTAGTTTCCGTTTTTATTTTGACATTCTGGACATACACCATAAATCTCCATACGATGATGGGTAACAGCATAACCTGTAATATGTTCTGCAATATTCTCTACTTCATCTAATCTCGGGTAGTGAAAATCTTTAATCTTACCACAAGCTGTACAGATAATGTGGTAATGATTCTGCGTATCAAAATCAAATCTGCTCGCTGCATCACCATATGTGAGTTCCTTTACAAGACCGCTCTCTTTGAAGACCTTTAAGTTATTATAGACAGTAGCCACACTCATATTAGGGAAATTCGGGGATAGCGCTTTATAAATTTCATCAGCTGACGGGTGACTATCTGTTGCAATAAGGTACTGTAAAATAGCTTGTCGTTGAGGTGTAATCCTTACGCCAGTCTTTCTTAACGTGCTAATTGCTTCTTGCAGAAAGTCTTTCTGCGTATGAACTGACATTTGATCACCTCTTTTTACTTTATAGTAATTCTATTTTACATCTTAATTTTCCTTATTGTCAAATACCTAGTTTAGTACCCTTTGTCTAAGTCTACCAGATTCTTGAAGTTATGTTTATTATCAATTCCCATATTCATATTATCAACAAAGATATTTGTAGCACGTTGATTGTAATGGGTACTCAGTCCAGTTATATGTGGTGTCATAATTACGTTGTCTAATTTATATAGTGGATGCTCCGCTTCAAGGGGTTCGTTATAAAAGACATCTAGGCATGCAAATCTAATGACTTTATCTGTCAATGCCTGAATCAGTATATCTTCTTTAACTACTGTACCTCTACCTACATTAATAAACAGTGCGTCACTCCCCATCGCCTGGAAATCTTCTTGTTTAAGTAGATTTATCGTACTTTCTGTTTCCGGTAATACATTGACAATTATATCTGATTGTTCAAATGCGTGTAGGCGTTCATCAATCGCATATACTTCATCAAAATACGCTATATCTTGCCCTGTTGTATTGATACCAATTACTTTCATATTGAATGCTTGTGCAATACGTGCAGCATACGACGGGATTTCTCCTGTACCGATAAAGCAGATGGTCTGCTCGAACAGTTCTTTGTGTCTAATGTCTGTTTTAAAGCCTTTATCCTGTTGTAATTTGTAATATTCTAATACATTTTTGTAGTCCGTCATAATATAGCTGAATATATACTCCGAGATTTGTACTTTATGAACGCCACGTGCGTTCGTTAATATCATATTTCTCTCTTTAATTGTTTTAAGTGGCAGCTTGTTAACTCCAGCTGCATACCATGCTATCCATTTTAAATTCGGGCATTGTGAGAGAAATGCTTCATCCACTCGTCCGTCATGTGAGATTAATATATCCATACTTTTCTTATCTTCATCAGTCATATCTTTTAGCGCTATTGATTTAAATGAATGCTCAGGGTACTGTGCTATAAGATTATTCAATAACTCTCCAAGTTTTACATTCGAAATAATGTTCATCTATTTTTCTCCTTGCAATACTTTTTTGATATCTTCCATCTGAGTCTTCACTTTAACACCGTCAAAGACTTCAATGATTCGTGTATCGTCATCAAGAATAATCGTTGTTCTGACAATGCCCATTGATTCCTTACCGAACGACTTCTTGAGCCTATATATACTTAGCTGCTTTGAAAAACCATAGTCTTCATCTACTAGCAAATCGAATTTCAGATTATGCTTATTAATAAAATTCGTATGCTTTACTTTACTATCTCCACTTATACCATATACTTGTGCATCCAGAGCATTAAGTACATCTAGATTATCATTGAAATCACACGCTTGAGTTGTACATGTTGGTGTATTATCTCTCGGATAGAAGTATAAAACTGTCTTTTTACCGAACAGATCTTGATTTGTAATGATTTCCCCATCTTGATTCTCCATCTTAAAATCAGGTAATAACATTCCCTTTTCTAACATAAATAACACTCCATCCTCAAATATTGTATAAGTATATGATAGTATAGTAGACGAAAATACAAAACAAAAGAGGTCGATAAAATGAACTTTAGTAATTCAGAAGCAATACAAAATCGTGCGAATGCGGCAATCCTTGGAGGTGTTAACTCACCTTCTCGTTCTTATAAAGCAGTTGGTGGCGGTGCGCCTGTAGTGATGGCGCGTGGTGAAGGTGCTTACTTCTATGATGTGGACGGTAATAAATATATTGATTATCTTGCAGCTTATGGCCCAATTATTACAGGTCATGCGCATCCTCACATTACTGAAGCCATTAAACGTGCAGCTGAAAGTGGTGTATTATATGGCACTCCAACAGAACACGAAGTTGTGTTTGCTGAAATGCTGCAAGAAGCAATCCCATCATTAGAAAAAGTACGCTTCGTTAACTCAGGTACGGAAGCTGTGATGACAACGATTCGTGTTGCGCGTGCATATACTGGCAGAGATAAGATTATTAAATTTGCAGGATGCTATCATGGCCATTCAGACTTAGTACTTGTGGCAGCAGGCAGTGGCCCTTCACAACTTGGTACTCCGGACTCGGCAGGCGTACCAAAGAGTGTGGCACAAGAAGTAATTACGGTTCCATTTAATGATATAGAACAATTCAAAGAAGCATTCCATCACTTCGGCGATCAGATTGCAGGTGTATTAGTTGAGCCAATCGTCGGTAATTTCGGTATTGTAGAACCATACGCTGGATTTCTTGAAGCAGTGAATGAAGTGGCACATAGTCACGGGGCGCTTGTTATCTATGATGAAGTTATCACTGCATTCCGTTTCTGCTACGGTGGTGCACAAGACATGCTTGGTGTAAAACCTGACTTGACAGCTTTCGGTAAAGTTATTGGTGGCGGCTTACCGATTGGGGCATACGGTGGACGTCAGGATATCATGGAACATGTTGCGCCTCTTGGTCCAACTTATCAGGCAGGTACGATGGCAGGCAATCCATTAAGTATGCAGGCAGGTATCGCTCTACTTGAAGTGATCAAGGCTGAAGGTACTTATGATTATCTGGATAAGCTTGGTGAGATGCTCGAGACAGGCATGAATGAACTGATTGAAAAATATAGTATCAAAGCCAATATTAATCGTCTTAAAGGTGCAATGACAATTTATTTTACAGATGAAAAAGTAGAGAATTATGAACAAGCTGAAGCTACCGATGGAGAAGCTTTCGCCAAATTCTTCAAACTGATGCTGCATCAAGGAATCAACCTTGCACCTTCTAAATACGAGGCATGGTTCATTACTATCGCGCATACCGAGCAAGATATTCAAGATACACTAATCGCAGTTGAAAACAGTTTCAAACAAATGTAGCTTGAAAAAATATGCAATGTCATGTATAAGTGTACTAACGAATAAATAAATGAGGTCAAAATATGAAATTAGGTGCACGTATATTCAAAACTGGAATTGCTATTATCGTTGCCCTGTTAATCGCACATCAAATCAATGGGCAAGGCGCTATCGTTGCTGGCATCTCAGCATTATTTGCAATGCAACCCAATGTGTACAGATCATTTAAAACGATTATTGAACAATTTCAAGGAAACTTAATAGGTGCTGTACTTGCAATAATCATGGCTTCTTTATTTGGTTTTCATATCGTCATTATCGGCATTACTTCTATCATGCTGATTTCAATATTACAGAAAGTCAACCTTTCACATGTTACAGGTCTTGCTGTAGTCACTCAGCTCATTATTATGGACCACCAGGACGGTGCGTTCCTAGAATCTGCTGTTTTACGATTTACGTTCGTTATGATCGGAGTGATCAGTGCGTTTGTCGTGAACACATTATTTTTGCCACCTAAATTCGAAAGTAAGATTTATTATCAATGTTTGAGTATCTCGAGTGATATTTTCAAGTGGATTCGTCTAGAAATTAATGGCTCAACAGAATTCCATGCAGTAAAAAGAGATATAGATAACATCCGCAGTCGTATCGAGAAACTTGAAGAACAGTATAACTTGTACAAAGAAGAACGTGCATACACGAAAAAAGGCAGTATTCGGAATCTACGCAAAAAGATCATCTTTAAAGAGACTGTACTGGCAACGCGTCGCGCCTATGATGTACTGCGCAAAATGCATAGATACGAAAATGATGTCATTAATTTGCCGGAAGAACTAAAAGTTCAGATTAAATTTGAACTCGATGAATTAATGACACTACATGAAGAGCTGCTTATGCGGATATCAAAGAAAGTGCCCGCTACAAAACATGACTGTCAAACCGGGATAACCGAACCTTATAAGCTCAATATCATGGATGCATTTCTTGAAGAGATCAACACGACACCAAGTGATGCATATAGCAAGGAACATATATTTGTAATTATCGGGACACTATTTGATTATCGTGATAAACTCGAACACCTTGATCGTATTACACATAGCTTCTATAAGTTTCATAAAGAGGATAAGAAATTCAGAATCGAACATAGTGAAGAGTTATAATTTGTTCAACATAAAAGGGAGTGCGAAATCGCACTCCCTTTTATCATTGCCAACCATTATTCTCTTCTACCACGACTTTATCTTTTGATACGTGTGGATTTCCTTTTACAGTAAATCGATAGAGATAATCCACCGCTTCTTCTTTATTATCGATTCCGATACGCTTTGATGCTGTAATTACTCTCGGTGTTCTGCCTTCTCTTATACATACGCCGTCGTCATTTAGACGCGTTCCGTTGTAATGTTCTCGTTTAATTCCTAAACTTTGTGTCAGTTTTCCTGGTCCGTCCGTCAGATGATTTTCACGACCTCGCCTCTCTATCATCGTATCTATTCCTGTTACTGGTTCGATTCCACGGATAAGCACCCCTTCAGGTTGTGTTCTATCTTTCGTTATAAAGTTCATACAATGATGTCCATGCATCGTATATACATAAATCGTACCAAAGTCGCGATACATCATTTCGTTCTTCTTAGTCCGACGCAGCTGATATGCATGTGCTGCTTTATCATGTTCCCCAAGATATGCTTCTACTTCAGTAATATATCCACCGGTAACAGCACCATCCTGCTCAGTGTAGATATACTTTCCGAGCAAGGCTTGTGCTGCTGTTAATGTATCATGTGCTAAAAATGTTAAATCCATTTAAATCACCTCTTCCAGACCTCTATATAACTTTGAGATAAACATAGATTGATCAATTTCCAGTTCACTTACTTCTTTTGGAAACAATGAATTTTGCAGATAGACCTTGTTGAAATCACTATAGATTTAAATAGATAATTCTTAATCAACATTTTCTAAGTTTTGAATAGAATAGAGATTATAATAATGTTCGTGCTTTTGCATCAATTCGTGGTGTGTACCCATTTCAACAATTTCACCATCTTGAACCACTACAATCTTATCTGCATGTGTGATTGTCGACAATCTATGTGCGACGATTACTGTTGTTCTATCTTGAGATAGAGACTCTAGTGCTTCCTGTATCACCGCTTCACTTTCAAGGTCCAGTGCACTTGTCGCTTCATCCAGTATAAGAATCGGTGGATTCTTCAGGAATACACGAGAAATTGCAACACGCTGCTTCTGACCACCTGATAACTTAACGCCACGTTCGCCTACTTCTGTATCGTAGCCGTCAGGTAAACTCATAATAAAGTCGTGGGCATTCGCGAGTTTCGCAGCCTGAATCATCTCTTCTTCTGTGGCACCAGGTTTTCCTAACAAGATATTATTACGAATCGATTCAGAGAAGAGAATATTATCCTGCATGACCATGCCTATCTGTGTACGTAAGCTTTCCAGTGTATAATCTTTAATCGGATGATGATCTACGATGATTTCACCTTGCGTAACATCGTAGAATCTCGGTATCAGACTGATCATCGTCGATTTACCCCCACCGCTCATTCCAACAAACGCTATAGTTTCACCACTTTTAATATCCAGATTAATATTGTGCAATACTTCTGTATCATCTTCGTTATACTTAAATCCAACATTGTTAAATGAAATATCTCCTCGGTGGATCTGAATATCACGTGCGTTCTTCGTATCTTTAATATCATAAGGTTCATCAAAGAGCTGGAACATTCGGTCCATCGACGCCATGCTTTGTGTTAATGTCGTTGATGAGCTGACCAGTCTTCTTAAAGGGCCATACAATCTGTCAAGATACGCGATAAATGCTGCTAATGCACCGACTGAAAGGTGGCCACCAATGACCTGCCATGCACCAAAGCCTACTACAAGCAATGGCCCGACATCTGTAATCGTATTGATTACAGCAAAACTTTTGGCATTCCATCTGGTATGATTCATCGCCTTATTCAAAAAGTTCTTGTTGCGTCTATCGAACCGCTTATTCTCCTCTTCTTCGATGGCAAACGTCTTGATCAATGTCATACCTTGAACACGTTCATGCAGGAATCCTTGCACTTCTGCCAGTGACTGACTACGTTCACGCGTAAGCCTACGTAGGTTGCCGAAGAAATAATAGACGCTGAACATATAGAATGGAAAGACGATCAATGACACAAGTGTCAGCTTGACATCCATCGTGAACATGATGGCAAGTGCAATGATAATCGTAACTAAGTCCAGCCATACATTCATCAGACCTGTTATGATGAAATCCTTCGTCGATTCGACATCATTGATAACACGTGAGATGACTTCTCCAACTTTATTGTTAGCATAAAATCTCACGCTCAGTGCCTGAAGATGCTTATAGAGCTTCTTTCTAATATCGTATAAAATCTTGTTGCTTGTCCATTGTGCAAGATACTGTCTGAAATACTCAACAGGCGGACGAATAACTGTGAAGATAAATCCAAACAGGAGTAATGCTTGCAGTAATGCTTCTTTCTTCTCTGCAACTGACATCGATGTGTTATTGATGACATCATCTATAACATATTTGATCAGTAATGGTATTAACAACGGAATTCCAAACTTTAATATCCCTATCATAATCGTCAAGATAATCAGCATCGTATAGGGTTTTACAAATTGCATATAGCGCTTTAACATATTATTCTCCTTCAATATTATTCTTCTTCGTTAATGAATCAAAAAAACGAACAATGCAGAAAACGACATACATTTTCTTCACACTGTCCGGATTTAACAAAGAGGATTACTGCCCCGTATCCTTAATCTTCCTTGATTCTCTTTTGAAAATGAAATCTTTCCTGCCAGACTTTGATAAAGTCCGGAGCAAATGGTCCTTTCTTTCTTTCAATCCATTGTTGCAAAATGTCAACGTTTCGCCTTAGAATCAAATCGATCTCTTCGGGATAGTTCATCTGTTTCATGTGCTGCTGATATTCATCTTCATCAAGCAGATGATACTTACCATTTGGATATACTTTAATATCCAGGTCGTAATCAATGTACTTAATAGCCTCACTATCACATACGAACGGTGAGGATAAGTTACAGTAATAATAAACGCCATCTTCACGGAACATACAGATGACATTGAACCAGTATTCTGCATGAAAATAGACGATTGCAGGTTCACGTGTAACCCAAGTTCGACCATCACTCTCAGTTACAAGAGTACGATTATTCCCTCCGATAATGACATGATTTGTTCCTTTTAAAATCGTTGTTTCGGACCAGATTCTGTGAATTTTCCCATTATGTTTATAGCTTTGAATCTGCACATTCTGGCCTTCTTTTGGTATGGATTCTTTGACCATGTTCCACACCACCTATATTTAGTATTTGCATTTTAAATTATAACATAACTTTTTTCACATTTAACCTATTTCAACTCATCAATATATTTTTTGAATATTTTTGTCATCGATACAGGGAAATTGAAACGTTCCTTCTCCTCTATATCTATAAATTTTGCGTCATCTACACGACCTAATGCCACGGCACGATAAACTTCCATATCCCATGTCACATGCGTAAACTGATGCTTAAGTGACATAAAAGGATCATCTTCAACATATAACGACATATTCAGCTGTTCTTCAATCGTGTCTTGATGCATGTCGATATTAAACATCGGAAACTGCCACATCGACTGCAGTAATCCAGTCGATGGTCGCTGCTCAATATATATCTTATCGTCATGCATAATTACAAGCACTTTCCAATGTTCTATCTTCTTTTTAATCTTCTTTAGTTTGACAGGTCTTAACTGTACAGTACCTGCATTATAACTTTCACAATGTTGTTGAACTGGACAGAACATACATAATGGTGCCTTAGGTGTACATACAGTCGCGCCAAGTTCCATCAAAGCTTCATTAAAGTCACCTGCTGCTTTTGGCATGACATCCATCACCTTGTCTTCAAAATGACGTCGTGCTGATGAGCTCGATATATCAAAATCATCATTATCCAATCTAGAGAACACACGATAGACATTGCCATCAACTGCTGGTATTTGATGATTAAATGCAATGCTCATTACCGCACCTTGCGTATAAGGGCCAACCCCTTTCAACTTTAAGAAGTCTTCAGGATTATTCGGTACCACGCCATCATAGCTTTCCTGTACTTCTTTTACTGCACTATGGAAATTGCGTACACGAGAATAATACCCAAGCCCTTCCCAATATTTCGATACTTCATCAATCTCTGCAGATGCCAGCGTCCGTATATCAGGAAATCGTTCTGTAAACTTCAAATAATAAGGTTTAACCGTATTGACCTGTGTCTGCTGCAGCATCACTTCTGATAACCAGATTTTATATGGATCTTTCGTTTCTCTCCAAGGCATCTCTCGTTTATTTTTATAAAACCAATCCAGGAGATGCTGCGAAAATTGCTGTTTGTTTAACATTGCTTTCCTCTTTCTAAAAAAATTTAAATTCTAAGCATGAATAATTTATCATTATATTCTATTTGTTCTATAATAAAACTTGAAAGGAATGATACTATGGATACTGCCACTCATGTCGTTATGGGCGTTGCACTTGCTGGCCTTGCAACAATCGATCCTGCAGTAACTTCTATGTATCCTGCGGTTGTGACCACTGTTATGGTCGGTTCACAAATACCTGATATCGATACCGTACTGAAGTTACGTAATAATGCAGTATATATCACTCATCACCGCGGGATAACACACTCAATACCATTTACATTATTCTGGCCAATTGTGCTTACTGTTATGGCGATGCTCATTTTTGAAGTGGATGCCCCGTTCCATCTATGGATGTGGGCACAAATTGCTGTATTGCTGCATGTCTTTGTAGATATCTTTAATTCATATGGGACTCAGGCGTTACGACCACTTACTAAGAAATGGATACAAATCGGTATTATCAATACATTTGATCCGATTATATTTATGTCACATATCATTGCAATATTGTTATGGTATATCGGCTTTAATCCCATCTCTACGTTTGGTAGTCTCTACTTACTCCTTATCGTCTACTATATCATTCGACGTATGCTGCAACAAATGATTAAGAAGAACGTCCTGTTACGTATTCCTAAAGATGAGACAGTCATTAAATCATTTGTTGCTCCAACAATAAGATTCTTTGAATGGCGTATTGCTGTCCAGACTGATAAGTATGACTATATCGGTAGAAGCTATAAGGGAAGTGTTCACTTCAGTGATAAGTTCGTACGTAAGAAACTACCAGATAAAGTAGTGATGCAGCACGCAAAGCATGACAGAAACTTACGTGCATTCTTAAGCTTTAGTTCTATATATCGCTATACAATCACAGAGACGGGTACAGGATATGAACTTCGCTTTATCGATTTACGTTACTTAAAGAACGGACATTATTCATTCGTTGCAATTCTCAGCCTGGATAGCGCATACCGCGTCACACATAGCTACACGGGATGGGTATTCTCAGAAGAAAAATTACAGCGTAAGCTCGTTAAGAGCAAAATTTAACCCGAATATCGACGTGTTATTAATAACACGTCGATATTCGGGTTTTTCTATGATTCAATTTTTTTACTGACTTTTTTATTAATATTAATTTCATCCTTCAAGATCGTAAATAAATAATCAAACCACGTATAGAGCATAACAAGTTCAAAAATAAAAATAACTTGTGAAGGCAGATTAAAAAATGCATTTGTGCCAAACACCGTAGATTCCTGTACCCCATTGATCACAAAGTTGAATGGGTTGAGTTTCAGTATATTCATCAGTAAGTCTGGCAAGTTTCCTGGAACCCAGAGAATCGGCGACGTGATAAGAATAATAAGCAGGAGCAATACAATCATCGATTTTATATTACGGGTTAAATGACCTCCTAGTGCGACTATAGTACAGATAGGCATCAGTAAAATAATGGTCATCAGTACAAAGTAAAGAATACAAAATATATTTGTCGTTAATTCAATTTTATTTCCTAATGCAACAAGCTGCAGTACGATATAAGAAATTATGAATATAAAAATAAAATTCATGATTTGTACTGTAATAAGCACATAACTCGGTAGATTCGTTATATTAAGTACATAGCCTCTCGTATGTAGAATCTTCATCGCATAATAAATCGAGCAACCGATACACATAAACATTAAATAACCACTGACCTGCCATATTTTTGTGATACGTTCTAACGGAAGACTCTCCGTAACATTCATATAGAAGAAAGTTGCAGCTATTACAAAAATATTTAAGGCAAGCCAGGATAAATAGAGCTTCTGGTTATAATAAAATTCAAGCAACGCATTTTTTAATGTGTGCGGAATATATTTTATTGAAAGATAAATTTCATTCATGTAAACACCTACATCTGTATAATCAGCCATTCGCCTTTGCTGAAGTCAGCAATAGCGTAGCCATCATCTAATTTAATAATCCATTGTTCTGTACTAATATTGAATTTCTGTCTCAGCTTTTCTTCATTGACTATCGGAAAACTAATGCCATTCATAATATCGTAGTCATTAAAGTGAAGATAGATTTCATTTTTAGTGAGTTTAATTTTAAATCGATCGTTGGTTTCAGGGTACAGTTCTTTATTGATAACACTATGATGCTTCCCGAGGTAGCCATTGAAGAATTCCCTGAAGTTCGAATAGTTGTCATACATATAATCTTCAAGCTCACTTATTGTATACTCATCATACAGTGCTGCTGGATTAATATATATAATGTCCTGCTGCTTAACTTCCATAGTCCTCTTCTGATAATCCACTTTATATGTTTCATCACCAATACTAGAAATCGTCATAGTATTACCAGCTGGTAATTTCACCTTTTGTCCGCCTTGAAGTTCGGTCGGTTTATTCGTAACACCAATTGCATACTTTTCACGAAATTCATCCACAGTTTTCTCTACAATCCCTTTTTCATCAGCTGCAACTTCTGTTTTCTTCATACCGATGTCATTGATCATCAATAGGAACATCATTGCAATACCTGCGATTAACATCAATGTCGATATTAATGTACGCTGTAGTTTTTCATCAAAGATTGCGCCGCCATACTTTTTTATACGACTTAACCGTTCATCTTTGTCGTGATTAAGGCTACGTGACATACGCATCTGAAGATCAAACAATTCACGCTCTTCATCTGTACGGCAACTATAATAATCACTTACATAAGATTGATATAAGGGCAGCACTTCATCAGGAGCCCCCGATTGCTTTACTTGCCCATGACTCATCCATGTAATGTAGTTTGCACGTGTTCGAATCAATTCCATATTTGAATCAATCAGCACGATAGCACGTCTTTCTTTCTTAAACATATCGATGACCATATGAAACTTCTTCTTAAAGTCCCTATCCATATACTGATAAAGTTCATCAAAGATAATCACATCGGGCTTTATAAAATATGCAAGGCTTACGAGCAGCTTCGTACGTTCTTCTATCGTTAATTGCTGGATCGAACACTTCTCCTTGCCACCAAGCTCAGCAAAGTCGAGCACATGTTTACGCTTTTCATTGTATGATTGAAGCGGCATATTGTACGTAAGGAAAACGGACTCGATCAGTTGTCTGACTGAAGTACTGCCTTCAAATATATGATTATGACTTGCAAGAAATGTTAAATATTCATTCTTAACACGACCACTGTTAGGTTCAACAACTTTAGCCATAAGTTTTCCGATAATGGATTTACCAGAATTCGGTAAGCCGACTAAAGCAAGTATTTCCCCGCGATAGAGATGAATTGTTACATCCTTAACTTCAACAACATGGTTCTTTGATTCAGGCAGCATCAAATCTCTGAACTTCTGAAAACCACTGACTTGTCTGAAATACTTTGTAACATTAAGCAACCTCACCAAAATTTCACTCGTCATCTTTCAATCTCCTTATAATTGTAGCAATGCAAGCGGGATACCTTCTTCATCAAGTGTTCCACCCAGTCTGAACCCCCAGGCAAACACACCTTTAACGCGGTCTACCTTAAAGTATTCCGGCTCGTTTCCTACGAGCGCATATACCTTGCCAGGCTGTACTTTCTGTGCATCGACTAAATAGCTTTCTGCAATAAGTGCTTTACGCATCCATACTTCGTATTCATTCACAATGCCCATCATTTCAGCTTTACGTGCTTGCTCTCTGTAATCTGCTGTAATCTGTTGTAACTCATGCGGCGTCATTTCAATCAATTTCTTCTCTTCCACTTAATCCACTATCCTTTATCTTTGTCATAATATCATCATACTGAAATCCTTTTTGCATTAAACTTTGAATAATTTTCTGATTAAGCATGAAACCTTCATGTTTTCTTGCGAGTCTGGTCACCGTTTTTTCGAATGCTTTATCTAATGCCAGGTCACTTGTCTCAAGTTTAACATTTTTCATCACATCATTTGCAATATCCAAATTATACCCTTTTTGAATAAGAGTTTGAATAATTTTCTGTTCAATCATTTTAGCGGATTGTTTCTTTTCATATTTTCTCATAACTTTCTGTGCAATCTTATCGATACGCTCTGAAGTGATCAGACCTTCAAACTGTACATTATATTTATCTATAATCGCTTGTTCAACGCCGAGCTGCTTTAAGTTTTGCACGAATATTGCAGGACCTTTATCTGTTGTGTTCAGCAATGTATTCATATAACTCTTCGCATAATCATCATGGTCGATATACTTATTTTCTTTACAATACTGAATGACCCGCTCGATTACTTCACTACGCACTTCATCGCCTGCGAGATAATTTCTCACTTCTGATTCTGTGCGTTTCTTATATGATAAATAGTTTAAAGCATTGTTAATCGCAACTCGGTAACCATCATATTCACCGATATTACGTAGATCTTCATCTGATAATATGAGATCTTTCCTCAAATTAAAATAGACATACGTCGCTGCATCAATACCGGCAAAGAAATTGCCGTTTATGTATAGGTTAAATCTATCCTTGTTATGTTTTTGAACTTCAATCTTCGTAATCTTATGTTCCATCATAACCCTCCATCATACCGCCCTCAAAAATAAAAAATACGAGACAGTATCTCGTATTTCATTATATTATAAACCCGTTAATGCTTCATTATATTGCATTTCAGTTATTACATTCTGCTCTAACATTTTATTTAACGTGAACTCTGTTCTGGATTTGAGCGCTGCATCATTGTGGTAATCATCGATCTGATAAATAGACGGTGCATTAATTGCACTTGCAAGCAGCGCACTTTGCAGAACGGTTACTGGTGGATAGTACGCATTACTCACATGTGTACTCCTATTAAAATAATAATTTGCAGCATCTTCAGCTGAGTACAGATTATCACCAAAGTAAATCGTATTTAAATAATAACTTAATATCTGATCCTTTGAATAATTGTTCTCAATGCGTTTAGCTACTACCACTTCTTTAATCTTTCTGGAAATCGATTTCTCATTGTTAAAGAAATAGGTCTTCGCCAACTGCTGTGTAATCGTACTGCCACCTTGAGATGCTTCACCATTTTTCAATGAGACAACTATTGCACGCGTCGTACCTAACCAGTCTACGCCAGTATGTTTGTAAAATCTTTTGTCTTCTAATGCGACAAATGCACCCGTTAAATTTTTTGGCATATTATTTGCCGCAACGAACGTCTGTTTTTGTTCAATTGATTGCAGATCATCAATATTAACACGATAGCCCTGAAATATATTAAAGCCAATATAAAATGTTAATAATAAAAACGGAATAAATAAAATGGATAAACATCCACAACCTTTTCTTTTCATGCAGTCACCTCTTAGTCAATATCATATCATCACGCATATTGAATAGGAATTATTATTGATAAATAGAGGTTAAAATCAATCTTAAGACCGAGAAAGGACATCTCCTGAGTGTGAATCTTCGATTAAAAACTGTAAAATAGGTCTGATAATCGTAACAAAAAAGGCATCTCTAACGAGATACCTTTTAATAATGTCATTATTTAAGTAAATTTAATGATTCTCTATTGAAGTCTTCTAAATCATCAGGTGTACGAGATGTTACGATATTAGAATCCACAACTACTGATTCATCTACAACTGTAGCCCCTGCATTTTCGAGGTCTTTACGCACTGATAAGAAACTTGTTAATTTCTTACCTTTTAATAAATCTGTATCGATTAATAATTGCGGTCCATGACAGATAGCAAATACAGGTTTTTCAGCTTGAACGAAATGTTTCGTAAATTCACCGAAACGACCTTGCTCATCTCCACGTAACATATCAGGTGAGAAGCCACCAGGGATAAGTAACGCATCGAAGTCTTCAGGTTTTACATCGCTGATTGCTTTGTCGACTTGAACTTCTGTATCTTCAGATTTACCTTTTACAGTACCTGTTTCCTTACCGATTACAGTAATTTCATGTCCTTCGTTCTTAAGGGCCTCAACCGGGCTCGTATATTCTACGTCTTCAAATAAATTATCTAGTACTACTGCGATTTTCTTACTCATAAGATAAACTCCTCCTAAAATCGTTATAGTATTGTTTACCCCACTTTGAAATGATAAAACATCCACATTGAATTATTACGAATGTATTTATTATTTCCCTAGTTTTCTTTTACGTGTAAGCTTCACTACCGCTTCCACTTGCGCTGTTTGAGGGAACATATCTACTGGCTGAATATACTCCACCTGAAATGCTTTCGTTAAATGCGCTAAGTCTTTCGCCAATGTCGAAGGATTACAGCTCGTATAGACGAATGTCTTCGGTTTGATTTCATTGATTAATTTAATCGTTTCTTCAGATAATCCTGTTCTTGGCGGATCCACTGTTATTACATCTGGATAGAAGCCCTCTTCAATCCATTCATTTAATTTCTCTGATGCATCGCCAACTTCAAACTTACAGTTATCTGCACCATTTAATGTAGCATTATATATTGCATTCACGATACCATCTTCATTCGTATCCATACCGCGTACTTCACCTGCATTATCCGCTAGCCATATACCAATCGTACCTGTTCCACAGAATGCGTCTACTACATGCTCCTTACCTGTAAGTGCTGCTGCATCGCGTACTTCATTATAAAGTACAACAGTCTGTCTCGGATTAAGCTGGAAGAAGCTTTCCGCTGATAAGTCATAAATATGATCTTGTAGTTGTTCACGAATTGTTTCCTCACCCGCGATAACGATTGTTTCATCACCCATAACAATAGATGTTTTCTCCGTGTTAATGTTTAATGCAACACTTTTCACGCCAGCTAGACGCATCACACGTTCTGCTAATAAATCTTGTTTTTTTAGGTGTCTTGTATTTGTGACGAACACAACTTGAATTTCACCTGTTGCAAGTGCCACACGGGTAACGATATGGCGCACACCTTTTTCGCGCATCGGATTCTTACAAGCATCGATATTAAGCTCGCTCATAATCTTCTTCACTTCATTCGTCGTATGCATTGTACGGTTATCCTGCACGATACATTCATGCAGATCAATTAACGTATTAGAATGCTCTTTATATAACCCCGCACGCACTTTACGTCCGGTCTTTTCTACAGGGAATTGATTTTTGTTTCTATACGTATAAGGATTATGCATACCTTTAACATCTTTAATTTTGTCGAGCTTCACGTGCGGTGCATATTTTGTCAGCGCATCTTCAACAATTTGTTTCTTATACTTTAACTGTCCACGATAAGAAAGATGCTGTAGTTGACACCCTCCACATAAATCGAATACATTACATTTCGGTTTTACACGTTCATTTGATTTTTCACGAATCTTAACCATCTTTGCCTGCAAGTATTTCGGGTTAATATCTGTTACTTGTGCGACGATGACTTCTCCAGGCAATGCCCCGTTTACAAAAGTAATCTTGCGTTTAAAATAACCAATACCTTCTCCGTTGATACCGAGTCTCTTAATTGTTAAAGGAAACTGCTGACCGACTTTTACTTGTATATCTGTCATATATAATCTCCTTAATGTTTAATTGATTTTACTTTCTGTTCTAACTGATCAAGCAACGCTAACCATTCATCAATATCATGGATGTCTGTTGTTTCAGGATTTACCGAATCAATCGTCTCCATAAAATCATTTAATTTTACTTTAATTTCTTCTAAAGAATCTTTAGTCATAATGTGCTCCTTTTTATTCTATGAATGTATTCATTATGTAACAGATTTCTTAAACTTTCAATGTATTTATTGACAACACTCCTTACACGTTCATAATAGTAAACGGACAATAAATGGAAAGAAGGCAAATTATGATCGCTTTAAAAGATAAAATTTCAATTCACAATGATCCATGGGAAGCATACAAGGAAGTGGAGAAATTTGGTGAGACGAAGTTATCTAATATAGAATTTACGACGACAACACTATGTAATATGCGTTGTGCACATTGTGCTGTCGGTTATACATTGCAACTCAAGGATCCAGATACAATTGATATGACGACGATACTTAAACGTTTAGATGAAGTAGAACACTTATCAACATTAAGCATCACAGGCGGAGAACCGATGTTCTCTAAAAAATCGATTAAAGAAACGGTAACGCCTATACTTGAATATGCTAAGTCACGTGGTATCTATACACAGATGAACTCAAACTTAACGATAAACTACGAACGTTATGAACCACTAATAGATTTAATAGATGTGATGCATATTTCTCATAACTGGGGAACGATCGATGAATTTGCGGAAGTTGGTTTTCACGTGATGGATAAGAAACCACCACTTAAAGCACGCTATAAATTATATGAACAAATTATAGAGAACGCACGACGCTTATCTGAGGCAGGAATGTTTGTCTCAGCAGAAACAATGCTCAATAAAAGCACGTTACCTCACCTAGAGAAGATTCATAAGGAAATCGTCAACGATATGAAATGTGCGCGTCACGAAGTACATCCGATGTATCCATCAGACTTTGCAAGTGATTTGAATGTGCTAACAATAGAAGAAACGAAAACTGCAATCAGACAATTACTATCATTCAGAGATGAGGATACATGGATGTTATTTGGTACGTTACCGATATTACCATGTTCTATGAATGCAGATGACTTATCATTTTTAGATGAGGTCCATAGTGCAAAGAACGTTACAGTTCGTAATGATCCAGATGGACGTTCACGACTGAATGTCAATGTATTTACTGGAGATGTGATTGTTACAGACTTTGGAGATGAAACAGGCACAATCGAGAATATTATTGATACACCACTCCAGGATGTATACGATAAGTGGAAACAGAGTGCTCTCAATCAGACGATTAACTGTCACTGCCCGAAAGTGAAATGTCTCGGTCCGAATCTACTCGTGAAGAACATGTATTATCCAGATGTCGACTTTAAAGTAAACGAAAAACGCATGCACGAACAATAGAAATTAAAAAATCACGTGAAGCAGTATGCTTTACGTGATTTTTTGTTGAGCTTGTTTTGATGAGTGTCCATTTGGCGGACACTCGTGATGTTATTTCTGCGCGAGTGTCACTTTTTTGGACACTCAGCCTTATTTTTATGCGCGAGTGTCACTTTTTTGGACGCTCAGCCTTATTTTTATGCGCGAGTGTCACTTTTTTGGACACCCAGCCTTATTTTTATACGCGAGTGTCACTTTTTTGGACACTCAGCCTTATTTTTATACGCGAGTGTCACTTTTTTAGACACTCACTCCATACTATATCGTCAAATTATTCGAGAAAAACTGATGCAGATCCTTACTCTTACTTCGACGCTCTTTACGTACTTTTGCACGTTCTTTCCCGGTTTCATTCAGCCATACCTGGTCTTCAGTCTCAGCTATAACTTCTGGCACCATAACCGGCTGATTATGCTCATCCAATGCAACAAACGTTAAGAAACTGATCGCCGCCAGATGCTTTCTTTGTTCCAATATATTTTCAGCAACTATTTTCACACAAACTTCTAATGAAGATGTCCCGGTATAGGTCACAAGTGCAACCATTGACACAATTTCTCCAGGTCTTATCGGCTGCAGAAAATCTACAGAATCTGTACTTGCAGTGACGACGGATCTTCCACAATGTCTCGTTGCTGCAATGCTCGCCACGTCATCAATCATCGCCATCAGCTTTCCACCAAACAATGTATTATGATGATTCGTATCCGATGGGAAGATCTGCTGTGTTTTCACAGTTCTTGATGCACTCATTGATTTTTTTGATCGTTCGCTCATATTTATTCCCCAATCATATATAGTTGACAATATTATATCAAAAAAAAGAAAGAGGATGCGGATTCTTAATCCGTATCCTCTCAATTATTATTAGTGAACGTTATCAGCAAAGACTTTCTTTTCTAACGCTTCTTCTGGTGTGTCGATGATATCTGCTTCTTTAGAATCAAAAGCTTTAATTAAAAACATCATTAGTACGCCACCAAATACAAAGATTGCGAAGATAAACGCAATAAGTACAAACCACATCATAGCTACTGACATGTCCATCCTCCTCTTAACCCATTAGTAATCCTATTCTATCATTTAATTCTCTAAATTAAAATGCCCAATTTCCATTTAAGAAAATCTCTTCTTCGTTTCCTTCAGATGTTACACCATAAATGTTCATTTGTGCTGAGCCAATCATAAAGTCTTCGTGTGTAATCGAGTTGTTCAGTCCTGCAGCTTCAAGTCCTTCATCATCCAGCTCCTTACCACCTTCAAGACAGAATGGGTATGCTGAACCTAATGCTAAATGACATGATGCGTTCTCATCAAACAATGTGTTATAGTATAAGATCTTAGAATTAGAGATTGGTGAATCATGTGGTACCAGCGCGACTTCTCCTAAATACTTCGCGGCGTCATCTGTATTTAGCAGTCCTTCTAGTATATCTTGACCCGTTTGCGCTTCAAAGTCGACTACTTGCCCATCCTTAAACGTTAATTTAAAGTTATCGATAATATTTCCGCCGTAACTCAGTGGCAAAGTGCTAGAAACATAGCCATTTACTCTATCTTTATGCGGTACAGTAAATACTTCTTCTGTTGGCATATTCGCCATGAACTCTATACCGTCTTTATTAATACTTGATGCACCACACCAAATATGACCTTCTGGCAATCCAATTTCAAGGTCTGTCCCTGGTGCTTTATAGCGCAGTGCTACATACTTCTTATTGTTTAAATAATCAGCTTTGCTATGAAGATTATGATTATGCGTAGCCCATGCAGCTTCTGGATCCTCGCTATTCATACGTACGCTATCTAAAATTGCATCTAATAACTTTTCAAATGCTGCTGTTTCATCAAGTTCTGGGAATACAAGCTTCGCCCATGCAATTGATGGATAGGCCGCAACAGTCCAGCTGAACTGATCTGATTGCATCATCTTCATATAATCTTTAAAAGCAGTACCGTATGCTTTCATATTCGCTGAGACTTTCTTAGGATCGGCATCCTTTAAGTTTTCTGGACTTGATGAAATAAGTGCAAGCTGAGCTGCATAGTCATTCGCATAATCCATACGCTCATCCACTAAATATTGTGGTACGCTTTCGAAACTTTCCTGTTTACGATACTTGAAGTTTAACTGCGCCAGCTTATCGTCACTATAATTCACTTTAACATCGCTGGCACCCGCTTCATAAGCCGCTTCAACAACAAGATGAACGAAATCTTGCGCGTCCACCGTCGCGCGAATATAAACGCGTTGCTCAGGTTGAACGTTCATACCTACCTTGACGAGTAATGCTGCATACTGCTTTAATTGTTCTTCTTTATACATTGTAATCCCCCTTATTTACGTAAACTTCCTAGTGCATCTGTGAGCGCAGACATTTCGCTCGGTGAAAATGTATCACGTTTCTTTACCATCTCATAAATCTCTGTCAGCTCATCCACCTTGTTATCATCTATAGATTCTGGCTTGATCACTCCGATATTTACGAGCTTTAATTTCTTAACAATTTCATCGATCATTTCTGCTTTATTCATAGGACACCTCTTCAATTTTTTTATTCTCTAAACATTTTATCAAACTATTCTTAACTTTAAAATTAATTATTTTCAAAAACTTACTCTTAATTGTTTATTCTATCTACATTTTGGCTATATAATAATTAATAAGTGCAGATAGCACATTTCTTATATTTGAGAGGAGATTATATTATGAACAACAAATTAGTCCCAGCAGTCATCGCTGGTGCAGTCATCGGTGCTGCAGTATCAATGGCTGATAGAAAGACACGTAACTCTGTTAAAACCTCAGTTTCAAAATCGAAACAAAACGGTATCACTTCACAAGGTTCTACAAAAAACAAAGTATCAAATTTAAAAGATGAATTATTATACTGGAAAGAAACAATCGATGAAATCCGTCGTAACAATCCAGAACTAGAACGCGCAATATTAGATGCTAAAGATACTTTCATCGAAAAGAAAAATCAAAAGAAAATCTCAGGACCAAACGGTTAACTTAATATACTTAGAGGTGAAATTATGTCAAAGGACAATAAGAGTACCTCTAAATTTCTGACTCAGGCTGCAAAAGGTCCTGAGTCTCATAATTTAGAGGTAGAAAACAAAGATAAACTATCTAATAAAAATGAGCAGTATGTAAGCAATCAAAGGTTTAAATCAAAGCAAGCTAAGAAAGATGACGAAACATTATACGTTTCTAAGATTAACAAACCGGCAAAGTATAAACATAACGGTAATTTTTTTAACAAGTTACTATTTAGAATCGCTAAAGACGATGCTGCAGGATTATCTGCGCAGCTCGCATATTACTTCTTACTGTCTTTATTCCCAATGCTGATTTTCCTATTGACATTAGTCCCATTGTTTAAAGTGTCCCCTGAAACAATCACGAATATGATTGCAAAGAATGCCCCTGGAGATGCAGCGAATATGATTACCGATGTAATCTCTGATGTGATGAACAACGCAAACGGTGGATTACTATCATTCGGTTTAATCGCAGCACTTTGGTCAGCATCTAACGGCATGACAGCACTAATGAATGCATTTAATGTATCTTATGAAGTTGAAGATGCCCGTAATCCTATCGTATCAAAGTTACTTAGTGTGTTATTTACAGTGGTGATGGTGCTTGTATTTGGTGTTGCATTAGCATTACCTGTATTCGGTGAACAAATTGGCAATTATTTATTTGGTCAGTTCGGGCTAGAATCACAATTTAAATGGATCTTCTCGCTTGTTAAAGTCGCACTTCCACTGATTATTACGTTTATAGTATTTACGACATTATATGCGATTGCCCCGAATATTAAACTTCAATTTAAATCTGTTATACCAGGTGCTTTGTTTGCAACGATTGTCTGGATTGGTGCAAGCTTCCTATTTGGATACTATGTAAGTAACTTTGGTAACTACTCTAAGACTTACGGTAGTATCGGAGGAATCATCGTCTTAATGTTATGGTTATATTTAACAGGTTTTATCATTATTATTGGTTCACAGATTAATGCTATAATTCATGAAAAGAAACTAAGTTCTAATCAATAATAGTGAAAGAGGGATAACGTTGACTTTATTATCAAACATGCTTGAATTTAATAAAAAGTTTGTAGAAAACAAAGACTACACACAATATGAAACGTCTAAAGTGCCAGACATGAAGGCTGTACTATTAACATGTATGGATACAAGGTTACAAGAATTATCAACGAAAGCACTTGGGCTTAAAAACGGCGATGTGAAAACCGTTAAGAATGCTGGAGCTACAATTACACACCCTTATGGTTCTACGATGCGTAGCTTACTTGTTGGCATTTATGCATTAGGAGCTGAAGAAATTATTATTATGGGTCATAAAGATTGTGGGATGGGTGGTCTTGATGTTGATAAAGTTAAATCAACCATGATTAATCGCGGTATCAAACAAGAAGTGATGGATACGATTATTCACTCTGGTATCGACGTAGACCATTTCTTAAGCGGCTTTAATGATGTGAACGAGAACGTACGTGAAAACGTTAAAATGGTTTATAATCATCCATTATTCGATCGTTCAGTACCGGTACACGGGCTCGTCATCGAACCGCTTACAGGTGAAGTAGAGTTACTGATTAATGGTTATGATAATGTACAATGAAAAGAGTAAAATGCGGATGTCCGCATTTCACTCTTTTTCATTCTATTAAATCATGTTGAAATGCATAGATGACTGCTTGTGTTCTATCCTGTACTTCAAGTTTACTCAGTATATTGCTCACATGTGTCTTCACCGTTTTAATCGTAATATGGCTTGCATCTGCAATTTCCTGGTTAGAATATCCTTTTGCAATCAGTAATAATATCTCTTTCTCGCGTTCTGTCAACATATCATGTAGTTCTGCCTTCTGGTTCATACGTGCGCGCATTTTCATCATTACTTCTTTTTCAAATACAGACTCACCTTGATATGTTTTAATAATCGCATCTCTTATTTCTTCAGCGCTGCTCGTCTTTAATATGTAACTGTCCACACCCGCATCTAGCGCTCGATACACTTCTTTATCTTCTATAAAGCTCGTAAGCATTACAACCTTCACCTTTGGCATTTGACATTTAATTTTTGCTGTCGCCTCAATCCCGTCCATCTCATTCATTACCATATCCATAAGTACAACGTCCGGTTTAAGATTTAACGTCTTCTCTATCCCTTCTTTACCGTTTGATGCTTCTCCAACAATTTCAATGCCTTCTTGCATCGATAAATAACTTGATATTCCGATTCTGACCATCTCATGATCGTCTACAAATATTACGCGCATGTTATGCCTCCTCTAATGGCACTTTCACTTCAATACGAGTGCCTGACTGTGGTGCAGATATAATTTGAAATGTGCCGCCAATTTCGAGCGCTCGTTCTTTCATCGTATTAAGTCCGTATCTTGAATCGTCAACACGCTCAATATCGAACCCTTTGCCATCGTCGCTTAACCTGAGTATTACTTTATTCCCCGTTTTGAATAGTTCGATAACAATCTGCGTCGCCTCAGCGTGCCTTAATGTATTAGAAATGGATTCCTGAGCAATCCTAAACAGATGATCTTCCACACCTTTTTCGAGCTGTATGTCTTCGATATCTGATGTGATATGTAGTGGTATCTTCTGTTTTAATTCTTTTAGTAGTTGCTGAATGCCTTCTTCGAGCGTTCTGTTCCTCAGTCCGATTGGTCGTAAGTGTAGCAACAACGCACGCATTTCAAGCTGTGTTTCTCGTAACATTTTATCCAGTAATTCGAGCTGCGATTTCACTTTCTCTTCATGCGTGCCTGCTTTTAGGGCAGATAACATCATAGATGCGGCGAACAGTTGCTGACTCACAGAATCGTGTAACTCTCGTGCGAGCCTCTGCCGTTCTTCTTCAACGATTTGTTTCACTGTCTCTTCGTTTATCTTATGTACATCGTTAGTAACAAGCTGATTCTGTCGTTTAATATTAGCCATCGATAGGCTTACTTCATTAATTGCATGCAGTACGTCAATGACTTCCACATTCTGATTAATTGCGGTATTAATTTGAATCCCGTCTTCAATTTGTTCAATTTCATTTTTAATACGCATAAGTTGTTCGTTCTGGCGATATGCAACGATGGAGCCCATAATAATACATGCAAGTATAACCGTTACATTTAAAAATAAAAAGGCGGGTACACCGACAATTTGTGTATATAGCATTCCTTGAAAGTATATGATGTTGACGAATATTCGGTCTAGAATAAAGAACACAACCGCTAAACTATAGACAAGTATGAGCATCGTTCCGATCATCTTCGTATAATTATTCATCGGTACTGCACCTCGAGATCTCCTACAATTGACGATACGAATAGTTTAATTTCAATGCCATTTGGGTACTTCTCAGTTTCGTATACTACACGTTCGTTACGCGCTTTTTTCACATAATGCTCTTTAAAGTTGAGCTGTCCGTATAGCGTTGTGTAATCCACCTTCACTTGATAACGATGTGGTACTGTAATTGTCGTCTTTCCGATTGCGTTGCGAATCACAATGATATTCGACTGTTTTAAGTTAGCAGCTTGTGTAAGATCGATGTCCATATCTCCGACAAAATGCTGTAAGTTCATATCTTCAAACTTGTATACTTTATCAGGTGTCGATTGAAAGCTTAGTAGTGACTGCTTATGAATCGACATACTGTCATCCTTCGTCTGGATAACTTCCATCGGTTGTTTCTTATAGATGATATAACGGATTGCTACAATAACGATAAACAGAAAGATTACAATTAAAGTATATGGATTGGATAACATGCCGAATAACAGCATAATAACGCCAATCCAAAGTATGATGAGCCCCCTTAGATTCTCTTTCATCATCGTGCTAAAGTATATCATGAGCAAACCTGCTACGATAACAAGCAGCATCCCGATTTTTACGAAGAAGATATAATAAATATTTGAAAGCAGTATTAATGTGAAGAATGCGATTAACATTTCAGAATTTACAATTTGCTTCAAAGCGTCACATCCTTATGGTTTTACGTTCGATAACAATAATATTTCATACTGTATATTTTGCTTTTCAATCTCTAAATTTGCAAGCAATTGTTCAATTTCATCAATATCATGATCAAGGTCGTTAATTCTCTGAACTAGTGGCGTGCGATTGTGTAATAGCTTATTAGAAACAGCGGACTCAAGCGCGTCAAGTTCCTCTTGTACATGTATTTTCTCACACGATAACTTAACAACTTCACTCAGCTTCATACTTTTAAGTAAGTTAATATCTGAAATCTTCTTATAGCTCGCGGCAATTTGTATGTAAAAGGTATTTTCTATACATCGTTTGACAGTTCTATTGAGATGCATTTTAATCTTTCGCATAGTACTTCCTCCTACGGTTAGTACTCTAATTATAAAAAAGTTCCAAAGCCATAAAAAGCGGCTCTGGAACGATTCTTTTCTCAGACTTTAGGACTAGTCTTCTAATTTAGTTAAAAACAATGGGCCTTCAGCTGTAACGACAATTGTATGTTCGATTTGTGCGACAAAACTTTTATCTTTCGTCTCAAACGCCCATTCATCCTTACCGTCTGTCACGATTGTCGCTTTAGAAGAAATGAACGGCTCAACCGCTAGTACCATTCCTTCTTTAAGTAGTACTTTATCCATTGGATCATAGTAATTCATAATGTGCTGTGGTTCTTCGTGCAAGCTCTTACCAATGCCATGACCTGTTAAGTTTTTAATCACTGTTACACCATTCTTACGTGCAGTGGCATTCACCGCACGACCTATATTACTTAACTTCGCTCCTGGTTTAATCTTCTTCATCGCCTCATTAAATGCCATCTCTGCAACATCAATCACCTTTTGTTTCATTGGCTCTGAAGATTCACCAACTACGAATGAAATACCTGTGTCCGCATAATAACCATCTTTACATCCTGAAACATCGACGTTCACAAGATCTCCTTCGTTAATAATACGTGTCCCTGGTATGCCATGTGCTACTTCTTCATTCACACTGATACAAGTATATCCCGGGAAGTCATATTCAGTAATCGGAGCACTCTTCGCATCATGCTTTTCAAATAATTCCTTTGCGATATTATCAAGTTCTTTCGTTGTCATACCAGGCTTTGCGGCCGCTTTCAATGTTTCACGGATTTCCGCACAGATCTTACCTATTGCTTGTAAGCCTTCTAAGTCTTGCTTTGATTTTACGATCATAATAATCTCTTCTTTCAGTTTAATTTAAGGATATGTATTGATTATAATGTATAAATTCAATATCATATATTCATCACTGTTTATTATAACAGACTCAAACTATTACACAATTGGAATGATTACAATGAAAATTAACTGGTTCAAGAAATTAATCGGCGCAAGAACAATCAAGACAGGACTTGCGACATTTTTGACTGCATTAATATGTCAATTATTAAATTTACCTGCGATCTTTGCAGTTATTACATCTATCGTTTCCATTGAACCGACTGCCCGCGCTTCATTGAAAAAGGCATTCGTCAGATTTCCTGCATCAATACTCGGAGCATTCATCGCAGTTACAAGTACATATTTCTTAGGCGATTCACCTTTAAGCTATAGTATCGCTGCAACCGCAACCATATTCGTATGCTATAAACTGAAACTCTATGACGGTCTCCTTGTAGCAAGTCTTACGGCTGTAGCGATGGTACCAAACATTCATCAGGACTTTGCGTTTAATTTCTTCTCCAGGCTTGCTACAACGACAATCGGTCTAACGACAGCGGGTATCGTTAACTTCTTTGTGATGCCACCGAAATATCATATACAAATCGCTCAACTCCTCGATGCATTGGAGTCCAAGCTAATGAAGATGCTATCTTTACGTGCAACTGAAATTAATTCTGGATTGTCTGATCTAAGTAGTGCTACCCCACTTGTAGAAGAATCAAATAAACTGATTAATAAAATCGATACGTTGCTGCAATATCAAAAAGAAGAACTTCAATTTCATGAAGATAAAGCGATTAAATATGAAATTACACAGTTGAAACATCGTCTTGATGTTAATAGACTCATTCAGCTTCATGTGAATCAAATGATTTTATTACCGGATGGGACATATTTTACGTTAACTGTTCAGGAAAAAGAAGCGCTGAATCATTTAGTTAATGCGTTCAAACAGTTTGGAGAGAATCGTACATACACACCAGACAGAAAAGCACTCAGTCTGCTTAAGATGAGCGTGAAGCATTTGACAGAATTTGATGATAATCAAATGCGCAGCCATTACATCTATGAAATATTGATGATTAACAGATTACTGATGAATCACCCGAATAGAGTGAAATAAAAACACGGAACGTCTCGTTGTAGACGTTCCGTATTTTTATTGGGAGAATATTATATGAATGGCCGAGGATTGGCCACTCACGGATACTTTTATATGTGGGTGTCACTCTTTGGGACACTCGGCATTATTTTTATGTGCGGGTGTCACTCTTTGGGACACTCGACATTATTTTTATGTGCGGGTGTCACTCTTTGGGACACTCGGCATTATTTTTATGTGCGGGTGTCACTCTTTGGGACACTCAACATTATTTTTATGTGCGGGTGTCACTTTTTCGGACACTCGACATTATTTTCATGTGCGGGTGTCACTTTTTCGGACACTCAACATTATTTTTATGTGCGGGTGTCACTTTTTCGGACACTCACGCATCCTCGCACACGCACCAAATCTAAAGTCTTTCAAATAATACATTATTCTCAAGGTGTACATGCTGGAATGTCTCTCGTTCAAGCATGGCTAATCGTTGATAAACAACTCTGTACGTACCACATGCATCCAATGGCGGTGTAAAGTCATTCGTAATTTCACGTAGTCGTTTAAGCATACCCCCTGCACCGTCATGTTCACTTTCAAGCTCATCAATATGTGGTTTTAGCTGAGCGCGCAACTCTTCTGTGGGATTGTCACTGTATTCGATAATTAATGGGAATACAGTATCATCTTCGTCTTTCGTATGTTCAATGAGTTCATCTCTTAACTTCATCACTAAAGTCTTCATTTCAATTAAATGTGGATGACGCTCCCCATGTACTTTCGCCACTTTCGTAATGTACGGCATTAAGTTTCTGAACTCTTCTTCGAGCGGTTTATGATATTTATTCTGGATATAGTTAATCAAACTTCTGTTATCTAAATATTGTACATCTAATCCTAATCCGTCACTTGATTCGTTGTCTAATTGGTTAATTTCTTCAAGTAATGTTTCAATCGGCGCGCTCTTTTCATGTATTGCTTCACTCAGCGAAATATCACCTCCGCAACAAAAGTCAATTCGATTTTTTCTGAATATGTCCGCAGCTTTAGGTAATTGTTTAACGATATCTGATACTTTCATATTTGCTGTAATCATGATTATCACTCCGGTTTATTATTTAATACACCTTTATTATACACCTTTAAGATATATTTAAAATGCATCTTTAAGATTATTCTTTAATTTGTCACAAAAATCACTTCGTTAGTGATATTTCAATTTAAATAAATAACACGATGCAGAAAATAATAATTTCCACATCGTGCGTGTATTAGTAGCATCTCACTACTACTTAATCTCAGTTATTTTTCTTCGAGTAACCTTCTTACAATGACTTGCTTCGCTGCTTCTTCACGTGTATTATCCAGCTTGATTTCAGGGAACTGCATATTTTTACGTTCACATGCTGTGCGCAATAAATAATCAGTAATTTCGTGGTTCTTCGGTAATATTGGTCCGTGCAGATACGTCCCTAATAGATTCTTATAATGGAGACCCTCTTCTTTATCTTCATCGTTGTTTCCAAATCCACTGACGACATGTCCTAGTGTTCCATAATTATGATATGTTCTGCCGCCATGATTCTCAAATCCTACAATCTGTCCGAATGTTTCAGACTCAATAACAATATCGCCTACTAAACGTTCTGGTTTAGATTCTGTATAGAAATCTAATATATTCAGTCCACGTAATTCCTGGCCGTCTGGTGTGATATACTTCTCACCAAGGAACTGATATCCCCCACATATCGTAAGTGCGGGCATACCATCTTCTATCGCTGCTTTAAAGTCATCTTTCACACGGAATAGATCATCCGTTGCAATTTTCTGTTCGCGGTCACTTCCGCCACCAATAAATAGTAGATCTGCATCGCTGATCTTAATTCCTGCTGTCGTATTAATATCCGTGACATTTACATCAATACCATACCACGCTGCACGTTTTTTAAGTGCAATAATATTTCCGATATCGCCATATAAATTGAGTTTATCCGGCATAAAATGAAATATTTCTATCGCTTTACTCATTATTTATGCCCTCCTTCAAAGTATGCTGTAAGTGTCTGATGCATCGGTTCTAAAGAGGTATAGTTCGGAATACATACTGTATACTCTGGGCGTTCAAGTATTGTCTTTGTTGCGCGTCTAATATCTTGATCAACTTCAATCTGTGCAACCACTTCTGCATATTTCAGTCTTAGTGCAATTTCTTCAGCACGGTTTCCTGTACACATAATATAAGGAATGTCCTGACGCGCAAGCTTCTCGAAATCCGCATCCCAGATCCATGATATATCTCTGCCATCTGCACCATTGTCATTTAAGCTGATAATGTAACTTTTAGCGCCTTCTATCTTCTCACCTACAGAAAGGCTGGCATTAAGTCCTGCCGGATTCTTCGCTAGATTGATAATTGCAGATTTACTCCCTGTATTAAAGCGCTGCATACGACCATTGTCAGATTGATAAGTGCTAAATCCTTTATCAATCGACTCATCATTTAATCCTAGTTCACGCAGCACACTGTATGCTGCAATAATATTGAATACATTAAAGTCTCCGGCAATCTGCATATTAAATGTATAGCCGTTAATGACAGGATTTAAAAATGGATTCTCATTCAATGATTCTACTTCATATTTCGGTTGTTCACGTTTAAAACCACATGAACAATGATAGTGTCCGATCTGGTTGTAATGAATCCAGTCGTATATCAGCATCTTTCCACAGTTCGGGCAGTACTTACTTTCAATCATCGTACTTTCTTCAAATGTATGGGCATGACTCTTCATGCCATAGTATACAACATCATCACTTGCAATCTTTAACCGTGATACAAATGGATCATCTGCATTGAGTATCAGTTCAATGCCTTTACCTTTAATATTGTCGGCAATACGATCTACTAATATATCAATCTCACCGAAACGATCCATCTGATCGCGGAAGAAGTTTGTGAACACCATCTTCGTCGGCGTCATTTCATTTAAGACGCGTGGAATAGAACCTTCATCAATTTCTATTATTGCTAACTTCGTATCTTTAGAAGACTGTACGATAAAGCTCGACGTGATACCTGCTGCCATATTGGCACCTTCTGTATTATGTATAATGCATATACCATTCGTCTTTAGCGTATGCCCAATCAGATTACTCGTCGTCGTCTTACCATTCGTACCTGAAATGAACACAACTTCATCAACTTGTGCGCTTAATTTTCTTAATATATCTGAGTCAATTTTACGTGCGACTTGACCAGGTAAATCCGTACCACGCTTCCCCGCCATGATACTTAATTTCCTTGCGACTTTCGCAACATTTATAGCAGCAAATTTTTTCATACGTACCTCCTTATTCAACACTTTATTATATCATCATACAAATTATTCGCATATCAATTTACATTTGTATTTATAATTATTAATGTTATACCATATTATTATATTTACCATTTAAACTATATTATAATAACTGTAACAACTAAAGGAGGTCATACTATGTTATCTCAAACATTAACAGATGCTTTAAACAAACAGATGAACGAAGAATTCCAGGCTGCACATGCTTATATGGCAATGGCTGCATACTGTGCTAAAGAAAGTTATGATGGATTTGCCAACTTCTATGAACAACAAGCTGAAGAAGAGCGTTTCCATGGAACTAAGATTTATAACTATTTAAACGACCGTGATCAGCATGCCATCTTCTCAGAAATCAAAGCACCAAAGAATGACTTTGCTACAATTCTTGATACCTTTGAGGCAGGGCTTGTACAAGAGCAGCAAGTGACAAAGAATTTCTATAACCTAGCTGAGCTCGCAAAAAATGATAATGAGTATGCAACAATTTCATTCTTAAACTGGTTCTTAGATGAGCAAGTTGAAGAAGAAGCGATGTTCAAGAAGCATATTGATTATATTCGTCGTATTAAAGATGATGCAAATGCACTTTATCTATATGAGAAGGAACTTGGTAAACGAGAATTTCAGGCTGAATAATATAGCGACCAGTAAACAACGAAATGCACCCCAAACGTTAGATTTTAGATCTGACTTTTGGGGTGCATTTCAAGCTTATTAAGCCTGCTGCTTATTCTTGTTATTCATCCTTAATTTCAGCGGAGCGAGCATTATGATGATAATCAATAAATAGTTCATGTTGCCGAGTATCGGATATACTTTGTTCACAAGTTTCGTAAATCCTACGAAACTTAATCCGAAACCTGTAAGTGTTGCTAATATATAGAACACTCTAAACTTCACTGTACCTACTGTCGTAAAACGTGCTGAGAAAGCATAGAACATACTAAGAGCCGTGTTAAAGATCATCGTAAACACGATAACCGACATTGCAATACCAAGTATTGGTGAGATTTCATTTACAATACCGAGCATCGGTAACGGTAAGTCTTTAACAGTTTCGATTTTAGAGAATATTGCAAGATGACTAAGTATAATCAGTAAACCTAATACAAGTCCTCCGACTAACCCTCCAAGTGCAGCGGCACGTTTATTGCCTTCAGAACCCCCGATAACAATTGCCATTGCAGCACCCAGTCCTATGTTCATCGATACGTAGTTCACACCTGCAATAATCCAATGTGGGAATGGTGAAGTTACCGTATTTGAAATATAATCTAGTTCTGCATAAGGTGTGTCTAATGTCACGATACAATAAATCGAAATAATAACAATCATAATAACTAGAAATGGTGTAATGTTACCGATAACCTTTACGATATGGTCAATTTTAAGCATTCCAGCGATAATTACGACTAATGCCATTAATGCTGTTCCATAAGCTGTCGGTATGCCAAATTGCTGTTCTAAGTTAGAACCAGCACCGGCAAGCATCACAACACCGAAACTAAATAACGTAATAATCAGTACAACATCTATTATCCAAGCTAACACTTTTCCGATTCCAGGATAATCTGTCAATCTTTGAATCACAATTTGATGGTCATCTGCTTCTGTCTTGCTACCTGCCCAGACGAGAATCATCCCGATGTACGCGAATAATATGGTTGATACAATCGCACCGAATATCCCCATTGCTCCAAAGCTTGTAAAGTACTGCAGTATCTCTTGCCCTGATGCAAATCCAGCGCCTACAATAACACCAACAAAGGCACTGCTGATTAAAAAAATCTTCTTCATAATATCCTCCCAATTTATTCACAAGTCAAATGATTACAGATTCCAGCAGAAATCATGTAATATTACTTGCATATCCATTAATCTATTCCCTTTTTTATAAAGATAACTCTTTATTCTCTGAATAAATAAAATATAAGTTCAAAGGAGTATACATGAATTCTTTTATTGCATTAGATTTCGAGACTGCAAACCATAATGCTGCATCAATTTGTAGTGTTGGTATGGTAAAAGTTATAGATAATATGATGACAGAAACTTTCTATACGCTCGTAAATCCCGAAACAAACTTTAATACTTCAAATATAAACGTCCATAATATAAAACCTGAAGATGTTGCTCCATCACCTACATTTGAAACCGTCTATCCTCACATGCTGTCATTCATCGGAGACTTACCAGTCGTGTGTCACTTTGCACAGTTTGATATGAAAGTCCTCCATGCATCGATCAAACGTTATCACTTTGAAATGCCGACGCTACCCTACTTCTGTTCTTGCATTATGGCGAGAGATACGATTACAAACCACAGCTACAGCTTAAAAAATATGATGGCCTATTATAACCTGAATTTCCACGGTCATCATCACGCATTAAACGATGCAAAAGCATGTGCCATGATTACAGTGCGATTGTTGAAGAATTATGAGTCACTCAATCAATATTTAACTTATAAGCGACGCAAGAAATACATTAGCAGCGTGTCGCTTACGTCAAAGCGTGCACAAATGTCATGTTATCAGACAGATTTAAATCATATCACGCCTGATACATCTAAAGTAAATAAAGATCATCTCTTCTATAGCAAGCGCATCGCAATAACAGGTACACTGCACAAGAAACGTAAAGACATCGTACAGTATATCGTGAATAACGGCTTTATATATACAGAAGAAATAGATACAATAGATATCTTTATTATGGGTAAATCTAAGCAAGGGGTTTCAAAAAAAGAGGGCATCGTACGTAATAAAATTGCGCTCGGTAAAGAAATTATGCTCATCGATGATGATAAACTGAAAAGCTTAATTGCCTTTTATGACATATAAAAAGTAGCATTCATGTTCGAATGCTACTTTTTCGTTGTTTCTTTAATTGATTTCTTAATACTCTGCTTCGTTACAGGACGCTCTAATTTGTGGTCGACCCAGAATAAAAATACCGCTACAGCAATAATGCCGAGTAACGGTAATATATCAAAACCACTTTCAATGACATGCATCACATACATCACGATAAGCAGTGCGGTTATTCCAATAATCGCAAATTTGAATTTCATAATTGTTCCTCATTTCTAGAGAAAATCATATATCGTTAGATTTTCGTACACTTTATTTTTTATATTCCCTACCTGAACCCCGACTAAACGGATTTCTTCATTTTCTAGCTTTAAATCTGTATAGAGCAAAACAGCTGTTGCATATATCTTATCTGCCTGATCAGTAAAATCGAGCAGCTTCGTCTGCTTCGTATGGCTTTCAAAGTCGCTTGTCTTAATCTTTACCGTTATCGTATCAGTCACTTTATTCATGCTTTGAAGCTTCGCTGCGACTTTCTCCGTCTGCTCATTCATTACGCGTAAAATATAGGATTCATCATTCTTATCATGCGCAAATGTTGTCTCCTTACCGATTGACTTGCGTTCACGTTCGACCTCTATAATATCAGTGCCAATACCACGTGCTTTGTTATATAAGCTTGACCCTTTCTTGCCGAACTGTTCAATAAGTTCAATCTCGGATAACTGACGTAAGTCTTTGCCAGTTGCTATCTTTAGCTTATGCATCTTCTGTTCAGTCACTTTACCGACACCCGGAAACTCACCAATCGGCAACGCATCTAATATTTGCTGCACGTTATTATAATGGATGACGGTTAATCCGTTCGGCTTATTCATACCGGAAGCGATTTTAGCCAGAAACTTATTATAAGAAACACCCGCACTGCACGTCAAATGTGTTGCCTCATATACATCACGTTTAATAGACGCGGCAATTTGGCTGGCACCAAGATCCGGACGTACGAGATGCGTGATATCGAGGTATGCCTCATCTAACGATAACGGCTGCACAATATCCGTGTAACTCTTGAAGACATTCATAATTTGCTGTGACACAGACTTGTACACATCAAACCGAGGACTCACATAATAACCATCTGGGCATAACTGATATGCGCGAGACGTCGGCATCGCGCTATGCACACCAAACTTCCTCGCCTCATAACTCGCTGTCGCCACAACGCCACGATTACGACTCTTACCACCAACGATAACAGGCTTACCTTTAAGTTCAGGATTATCCCGCTGTTCCACCTGCGCATAGAACGCATCCATATCGATGTGAATGATTCTTTTCATAATATCACTTCTTTTATTCAATAAATTCGGTACATCATGTTTCTTGATTTTGCAAGCAGATTTATATAGGGAATGTTAAAACCCTTTATATTTGCTCTACTGCATTGTTTATCAGTAATAACTCTACTCTTTTCGTTATATAAGCTTACCTGCTGACTCGTCCACAATTATTGTAACATTCGGATGTCGTTGTAATATAGATGCAGGCACCTGTTCTGTCACACTGCCATGTACCGTATTATAAATTGCCTCTGCTTTACTTTCACCATATGCAAGTAAAACAATACGCTTTGCAGCCATAATATTAGCAATCCCCATAGAAATTGCTTCTGTTGGCACTTCATCTATCGTGTCGAAGAAGCGCGCATTCGCCTCAATCGTAGAAGGTGCAAGCTTTACGAGTTGTGTCGTAGATTCAAAACTCGTACCAGGTTCATTGAAACCGATATGGCCATTAGATCCGATACCAAGTATTTGAAAGTCAATCGGATGACACGTAAGAATATCATTATAACGGCTTATCTCTTCATCAATATTACTTGCTAATCCGTTCGGTAGAAATGATGCTTTAAGCTTTTTATATTTAAACAGTTGTTCATTCATAAAATAAGCATAAGACTGTTTATTCTCACGACTTAATCCTACATACTCATCCAGGTTTACAGAAGTAACATCCGTCAAATCAATATCGCTATGAACCACTTCTTCATAAAACGAAATCGGTGTCGAACCTGTTGCGAGACCTATCGTTTTCGCACCACTTTCTATAGATGCTTTAAATAATTCGAACGCTTTTTTTCCACCCATTTGTGGATTAACAACTTTTATAATCTCCATTTGTATACCTCTTCCAATATCATAATAAAGTTAGAAAATATTTACATACGCTACTAGTGTATACAATTTTCAATATAATAGCTATGTTATTCAATATAAAAACGTATAGCCTGGATGACTATACGTTTCAATTTATTTCGTTAATTTCACAACACATTCAACATGCGGTGTCTGCGGGAATAAGTCCACTGGTTTTACGTATTCTAATTTATAACCTGCATCTGCAAACTTACGGCAATCACGTGCACATGTTCCTGGATTGCAGCTGACATAGACGATTGTTTTAGGGCTTTGTGTAATTAATGTCTGAATGAAGTCGTCATCTAACCCTTTACGTGGTGGATCGACAACTGCGACATCAAACTTCACGCCTTGTTCGCTCCACTTCGGTAAGATTTCGTCTGCTGAACCTGTTTCAAAGTGAACATTATCAATACCATTCATCTTCGCGTTCTGCTTCGCCATCTTAATCGATTCATGCACAATTTCCATCGCATAGACTTGTTCTGCATGCTGTGCGAGTGCGAGCGAGATTGTTCCGATACCACAATATGCATCGAGTACCGTTTCATGTCCTTTTAAGTTTGCCGCTTCAAGGGCAAGGTTATATAATGCTTCTGCTTGTGGTGTATTCACCTGGAAGAATGAGTTTGGTGATACTCTGAATTCTAGTCCTAACATCTTATCTGTATAATACGGCGTTCCGTGTAATACTGTATTGTTACGTCCAAGAATTACGTTACCTTCTTGATTGTTGAAGTTTAATACAACGCTTTCAACGTTATCGATTGTGTTCACGATATCATGTGTAATCGATTCAATGTTTTGCAGACGTTTTTTATTCGTTACTAATATGATCATTAGTTGACCTGTATAATGACCTCGTTTCACGACGATATGGCGGATTTCTCCGTTATGGTTGCGCTCGTTATAAGGTACGATATCGTATTTGCGCAGAATATCTCTTACTTTCACAATCGCTTCATCGATTGCTTTATGCTGAATATAGAAATTCTCTACAGGGACGAGCTGATGACTGTTCTTTCTGAAGAATCCAGTTTCAACATTGCCGTTTACTGAACGTACTGGGATTTGCGCTTTATTACGGTATTCGTATGGGTAATCCATTCCGACTGTTTCCCATACTTTTACTTTTTTAAATTTCCCTAATCGTATAAATGCACTTTCAACGAGATGCTGCTTAAACTTAAGCTGTGCATCATATGACATGTGCTGCAGCGTCATCGTACCTACTTGTCTACCGATAATATCTTTCTCTTCAACACGGTCAGTGCTTTTTGTTAATACATTCTCAAGTCTTGCAAATCCAAATGTTTTACCGACTTTCATGACTTTGATCGAAACTTCTTCGCCAGGTAATGCCCCTTCAACGAAGAACGGATAATCGTCAATCTTTACAACGCCCGCACCTTCATGTGTTAAATCTACGACTGTTCCAGTAAGTATTTCATTCTTGTTAAATTTAATTTGTTTCATAATTGCTCCTATAGTTTATTTGTACAAAGTGACTGTTATTGATTGCTTCCCTGGTAGTTCCATATCTCGCTTCTTGTATAAGATCGATGCTATACGCCAGTTCATAGAGTAAATCCATATTATAGCTCGGGAATCCAGAGGCAGTAGCCTTATTATCCTTCAATATGAACGGTTTGTCTATCTTATTAAAATAAGAGACACTCCATTCGCCCCATTTCTTGAGTACTTTTCTACTCCACTGTTATCTTATAGGAAAATTTGATGTGCGTAAAAGGTTATATATAACATAATGAGGGTAATATAAACCATCATATTTGAAGGAGTTTTGTTATGTATCTTGATCTAAAAGGTAAGGTCGCAATAATCACTGGTGGAGCATCAGGTATAGGACGCGCTACAGCTTTACGTTATGCACAAGAAGGCATCAATGTTGTTATCAATTATCATTCTAGAGAAGGTGAAGCACAAGCATTAATCGAAGCACTTCAGTCATATGGTGTTGAGGCACTGATGATTCAAGGAGACACAACCAGTAAGAATGATATGGAACATCTCGTAAAGGAGACAATCAAACACTTCGGGGAATTCCATATCTTTGTTAATAATGCAGGCATCCAGTCCGACGTTCCAAGTCATACGATGTCGATAGAAACATTCGATAAAGTAATCGATGTGAATTTACGCGGAACTTTCATTGGGTGTCAATTAGCCTTACGTCACTTTATGGAAAATAAATATAAAGGTACGATCATCAATATATCAAGCGTCCATGAAATTATACCATGGCCACATTATGCGCATTACTGTGCAAGTAAAGGCGGTGTAAAACTACTTACACAAAGTCTCGCTCTCGAATATGCACGTGTACAGATCCGCGTTAATAACATTGCACCTGGCAGTATCAATACACCAATTAATGCAGAGAATTTCAAGACAGAACAAGATAAGAAAGATGCAGATTTATTTGTGCCGATGGGGTATGTTGCAGAACCTGAAGAAATCGCAAGTGTCGCTGCATTTCTAGCAAGTAAGGAAAGTAAATATATTACCGGCCAGACGATTGTAGCAGATGGTGGTCTGAGTCTATATCCATCTCATCGAAACTTTGAACATGATGCACTGCTCGATGAATTTACTGATGAGATTAATGTGAAGACAAAATAAAATGATTACAAGATAATATTTAATCCTATATCGATAACTATCTAAACGGCGGAACAAAAGTGTTCTGCCTCTCCATTTTAATCACGTACTACTTTCGTCATTTCACGATATTCTTCTTCTATCTCAATCTTCTTCTCTGTATTCAGCTGTTCTAATAAACTAAAGACATTAATATGACGTTCAAGATTAATAAAGTGAGCTGGTAATATACCTCCAAATTCGCCATCGACATTTAACTGCACCTTATCAAATGACGATACTTTTATGTCTTTAGCTTTAACATAACGTACTTTAGGATGCTTAATATGTTCCCCTCTTGAAGCAAGCGTAAATATATGTCCGAACTCCGCAAAGTTCACTTTCTCTAATATTAATAACGTAAAGTAGCCATCATTAATCGATGCATCCGGCACGAGCTTCTCAAAGCCACCTACCGAATTTGTAAGGCCTATCAGAAACATCATCGCTTCTCCGCTGTATACTTCACCATCATATTCGATACGTACATCACTTGCTTTAATTTCTGGGAGCATCTCTAATCCTTTAACATAATAAGCAAGCGGTCCCAGTACTGTCTTCAGTCGGCTCGGCGCCTCATAGCTCACTTCCGTAATCTTTCCGCCTCCAGCGATATTAATAAAATAGCGATTATTCATTTTACCGACATCTACTGATACTGTCTGCCCACTGACAATCACATCAACCGCTTCATCGATATCTTTTGGGATGAGTAACGCACGACCAAAGTCATTCACGGTTCCCATCGGTATAATACCGATGTCTGGTCGATAGTCTTTTTCTGCGATACCGTTAATCACCTCATTAATCGTACCGTCTCCACCTGCTGCAATTACCAAGTCAAACTTATCTTCCACTGCACGTTCTGCAGCAGCTGTTGCATCACCTGCACTCTTTGTTGCATAAGCGCTTGTTTCATATCCTGCATCTTCTAACTTAATTAATACATCGGGTAATGCTTTTTTGAATAGCTCTCTACCGGATGTTGGATTATAGATAATTCTGGCACGTTTTCTCACGTACACTCCTCCTAACGTCTTCTCGTTCCAAATATATTCCTTACAATTTCACGCCCAATTTGTCTTCCCACACTTGTAAGTACGCTTGAAGCAATCTTTTCGAAATCAGATTTTTGCTTTCTTTTAGGCGCTGCTTTTTCAGCTTTCGCTTCTTTAGTTTGTGCTTTTGTTTTCGATGCTTCTACTTTCTTCTGCAGTATTTCATACGCACTCTCACGATCAACCGTTTCATTATACTGTGCATGATATGGGTTGCCTTCTATAACCTTAACTTTCACTTGTTCATCAATCACGCCAATCTTACTTTCCGGCGGACGGATAAATGCACGTTCTACAATACTCGGCTGTCCGTCTTCATTCAAACAGGAAATGAGTGCTTCTCCTGTCTTCAATTCTCCAATAACGGACGCGACATCAATTTCAGGGTTTTGTCGGAACGTTTCAGCTGCACTGGCAACAGCTTTTTGATCACGTGGTGTAAATGAGCGTAAAGCATGTTGAACACGGTTTCCAAGCTGACCTAATACTTCATCAGGTAAGTCGATTGGATTTTGAGTAATAAAATATACCCCGACACCTTTAGAACGCACGAGACGTACTACTTGCTCCACTTGTGTCACAAATGACTTCGGTGCACCTTTAAACAGTAGATGTGCTTCATCGAAAAAGAATACAAGCTTCGGCTGTTCTATATCTCCGACTTCCGGTAATGTTTCAAAGAGTTCTGTTAATAACCAAAGTAGAAATGTAGAGTACAATACTGGTTTTGTATATAAATTGTTGGCCATCAGGATGTTGATGACACCCTTATCTTCCGTTGTTTCCATAAAGTCCGATAACTTTAATGCCGGCTCCCCGAAAAACTGATCAGCACCTTGTGTTTCTAATGATAATAACTTACGTTGAATTGCACCTATCGATTGCTTCGTGATATTACCATAAACACCACTATATTCGGTCGTATTTTCATACATTTCCTTTAATAATGCCTGTAAATCTTTCAGGTCCAGTAGAAGCAGACCTTGCTCATCACTGATTTTAAACGCAATATCTAATATGCCAGACTGTGTATCATTCAATTCTAGCAGACGACCTAAAAGCATAGGCCCCATATCTGTAATTGTCGCTCTGACAGGTGTGCCTTGTTCTCCAAATATATCCCATAACCTTACAGGAAAGGTTTGAGGTGTATAATCATCAATCTGTAGGTTGTTTAATCGTTCTTGAATCTTATCATTAATCGTCATCGCTTCTGCAATGCTCGCCAGATCCCCCTTAACATCAGCCAGGAATACAGGCACCCCGGCTTTAGAAAACTGTTCAGCCATAACTTTTAGTGTGATAGTCTTACCCGTACCTGTTGCACCTGCTATCAAACCATGACGGTTTGCCATAGGAAGATCTAAATATATGTTATGATCAGCTGCTTTAGCTATCTTTATATTATTCATCATTTGTTACCCCTCATTTTGTATTATTGAATACTTTTATTTTACATGAACAGCACGAATATGCAATTTTGACACAAAAAAATAGAGGGTGGAGACCACTCCTCTTAATTATTTAATCGGTACCAGTATATCGCTTTTGCTTCAATCTCTTTTAAATATTCATCTTCTGCACGTTGCAATTCTTGAGATGCTTTTGTTAAGCGATTTAACTCCTGCTTAAACAGCCTGTATGCGATACGCTCTTTATGATGTGTCCTTAAATAATCTCTAACTGCTAGTTTTCTCTCAAGACTATTACAGTCTGTACGTTCAATAATAAGTACACATATCTCTATATCGTTCTTATGTGCAGTAAACAGTAGATACTTGTTATTTCTATCTAGTGACGTTTGAGTTAATGAATAACCAATTCGTTCCATCTGAGCGACATAACCATCAAGCTTGTTTAAGTCCTTGACTACCGGTAATATTTCTACTGACGGTATGACACTTACACCTTCAATGGAGGTACTACCAATGTGATGTAATTCAACAATTTCATTCCGAAAGACTTCTATTAGTTCCTTAGAAGCGTTGATATATATTTGATGATAGTCAAGATCACTATATAATTTATAATCTAACATAGAATTCCCCCATCCCCCGCAAGTTACTTCGTATTTCGTGCTAATTTAAAGTAGTTTATCATATTAAATGTAATATATCTATGAATATTAATAATATTTAGAATAATAAAATATTTATTCATATACTTTACCCATTCTTCACAAAAATAGTTTTCATCATCATATATTATTTATATCTGTTATTTGATAAAATAATAATATCTATGAAACTGGAGGTTAAATTAATGAAAAATATATTATTCTGGATATATATATTAGCAGCGATTCTACTGATTGGTGCCGGCTATAAATACTGGCAAGGTAAAGTAACTGAAGGCGGAGAAACAAAGGAAGCACAATTAAAAAGCGCTGCTCATCAATCAGAAGAGCAAGAATCAGAAAAAATATCTCTACCACACGTCTTCAAAGAACCTGCAATCCAAAAGATTTATGAAGAACAAAAGAAAGATAATAAAAGGATGCAGCTGACGTTTGTAAGCACACCGTATCAAACATCAAATAAAGATACGAATGTCGCAAATACATTTATTTCAAATTTACAAGAAGATGTAAATTATAATATTGTTGATGTTGATGCAAGTTCTAACACATTAAACAGTGATGATATTAATAAAAAAAATCCAGATGTCGTTATTTTAGATGCGCTTACACTTAATGACTATATCGAAGGCGTAACTATCGAAGACCATTTGAATAATCTTGAAGCAATCCTTAATAACATTAAAAATGAACACCGAAAAATTTACGTTACTGGTACACGTAGGATAAATGATGATGAATTTAATACTTACCAGCAAAAAGAAGCAAACTTCCTGCAAAACCAGGACGTGTATTTCATCCCAGTAAGTGAAGCTGTCAAAGATAAATATGACAATGATACAGAGCTCCTTACGAAAGATGGCGTGACGAAATGGAGTAAAGCCATTACAGACGAAATATTAAAATAAGACTATCGGGACTTTGTCTCGATAGTCTTTTTTATGAACGTATCACTTTGCACTTATGTCAATTTAGAATAAGCCTAGAAATTTCTTTTTCTTTTCTTTCTTCTTCTTTGCGTGTCTCTCTGATGAACTCTCAGTCTTAATGATTTCTTTCGGGCTTAAATATGGTATCTGTTCACTAAGCAGCACTTTCTTCGCATTATCTTTGAAACGATCAGCAACTTCACTGCCAAACTTATGTTCAATCGTTTCGTATGCTGCTTTCATATGGAAATTACGGTTATTTACATTGTGGGCATCACTTGCGACGAAATGAATCAATTGATGTTCAATCATAAGGTCTGCAATAGATTGTGCATGATGACCTAAATTGCCAACAACTACCCCAGCTGTAACTTGTGCGAGTGCACCGAGTTCAATCAGTTCAGCGAGTTTCTTAGGGTTCTTCTGAAGCTCAGTATTACGTTCTGGATGAGCGATGATTGGAACATACCCTTCCATTGCAAGTTGTGTAAATAACTGCTCCGTATAAATCGGCACTTCATTAGATGGAAATTCTATTAATACGTAAGGCCCTGCAAGCGGTAATGCTTTACCACTGTTCAAATCTGTGATGACATCACCGTAGATCCTAATTTCCTGACTGGCATGCACATTAAGTGGAATGTTATTCTCTTTAATAAGCTGATTTACCTTGTCTGTTAGTTCTTTAATCTTCGGACCGAAATTGTCATATAACTGAATTTTATGATGCGGTGTTGCAATAATATCTGTAATCCCTTCTGCAACGGCTTGTCGTGCCATATCAAGAGTTTCTGTTTCTGTCTGAGCACCATCATCGACACCGTACAATATATGGTTATGAATATCTATCATACTTTCACCTCTGTATAGGACAAAGAGCCTGAATACTCATCCAGGCTCCTGTTTTATTTATCTTTTTTCTAATTCTTCACGCAAAATTTTATTAACAAGCTGTGGATTTGCCTGTCCTTTAGAAATCTTCATAATCTGACCTACTAAGAAGCCTGTAGCTTTACCTTTACCGTTCTTGAAGTCTTCAATAGATTGAGGATTATTATCTAACGCTTCAGTTACGAACGCTTTCAGTTGTTCAGGATCAGAAATTTGAACAAGACCTTGTTCTTCCATAATCACTTTCGGTGCTTTACCTGTTTCTACTGTATCAGCAAACACTTTTTTCGCAATTTTAGAAGAGATTGTACCATCTGCAAGCAACTTCACCATTTCACTTAAGTTCTCAGGCGTTAATGCAGTTTCATGTAACTCCTTCTGGTTCTTGTTTAAGTATTCGTTTACGCCACCCATCAACCAGTTTGATGAAAGTTTTGCATCTGCGTCAAGTGCGATCATCGCTTCGAAGAAATCAGACATTTCTTTCGTTAATGTTAATACGTGCGCATCGTATTCAGGTAATCCATACTCTGATACATACTTCGCTTTACGTACATCCGGAAGTTCAGGAATTGATGCACGCACACGTTCTTTCCATGCTTCGTCAATATATAAAGGTACTAAGTCTGGTTCTGGGAAGTATCTGTAGTCGTCAGACCCTTCTTTAACACGCATAAGGATCGTCTTACCTGTCGACTCGTCAAAGCGACGTGTCTCCTGTAAGATTTCTCCACCATTTAATAGTACTTCTTCCTGGCGTTTTACTTCGTGCTCTAAACCTTTCTTAACGAATGAGAAAGAGTTTAAGTTTTTAAGTTCTGCTTTCGTACCAAACTTCTCTTGACCTACAGGACGTAATGAGATGTTCGCATCACAACGCAGTGATCCTTCTTCCATACGGACGTCAGATACGCCTGTGTACTGAATGATTGCTTTTAACTTCTCTAAATACGCATACGCTTCTTCAGGTGTACGAATATCTGGTTCAGATACAATCTCAACTAATGGCGTACCTTGACGGTTTAAGTCTACTAATGAATAGCCATCTTTATGCGTTAATTTCCCTGCATCTTCTTCCATATGAAGACGCGTAATACCGATACGTTTCGTTTCGCCATTCACTTCAATATCGATATAACCATTCTCACCAATCGGCTCATCAAACTGTGAAATTTGGTAAGCTTTCGGGTTATCCGGATAGAAATAGTTTTTACGGTCAAACTTCGTTTCAGTTCGAATATCCATATTTAGTGCCATCGCTGCACGCATTGCCCAGTCAACGGCAGTCTTGTTTACGACCGGTAATACACCAGGGTATCCAAGATCTACAACGTTAACATTCGTATTTGGCTCTGCGCCAAAATGTGCAGGAGAAGCTGAGAACATTTTCGATTCTGTCTTTAATTCTACGTGGACTTCTAGTCCGATTACTGTTTCAAAATGCATAGTTTAAGTCTCCTTATAATGATTGATAACGTTCGTGCATGTTAAAGCTTTGTTCATAGTTATATGCAACGTTGTATAAAGTTTTCTCGTCGAATGGTTTACCGATTAACTGTAAACCGATTGGACGGCCGTTTGACTCTCCGCATGGAATAGACATCGATGGTAACCCTGCTAGGTTGATTGGAATTGTTAAGATGTCATTCGCATACATTGTTAATGGATCATTAATTTGAGCACCGATGTCAAATGCTGTAGTTGGTGCAGTCGGTCCAACAATAATGTCATAGTTTTCAAATACACGTTCAAAATCTTGTTTAATTAATGTACGTACTTTTTGTGCTTTTTTGTAATATGCATCGTAATAACCAGAGCTCAGCGCATAAGTTCCTAACATAATACGACGTTTCACTTCGTCACCGAAACCTTCCTGGCGTGTCTTCTTATAAAGTTCTTCTAAGTTTTGTGCCCCTTCTGCCTGATATCCGTAACGAATACCGTCAAAACGTGCTAAGTTCGCACTTGCTTCACTTGAAGAAAGAATGTAATACGTTGCAACACCGTATTTAGAATTAGGGAGTGATACTTCATCAACTGTTGCACCCATCTTCTCTAATGCTTTAATCGCTGCCTGTACACTTGCCTTAACTTCTTCAGATACACCTTCACCTAAATATTCTTTCGGTACTGCTACGCGAAGACCTTTAATATCCTTGTCAATTTGTGAAGTGAAGTCTACATTATCGACTGGTGCACTTGTTGAGTCATGTGGATCAAGTCCTGAAATCACTTCTAATACAGTTGCGTTATCTTTAACGTTACGCGTAATTGGTCCAATTTGGTCAAGTGACGATGCAAATGCAACTAAACCGAAACGTGATACACGACCGTAAGTTGGCTTCATTCCTACTACACCACAGTATGATGCTGGTTGACGAATAGAACCACCCGTGTCACTACCGAGTGAGAAAGGTACTAAGCTTGCAGCAACTGCAGCTGCAGAACCACCAGATGATCCACCAGGTACTGCAGTGTGATCAAATGGATTAACTGTTTTCTTGTAGAATGAATTTTCAGTTGAACCACCCATCGCAAACTCATCCATGTTCAGTTTACCGACAAGAATACCATTTTCTGCATTTAATTTATTCATTACAGTAGCGTCATATACAGAATTAAAGCCACCTAAAATTTTAGACGCACAAGTTGTTTCAACATCTTTCGTTACGATGTTATCTTTAATCCCCATCGGAATTCCAAATAATTTACCTGATGGTGTTTCGTTATCCATAGTCTTTGCTTTCTCTAACGCAGCTTCTTTATCTAAAGCTAAAAATGAATTGATGACTGTATCATCTTTTTCGATGTTCACAAAAGTATCTTCAACTAATTCAGAAGGTTTAATCGTTTTATTCTGAATCATTTGAGATAAGCTTTCGATTGATTCGTATCTTAATGACATATTATTCTCCTCCGCCTAAAATAGATGGCACTTTAAATTGTCCATCTTCTGTATGTGCAGCATTCTTTAAGATTTCTTCCTGTGTTAAGCTCGTCTCTGCCACATCTTCACGCAATACATTCTGCAAATCTAATACGTGGAATGTCGGTTCTACACCTTCAGTATCCACTTCTTCTAATTGATCCGCAAAGTTAAGAATTGCTTCAAGTTGTGCACTGAATTTTGTTGCTTCTTCTTCAGTAATTTCTAATCGTGCTAAATGTGCAACGTGTTTAACTTGCTCATTTGTAATCTTTGACATGTGAGTCCTCCTTATGTACATATAACATCTTTAAATTTTATCAAATTTTAACGAAAAAATCTAAGCATACTAAAAATAATTCTATGAAAACGCTTAAATCCCTATTATAATAGATATATTGTCACTCTAGTACAATAAAATTCAGCGTTAATTGTAAAAATAAAGGAGGATAAACAAATGGGCTTGATATTAGGTCATACGTTTCAAAACGTAAAAATTGAAGCAACATGGATGACGTATGTCATGATTGCTGTATATTTCTTAATCCTGTTAGGGATCGGTTATTATGCATATAAACAATCAACAAGTACATTAGATGAATATATGCTTGGCGGTCGTAACCTTGGACCATTAGTAACAGCACTTTCTGCTGGAGCAGCGGATATGAGTGGCTGGATGCTGATGGGATTACCAGGTTCAGTGTACGCTACAGGACTCTCTGCCACTTGGATTGCAGTCGGATTAACGATAGGAGCTTGGTTAAACTATATCTTAGTTGCACCAAGATTACGTGTTTATACGGAGCTTGCAGATAACGCCATTACAATCCCTGACTTCTTCGAGAAACGTGTTAGTGATCATACACGTATACTGAAGATTATCTCTGGTCTTGTTATCGTCGTGTTCTTCACATTATATACGCATGCCGGAATGGTTTCTGGTGGCGTATTATTCGAAAGTTCCTTTGGATTAAATTATCACTACGGGCTTATACTTACTGCAAGTATCGTAATTATCTACACGTTGTTTGGTGGATATCTTGCCGTATCGCTTACGGACTTCTTCCAAGGGGTAATCATGTTAATCGCATTAGTGTTAGTACCAATCGTAGCATTGATAAAATTAAATGGTATGGAAGCTTTCGATACTGTCGTTGAACTTAAACCGACGAACTTAGACTTCTTCAAAGGTACGACTACAGTTGGTATTATCTCTTTACTGGCATGGGGCTTAGGTTACTTTGGACAACCACATATTATCGTGCGCTTTATGTCTATTAAGTCACACAAACAGTTACCTGCAGCAAGACGCATCGGCATCTCATGGATGACAATCTCATTAATCGGTGCCTGTGTTACAGGACTTGTTGGTATTGCATTTGTAAATAAATCAGATGCTAAGTTAGACAATCCTGAAACAATCTTCGTAATGATGAGTCAAGTGTTATTCCATCCACTAATTGCAGGATTCTTCCTAGCAGCAATCTTAGCAGCTATTATGAGTACGATTTCTTCACAGTTACTTGTTACAAGCAGTGCTTTAACGCAAGACTTCTACATGTTATTACGTAAAACGAACATTCAGGACACAAGTCGTGAGAAAGAGTTCGTTATGATTGGACGTCTATCAGTATTACTCGTTGCAATTGTTTCAATGGCAATTGCATGGAGCCCAAACGATACAATCTTAAACTTAGTTGGTAACGCATGGGCAGGATTCGGTGCGGCATTCGGACCGCTCGTATTGTTATCGCTTTATTGGAAAGGTTTAACGAAGCATGGTGCGATTACAGGTATGGTACTTGGATCAATTACAGTAATCTTCTGGATTGTGATGAAATCACACGGTGGTATCTTTGAGTTATATGAAATTGTTCCAGGGTTCTTTATCAGTTTTGTGTCAACTGTACTTGTAAGTATGGTTACACCGAAACCTGAACAACGTATTATTGACGAGTTCGATGAAATGAAACAAATTGTGAATTCATAATAAAAAGGTCGAGACAACGTGTCTCGACCTTTTACTCTTTCTCCACGGTTGCATGTTCTTGCGTGCAGATTAATATCTAAGTTCGCTATTCATATACATGAATGTACGGTGCTTTATCACCTTTTTCTTTCACTATTAATGCGCGAGGTCTAGTGTTGTCTACGATGGAGATTTCAAAGCGATCGACATGCGCAAAGCTTTTCATTGATAAGTCTGCGATATATTGGGTTACACCGATAACTTCTGCTTTTCCATAGTAATCTAATGGCACATTAATTTTCAGTGACTGTATCTTATCATCAACGAAATAACCTGTTCCAATTGCCTGTGTAAAGTTCGGGAAGTAGTTCTGTAGCTGATCGTTGAACTGCTTAAATCCATTATTCAGTTTTTCATCCAGTTCTCCCACTTCGTCCGATGGCACTAAGATGTAATCTTCATTTATTTTCTTCCAATCATCAATCTTACTGCTTCCAGCTTTACTCGTACCATATGAAGTAAACGATCCAGGTGTGATGCTTTCAGCCGATGACTGTACAAACACAGCAAACGTGATCGGAATATTTTTCAGTTCCTGCTTTACACGTAATCTAGAAAGTATTTCATCAGACATCTGCTTAGCTTGCTTCTCGATTTCTTTTTTATCGAGTTTCACATTATAAGTAGTTCCAAACGCTTCTTTTTGATAATAGTATACACTATTCATTGCAAGACCGATTGTCATACCTGAAAGTTTCTGTTTTTTTGCATCTTCTTCAGTATAGAAATTCTGTTCTAATAGATGCGACAAATACGCTGGAGATTGTCGGGCAATTTTTTCCCCATCTGTTTCTCCTTTGTGTGACGGGTTGAGACCGAAATTGGCATAAGCGTTTTTTTCGATTCGCTCGTCTTTATCCATATTATCGATTTCCTGCTTTGTATATTCCGGTTCAAGATAGCTCTCAACAGCACTCTTCGATAATAATTGCCCATCACGGTATAAATATTTATCTGGTGTGTACACTTTCTTGCTGATATTTAATAAACCGTCCTCAAATGCTTCGCCATTGTAGCTGCTTACCATATTCGAACTTGTAAGTCCACGTGCCTGGCTCTCTTTGAATGGTAACAATGTTCTATAATAATCATTTGATATCTGTACGTCTGTTGAAATTTGTTTATCCTTCTCTTTGTTGTTACTTTCTGGTGTACCATTTGAACAGCTTGCCAGAATAATTGTAGACAACATTAATATCCCTATTCGCTTCATAGATTTCCCCTCTTAATTTCGTAATGCATCCACCATCATTTGCTCCGTCCATACAGGAATTCCGAGTGACTCTGCTTTTTCTCTCTTGCTACCGGCATCACTACCTGCAATAACAATATCTGTCTTCTTCGTTACAGAACTTGTCACCTTTGCACCAAGGTTCGTTAATGCTTTCGTTGCTTCGCTACGAGACATGATAGTAAGTTTACCTGTTAAAACAATCGTCTTCTCGCCGAATACCGGATGAATTTCGATATCATCTTTCGTAACCCCAGTATAGCGCATATTTACACCATATTGTTCTAGTTTTTCAAGCAGATGAATGATGTCTTCATTTTGCAAGTAAGTGACTAAAGACTGTGCCATCTTCTCACCAATATCATCAATTTGTGTCAATGTTTCAACTGTGGCATTCTTTAAATTATCCATCGTTCCAAATTCCTGTGCAAGCACCATACTCGCCTTTGCACCTAGATGTCTGATACCTAATCCAAAGAGCAGCCGTTCCAGTGAATTGGCCTTAGAAGCTTCTATCGCTGCCAGTAATTTATCGACTTTCTTCTCTCCCATACGTTCTAAAGATAAGAGTCGTTCACGTTGTAACGTATATAGATCTGCAACGTCATTTATAATATCTTCATTGTATAAGACTTCGACGATACGTTCCCCTAAACCATCAATGTTCATCGCCGTTCTGGAAACGAAATGGATCACACCTTCTACAAGTTTCGCATCACATTTCGGATTGATGCAGCGCAAAGCCACTTCCCCTTCAATGCGTACCAGTTCATGACCACACGACGGGCAAATTTCAGGCATATGGTACGGCTCAGTATCGTCAGGTCTTCTGTCCAATACGACGCGCACTACTTCAGGTATAATCTCTCCTGCTTTTCTTATAACGACCGAATCACCGATGCGTATATCTTTCTCGTGAATTAAATCCTCATTATGCAGCGACGCACGTCCTACAGTAGTACCCGCTACTTTCACCGGCTCTAAAATTGCAGTCGGTGTTACAACACCAGTACGCCCGATAGACAGCTCGATATCCTTTAATGTCGTTATGACTTCTTCAGCAGGAAATTTATAGGCAATCGCCCACTTCGGACTTTTCGCCGTAAAACCGAGCTCATCCTGCTTACTTAAATCGTTTACCTTAATGACGATACCGTCAATATCATAGGCTAGATCATTGCGCGCTTCTGTCCAGTATTTAATATACTCGAACACTTCTTTCATATTACGACAAAGCTTTCGTTCATGATTCGTTTTAAAGCCGATTTCGTCTAACTTGTCTAAAGCTTCACTTTGACTTTGTGCATCAAGCTCTCTTAAATCGTTCACACTGTATAGGAAGATATCTAACTTACGTTTCGCAGTAAGCTTAGAGTCCAGCTGTCTTAATGAACCTGCTGCAGCATTTCGTGGATTTGCAGCTAGCTGTTCTCCAACCTTTTCCCGATATGCATTAAGCGCAAGGAATGACTTTCTAGGCATATAGGCTTCACCACGCACTTCAAAAGTGAGCGGTACAGATAACGTCAATGGTATCGCATGAATGGTCTTTAAATTCTGCGTGATGTTCTCACCCGTTGTACCATCACCACGCGTTAAACCTTGAACGAATACACCATCGACATACTTCAGTGATACTGCAAGACCATCAATTTTCAGTTCAACCATATATTCCACTTCGCCGACTTCATCTTTAACACGCTTATCAAATGCCAGCAAATCTTCTTCGCTGAAGGCGTTGCCAAGACTTAACATCGGTGTATCATGATCAACTTTCTCAAATGCAGAGACCGGTGTCCCACCTACACGCACAGTCGGAGAATCATCCGTCTTCAGTTCTGGATGCTCACGTTCAATATCAATCAGTTCGTGCAGTAACTTATCATATTCACTATCAGGTACAGAAGGATTATCCTGTACATGGTATTCATAGTTATACTGGTGTAGCAACTGATGCAGTTCTGTTACTCTCTGTTCAATATTCATACATTACTCCTTCTTTTCAATTGGGGCAAACTGGCTTAACAGTCGCTTCATCCCTACAGATTTGAAAATGATATCCAGTTCTGTTGAACCACCTTTATCTGTCACATTGCTGATTAATCCTTCTCCCCATGATTTATGCATTACTTTGTCACCAACTTTATAGGTAGCTTGAGCTTGAGCAGCAGAAGCCGCTTGCGTCATTCTACGTGCTGGTCCGCGTTTAACACCTGCTGGAAACTTTCTCGCTACTGGTATATCCAGAATATCCTCTGGAATTTCAGAGATAAATCTCGACTTCTTATTCGCTTGTGTTCGGCCGAATAAGTTACGCATCTCAGCATGAGATAAATAAAGATGTTCTTCTGCCCTTGTAATTGCAACGTACATTAAACGACGTTCCTCTTCCATCTCGCTATCACTATTCAAGCTACGGCTATGCGGGAATATCGACTCTTCAAGACCTGCAACAAAGACGACTTTAAACTCTAAGCCCTTTGCTGAGTGCATCGTCATCAGCGTAACTCCCGCTTCTAAATCTGCATTGTCAACATCTGCAACGAGTTGTAAATCTGTCAGGAAATTAATTAAGGACTGTTCTTCAACTGGCGTGTCCTTTTCATAATCTTTCGGCACATTCATAAACTCCTGAATGTTCTCAATACGTGACTGTGATTCTAAAGTATTCTCTGCTTCAAGCATCTTCATATAACCCGATTTATCGAGCAGTGTCTGGGTTAATTCCGTAATAGATAAGAATTCCTGCTGCTTCATTAAGTTGTCCATCATTGTATAGAATTCAACGAGTTTCTCTGTCGTCTTCTTCGGCAGTCCGATAAAATCTACTTCAGCTAGTGCATCAAAGTAACTCAGACCATTATGCTCTGCATAAGCGATAATCTTATCTAGTGCACCAGGCCCTATACCGCGTTTTGGTGTATTGATAATTCGCGTAAAACTGATATCTTCGTTGCTATTAGCAACAAGGCGAAGATAACTAAGCAGGTCTTTAATTTCTTTTCTGTCATAGAACTTTGTGCCTCCGACCATCGTATAGCTGATGTTTGATTTCATCAGCGTTTCCTCGATAACACGAGACTGTGCATTCGTTCGATACAGTATTGCCATATCACTAAGCGCATAGTTTTCACGCTTTTTCTTCAATATCTCTGAAACGATATACTCCGCTTCTGCACGTTCTGACATCGCTTTATAGTAGTTGATCTTAGAGCCATGGTCGTTGTCTGTCCAAAGTGCTTTCGGTTTGCGTTCTGTATTATTTTTGATCACTTCATTTGCAGCAAACAGAATATTTTTCGTCGAGCGATAATTACGTTCTAAAAAGATCGTCTTAGCATCTTTATAATCATCTTCAAAGCTTAAGATGTTATAAATATCTGCCCCACGCCAGCCGTATATCGACTGATCCGAGTCACCGACGACACAAATATTCTTAAATTTATCGGCAAGCATCTTCACGAGTAGATACTGCGCTCTATTTGTATCCTGATACTCGTCGACATGGATATACTGAAACTTCGACTGGTAATAATCCAGAACTTCAGGGACACGTTCAAACAGTTGAATCGTCGTCATAATGAGGTCGTCAAAGTCCAGTGCATGATTCTTAAGCAGCACGCGCTGGTACTCTGCATAAACTTTGCTGATCATCATACTCATAAAGTCACTCGCTGCCTCAATCGCATCATCAGGTGATTTCATTTCATTCTTTAAGTTCGAAATTTCTGCAACGAACATACGTGGATCATACTTCTTCGGATCGATATTCTCACGTTTTAATATATCCTTAACGACAGAACGCTGATCTGTTGGGTCTAATATCGTAAAGTTACGCTCAATACCGATACGGTCAATATCACGTCTTAATATACGGACACACATCGAGTGGAATGTTGATATCCAGATAACATCACTCTCGTCACCGATAATCTTCTTGACACGTTCTTTCATTTCTTTCGCCGCTTTATTCGTAAATGTGATTGCTAGAATCTTATAAGGTGAAACATCTTTCTCATCAATTAAATAAGCGATGCGATGTGTCAGCACGCGTGTCTTACCAGAACCTGCTCCTGCCATAATAAGAAGTGGGCCTTCTGTCGTCATCACTGCCTGACGCTGCTCTTCATTCATATGTTTTAATAAATCATTCATTATAATCCTACCTTTACTGTTTGTAATGCTGCCTTAATATCTGTATAGATGACGTTCCCAACGACAATTGTATCTGCGACTTCAAGCATCTCTTGTGCGCGTGCGCGTGAATCAATACCTCCACCATATATCAGACGCGTAGATTTCAGTTTTCGTTTTGCAGCCTTAACCATTTCCACATCACCATAGGTTCCGCTATATTCTATATACATTGTCTTCAGCTTATATACTTCCTCAATCATCTCAGCATAGGCTTCAATATCCTCTGTCGATAATACTGTATTCGCCTTCGTTAGCTGCGCCACTTTACTCTCTTTGTTAAGTACAATATAGCCCTCTAATGTAAACAGGTCATAATCAATCATATGACCGAACTGTTTAATTGCTTCGTGCAGTATTCCATTGTGAAACGCTACATCCGAACTGTTAAGTACAGAAGGAATCATATAATGATCAAATCCTGGTATCGCACTTTCCAAAGTCGATAATTCTAGTACGCAAGGGACTGTATATCTCCTTACACGGCTCATTAAATCGAGTACATTATCTACCGTTACATTATCAGATCCACCGATAAAGATGGCATCTGTTCCTGACTCGCAAATAAGCTCCAGGTGTGCATCGCTAATTTCTTTCGCTGGATCTAACTTAAATACATGTTGCCAATCTTTCACTTCGTACATAATGTCTCTCCTTTAAATATTATTATTGTATATTATATCATTTATCATTCATAACATTAAAAAAAGAGAGGATGAGATTTTACAATTTCTTCTCATGCTCTCTATTATTGTACTGTCTGATCTTTCGGGTATAATCCAAGATATTCTTCAAGTGTTATGTTCTTAGTAAATATATCTTTTGCAATCTTTGTGCCAACATATCGCACATGCCATGACTCATACTGATACCCTGTAATATTTGACTTACCTTCAGGATACCTGATGATAAATCCATATTTATGTGCATTTTGTGCCAGCCATTCTCCTTCAGTCGTATCACCAAATGAAATCGTTAAATCTTTCGCAGAGTCAACAGAGCCAATATCAAAGGAAAGTCCTGTCTGATGTTCAGAGTAACCAGGGCGTGCACTATAAGTGTCTGCATTCGCATCTCGTGCTTTAAACTCTTTATATAGTTTTTCCTGCATCTGATAAGAACGATAGCCACTTCTTACAACGAGATATTCTTTATCTTTCTTGGCATCTTTAATCATCTGATCTAATTTCATACGCGCGTATCGATTCTCTCCAGGATTGAAATCAGCAGGCAATCTAATTTTCTTATTAACGATGAGTATATCATTAATATATGTAACGCCATTACGCGTTATGCGTTCATATTTCGGTGATGCTACATATGTGTCTTTCTGTGTGACAACTTGTTCATTTGAACAGGCAGCTAAACACACAATAATGATGATGAGTAATTTCTTCATGCTGTTTAACCCCTTATTTTAGACCGAGATATTCTTCTAATGTGAGGCCACTTTCATATACCTTCTCCGCTGTAGGTTGCCCTAGATATCTTAAATGCCACGGTTCATACTGGTACCCCGTAATATCAGTTTTTCCTTTCGGATATCGTATGATGAACCCATATTCATGGGCATGACTTTTCAGCCACTTACCTTCTTTTGTATCCTCAAAAGATTCCATAAAATCGTCTGTGCCTTCAATATTACCTAAATCAAATGCAAGTCCCGTCTGATGTTCAGAATGACCAGGGCGTGCACTATAGGTGTCTGCCTTCTTCTGTCCATCTCTTGTAACATACTGGTTATATAGTGATGCTTGCGTCTCATAACTTCTAAAGGCACTACGGAGTACGAAGTTTAATCCGTCTTCGTTCCCTGCAGCGATCAACTCATTTAAATGCTGATTTGCCACCTGACTCACATCTGGATGATACGTTTTTGGAAGTGCTATATCTTTATTTACGATGAGAATTCCATCGATATAGGTGATTCCGTCTTTTATTTCTTTGTGATGTGTCGTTGCTCCTTGCTTTTCTTTAACTTGTACCGTTTCTTTTTTATTGTTTTGAGTCTTGTCTTTAGTTTCAACAGGTGCTTTACCCTCTTGGCAAGCAGTAAGCAGCATTGCCGACAACAGTATTACAAATAATTTTCTCACAGATTCTCCTCTTTTCATTTTTCTATTATATGATGAAAAAAGTACCGAATCAATAAAGACCCAGTACCTGTAAATATTAATTGTCTACGTTATTCTTCTTCATCCAATCGATTTAAGACGAGCGTATATGCATCGTTCCCCCATTGAAGTGAACGTTTCACACGTGAAATAGTAGCGGTAGATGCACCTGATTCCTTTTCAATAGAAGCATACGTATGTCCTTGCTTAATCATTTTCGCAACAAGCAGACGTTGGGATAACGACTGTAATTCATTCACTGTACATAAATCATCAAAGAACAAATAACATTCTTCGCGTGTCTTAAGTGTCAGTATAGCATCAAATAAGTCATCCAGTTGCTTCCCTCTAAGTTTGTCAATTTGCAAAATACTCAGCTCCCTTCAAACTCTTTCATAGTATAATTTTATATCAGCAATATATAGAAGTACAGATAAAACATTTAGCTTTCCGAAACTGATCATTGATTTTGATTCCTTTTATACGATTATCCAATCTTTAATATAATCAAGTTCCTTTTACATTGCCGTACATCCTATTGTATTTCAATATACCTTTATTAAACCACGAAACTTTAATTCTTTAAAGTAAAAAACCGCCTACAATCGTAAGCGGTTTAATAAAGTGTGATTTATTCTAATCCAGCGCGGCGGAACAATGTATCGATTTGATTTAAATGGTGATTCTCGTTGAAACACTCATCAAGTTCTTCTTTCGATAATAAGTCAGTAATCTTGCTATCTTGCTCAACTAGCTCACGGAATGGCGTCTTCGTTGCCCATGATTCCATCGCTTTCGGTTGAACAGTATCGTACGCTTCTTCACGAACCATACCTTTATCGATTAACGTAAGCATGACGCGTTGTGAATAGATTAAGCCGAATGTCTTCTCCATATTTGCTTTCATGTTATCTTCGTAAACTGTTAAGTTATCGATGATGTTCGTGAAACGATTTAACATGTAGTCTAACGCAATCGTTACGTCCGGTAACATAATACGTTCAGCAGATGAATGTGAAATATCACGTTCATGCCATAATGGTACATTTTCGTAAGCTGTTGTTAAGTAGCCACGAATAACACGTGCGATACCTGTAACATTCTCTGAACCGATTGGATTACGCTTATGCGGCATTGCAGAAGATCCTTTTTGACCTTTAGCAAATGCTTCTTCAACTTCACGTGTTTCAGTCTTTTGGAGACCACGTACTTCTACTGCAAACTTCTCAATTGATGTAGCAATTAAGCTTAATGTAGCAATGTAGTAAGCATGACGGTCACGTTGCAGCGTTTGTGTTGAAATTTCAGCATATCCTAATCCTAATTTCTCACAAACATAGCTTTCAATTTCAGGTGGAATGTTTGCAAACGTACCTACTGCGCCACTCATCTTACCAACTTCGATCTCTTTACGCACTTCTTTAAAACGCTTTAAGTTACGCTGCATTTCCATGTACCATAACGCCATCTTTAAACCGAATGTTGTCGGTTCAGCATGTACACCGTGCGTTCTACCCATCATGAGTGTTGTTTTATGCTTTAATGCTTTTTGTTTTAATACTTCGATGAACCTTTCAAGATCTTTCTCGATAATGTCATTCGCTTGTTTAATCACATAGCTTAACGCTGTATCCACTACATCTGTACTCGTTAAACCGTAGTGCACCCATTTCTTCTCTTCTCCTAATGTTTCAGATACTTGACGTGTAAAAGCAACAACGTCATGACGTGTTTCCATCTCAATTTCTTTTGCGCGTTCAACATCAACACGAGCATTCTGACGGATTAACTTCACATCTTCTTTAGGGATATATCCTAATTCTGCCCAAGCTTCACTTGCAAGTATCTCAACTTCTAACCAAGCCTCAAATCTGTTTTGTTCCGTCCAGATGTTTGACATCTCTTCTCTTGAATAACGTTCAATCATGAATAGATTCCTCCGTAAATGTTTTATCTTAATCAGTATAACAAACTTTTAAAATTCCGTACATTTTTTATTTATTCATTTATAAAGTTCGTGTATTTTATGCTACACCTTCTATTTTAACAGATATTTCGATGAGATAAAATTCTCATTAAAAAAACGGCCCTGAACGGACCGATTTTCATTATTGAATCTTTTTACCAGTAAAAATAATCTGTTCTTTATACACTTCTATTTCACCTTTTTCATTTTCACGAAAAATTGGCTTTTGAAATCTTTTTACTGGTGCATAACCTGATTGCTTCATGCGTTCTAAACATTGTGTAATTGTTTCATCGTCTTTAACTTCAAACTTCATCTGTATCATACGCCTTTAACTTTTTACTGCGCACACCTTTAACCCAGAATCCACCATGAATATTCTTAGGCTCATATGCAATGATAAATGCTTTCGGATCAAGCTGCTTCACTGTGTCCATTAATTTAAGTTCAAAACGACGTGGGGTTAAAATTTGCATTACAAGACGATCACCATCACGGCCATGTGCTGCATAGTGCGTTACACCGTAACCTAGGTCACGCAAAGTTTTCGGAATTTCCTTATCATATTCCGCAGTCGTCACATTGATAACGATATAGCCTAATGCAATCATTTCTTCAATCTTCATCCCTACAATAATCCCTGCACCAAATCCTAATGCATAAGCGATGATGTTTTCTATCTTATCTAGACCATTCATTACCATACCTAATCCTACGATATAGACAAGTACTTCTAATACTGAAACAAAGGCTGCGAGATATCTATAACCTTTAAGTGTCAGAATCATACGCATCGTTAAGAACGATACATAAAAAATATTGATAACAAATATTAATAGCACGGTAATCCATGGGTTATCTATTGCCGGCACTGTAATCCCCCCTATAAAAAATCATTCTTAAATTCTACTACTGAAGATAAGGGTTTGCAATGGTAATTTATTTTATGAGTTCCTCGATTGAATAACGTGTGATCGGAAGCATACGCTTATGCTGAGTTTTTATATAATGACTTTCTATCTTTTCTCGAGACTCAGCATCTACTGTCTTACCTTCAAGGTAGTCATCGATTGCTTCATAAGTCACACCGAGTGCGACTTCGTCAGGCAATTGTGGTTTATCTTCTTCCAGGTCAGCTGTCGGAACTTTTTCATATAGATGAACCGGACAACCTAGATACTTCAGGATAGATTTACCTTGACGCTTATTTAAGCCGGCAAGGGGGAATATGTCGGCTCCGCCATCTCCAAATTTCGTGTAGAACCCTGTAATACTTTCTGCCGCATGATCTGTTCCGATAACTATGCCTTCCGTTGCAGCGGCGATCGAGTACTGTGCCTTCATACGTTCACGTGCTTTTTCATTACCTTTTTGGAAATCTGTTAACGTAATTTCTGCTCTTTTCAATGTTTCAATACTAGCATCTACAGCTTTTTTAATATTAATCGTAATTACTTTGTCAGGTTGAATAAAAGCTATTGCATCTTCGCAATCCTGTTCGTCTTTTTGAACACCGTATGGTAATCGCACTGCAATAAATTCGATATCGCGCTCTGACTTGAGTTCATCCACCGCCATCTGGCAAAGCTTACCGCAAAGTGTTGAATCCTGTCCTCCTGAAATTCCAAGCACTAGTGATTTTATAAAAGGATAGCGCTGAACATATGTCTTGATAAAGTTAATGATTTCACGCGTTTCTTCTCCGGCATCAATGGATGGCTTTGTCTTTAATATTTCAATAATTTGTTGTTGGAGCATCTATTTCACTTCTTTCACCTTATTGGAAACTTCATAAATTTCCTGATTTTTATTTTCCCAGCATAATAAGCTCAGATCTACTGGATACTCTTCGGGATTCAAATAACGAATCGCCTCTTCCCACAGAAGATTCAAATTATCCTGTAAGTACTTACGTGACACTTCCAGTGATGGCACTTCATATACAAGTTTTCCACCTACAAAGATGTCCTGATGCAAGTCTCTCGCAGTAAAATCATTGATCCACTTTTGCTTATACGTATGAATCGGATGGAACATCTTTAATGGTTTCTCTTTAGAGGGATCTTCAAAGTCCAGTGTAATATAATCTCCTTCAGACTTATTTGTCTGATTGTTGATAATACGATATACCTTCTTCTTACCAGGAGTCGTCACCTTTTCTGCATTATTTGAAATTTTGATACGATCTTCTAGTTGCCCTGCTTTATTCTCTATTGCAACAAGTTTGTATACTGCACCAAGTGCCGGCTGATCGAATGCTGTAATGAGTTTCGTACCGATACCCCACGCTGTAATCTTAGCCCCTTGCTGTTTGAGTGCAATAATCGTTTCTTCGTCTAGATCATTAGATGCAAATATTTTAGCATCAGGAAAACCTGCTTCATCGAGCATGCGACGTGCTTCCTTTGAAAGATATGCTAAGTCACCTGAGTCAAGGCGAATTCCGACGAAATTAATCTTATCGCCTAACTCTTTAGCAACACGAATAGCATTCGGCATACCTGATTTCAGTGTATGGAAAGTATCCACCAGGAACACACAGTTTTTATGACGTTCTGCATATTTCTTAAACGCCACATACTCATCATCATAGGCTTGAACCATCGCATGTGCGTGTGTTCCGGCAACCGGAATATCGAACAATTTGCCCGCACGCACATTACTTGTTGAGTCAAACCCCGCGATATACGCTGCACGTGTTCCCCAGATTGCTGCATCTAATTCCTGAGCACGGCGTGTTCCGAACTCCATGACGATTTCATCGCCAACAACCTGTTTAATACGGCTTGCCTTCGTTGCAATCAATACTTGGAAGTTGACGATGTTCAATATCGCTGTCTCAAGTAGCTGCGCCTGAATTAAAGGTGCTTCTATTCGTAATAACGGCTCATTGTTGAAACATACTTCCCCTTCCTGCATCGAACGGATATTACCTGTAAACTTCAAATCCTTCAAATAAGACAAATAGTCCTCTTTGTAGCCGAGAGTCTTCAAATATGCGATATCTGTTTCTGAGAACTTGAAACCTTTCACATACTCTATCACGCGTTCAAGACCTGCAAACACTGCATATCCATTATCAAACGGCATGCTACGAAAATAGACATCAAATACTGCAGTCTGCTCATGAATACCATCATTCCAGTATGTTTCTCCCATATTAATCTGGTATAGATCTGTGTGTAACATCAAGCTATCATCTTGGTAGTTGTACATCCTCTTCTCCCCTATTCAATAAGCTCATATTAATTTCATATTACCATAGTGAATTCATTTAGGCATCGCTTTAACATTCTGTTACAATTAATGCAAGGAGGCATCATATGTTCAAGAAAAATTTCATCATTTTATCTATCATCGTATCAATTTCCGGCATGACTCAAGGGATGCTGTTGCCACTCATCGCGATTATCTTCGAGCACGATAATGTATCGACATTCGTCAACGGACTTCATGCCTCATCCATATACATCGGCGTCTTTTTAGCCTCATTATTCTTAGAAGGATTACTCAGAAAGTTCGGTTATAAGAACCTTATTATTATAGGAGGAGCCATCATATTCTTGTCGCTCGGACTCTTTCCGATACTTAAGAATATGACGATCTGGTTCATATTAAGATTGCTTGTCGGGGTGGGGGATAATATGCTGCACTTCTCAACGCAATCATGGCTTACAGAATCAACACCGAGACATAAACTCGGACGTATCATTTCAATTTATGGTCTTAGTTTTTCAGCAGGTTTTATGGTCGGACCGTTATTATCTAAACTGTATGACATACATGAAGCACTGCCTTTTGTAGCAAGCAGTTTACTCACGTTATGTGCCTGCAGTTTAATACTATTACTGAAAAACCAGTATCCTGAAGTTCAGACCTCGAACATTTCACTAAAGAACACAACTGCAAACTTCGGCAAGGTGATGAAGACGAGCTGGGTCGCATTCTTATTTCCTATGATGTATGGTGTGCTGGAAGCATGTTTAAACAGCAATTTCCCGGTGTTCGCCATGAAAAATGGCGTCGATGTAAACTTAATCATCTTAATCATTCCTGCGTATAGTTTAGGTGCAATTCTGTTTCAAATACCCTTAGGTATGATTTCAGATAAAGTAAATCGTAATGTGCTGTTATCCATCGTGACATTTATCGGTGCGTGTATCTTTATATTATGTCAATTCTTTACAAGTAATGGTTATGTATTACTCGCTCTTTTCTTTATCGCCGGAATTTTTATCGGGTCACTTTATTCACTAGGCGTGACATTGATGACAGAAATCACACCGAAAGTACTCTTGCCAGCAGGAAATTTAATGTGCGGGCTCATATTCAGTGTCGGTAGTATTACAGGACCGATTATCGGCGGGATGACGATTCAGTTCTCGCACAACACACAATTTTTCAGCTTTATTGCTGTCATACTCCTACTCATCAGTATGGCTACAATTTATGATTACAGAAAACGACTGACAATTAGAAATGAGGGATGACATGGTCATCAATGAAGCAAAAGCTTTCATTACACAATTCTATAAAGAACAGTGCTTCAGCGAACAATTAATGAAAGCACGTATTAAAGAAGTAGAAAGAGAAATAGAAGAAACAGGTACATATACACATACATTTGAAGAACTGGAATACGGCGCACGCGTTGCATGGCGTAACAGCAATCGCTGTATCGGCAGACTATTCTGGGATAAGTTGAAAGTTATAGATAACAGACATATTGAAAGTGAAGCAGCATTTATCGAAGCAATCGAACATCATATTGATAGCGCAACGAACGATGGAATGATCATACCGACAATTACAATATTTGCTGATGCAAATAAACAGCGAATAAACCTCTATAACGACCAGCTCATCCGTTATAGTGATGACCCGATTGTGCGTGAGACGAAAGCACTCATCGAACATACAGGGTATACAAATTTCGGTAAGTTCTTACCTCTTCTGTATTCGATTGATGGCACATTTAAGACATATGAAATCAACCCGGACATCATTAAAGAAGTTACTATCACACACCCGGAACACGAAGCATTCAATCAATTAAATCTCGCATGGTATGCGGTACCGATTATTTCAAGTATGGACTTAAAAATTGGCGGAATCACATACCCGCTAGTTCCATTTAATGGTTGGTATATGGAAAGCGAAATCGCAAGCAGGAACTTCCTCGATGACTACCGTTATGACAAGATGAAAGAAATCGCAGAAGCATTCGGATTCGATACGACGACAACAACAAGTTACTGGAGAGACAGAACCGTTGTAGAGATGAACTATGCGGTATATCACTCATTCAAACAGCACGGTGTCTCAATTGTGGATCACTATACCGCAAGTAGACAATTCGCACGCTTCGAACAAAATGAAGCGGACGAAGGCAGAAGTGTAACGGGGGACTGGACTTGGCTCATACCACCGATCTCTCCATCAATCGTGCACAACTTCCATAAAGGTTATAAGAATATATACAACACCCCGAATTTCTATTACAAGAAAAAGGTTGGCAAATGCCCTTTCAGTACGTAGAGAACAATAAAAGATAGCGAGAAACAATCGTTTCTCACTATCTTTTTACTTTTTTCCTCGTGTCTAAACGCTCGTGTCACGACCTACTTCTCCCCTACATTCTCTGATGCGACTTCAATCACATCAAAGAAGTCATCCACTTCTTCTTTTTTAATATTTTTCAAGTTTTTATTCTGTGCACAGACAACGTGGGTTGCGTGTCCTATTTTCACAGAGCATGCGTCGTTTTCAAAGTCATTGTCGACGATATAGATATCTTTATTTTTAGTTCCTTCATAGCTTTGGAAGAGTATTGCATGTTTTTCTTTAATGCCTTTAAATGTGTTTCGTCTAATAACTGTAAGCTCTCCCGCTGCTCCTTTATGCACATGACCGGTTAAGTCTGTCGTATACTTACCACTTTTTGTTGAACGGTATCGAATACCGCCTGCACAGTCGATAAATTCATTGTCGTGAATATGCAGTACTTTTGATTTTAGGAATGTCAGTGCATAGTCGCCCATGCCTTCGAATATATTATTTCGCACTGTTATGTTTTCATAGTAAACTTCGTGATGACTCGCATGTGAGCCGATCGCACGGTTCCATGGTTTCATTAAGGGATCTCCAGAGTTTCCGAAATAGCAATTTTCGATAATAACATTTTTCGTCGGCGTTGCATCGTATGCACCAAACTTTGGAAACGAATCTTTCAGCTGCAGGTCAATCTGAATCGCTTCACTGAATGCACGCGCTCCACTGTCATCGCGAAATCCGAGAAACTTACATCCTGTTACTTTAAATCCATCTAAGCCGCACGCATCGATGGCATGTCCTTGTACAACGTTTTTGAATGTAACGTCTTTAATCGTTATTTCTCGCGCATGCCCAAGCGACATAATCGTGTTGTTAAAGTTCAGCACGTGGCCGTTCTGGTTGAATGTGCCTCCTTCAATTGTAATGAAACTGTTGCCATCATATCCTTTAAACTGATCGCCTTTATTCCCATTCTTAAGCAGTGCAAACGGACTCATCCTGATAATTTCTGCATCTTTATGCAGATGTAAGTGCGTATGTTTGTAAATAACAAGTTCCTTTGATATGTAATACTTACCTTCTGGAACATATATTTTTACGGGATGTTGCTTTGCTATATTAAGTGCGCGCTGAAATCCTATCGTATCAAAGATAATATTTTTACCTTTTGCGCCATAATTTAACACGTTTACTTTTTTCAATAATTCCACCTACATCTCTTTTATATTATAATGTTGAGTATACCCGTTTTACGTAAATTATGTTAAGGAGTGATTGTTTTGAAGGATGCTTTAATTATTGTAGATTATTCGTATGACTTCGTTGCGCTTAATGGTAAATTGACTTGTGGTGAGCCCGCAATCACTTTAGAATCATCACTTGCTTCTAAGTGGGAACACTATGTGAATGCCGGAAAACCGGTATATGTGCTGATGGATTTACATTTTGAAAATGATATACATCACCCCGAATCGAAACTCTTCCCGCCACATAACATTGAAGGTACGGATGGCAGAAAGCTATATGGAAAGCTTGATGCGTTATATCAAAGAGATGAAGAGAAGGACAATGTCTACTGGTTAGACAAACGTCGTTATAGCGCATTCAGTGGTACACCATTACATCAGCTGCTTACAGAACGTCATATTAACAATATTGAGCTCGCTGGCGTATGTACAGATATTTGTGTATTACATACTGCAATGGACGGTTATAACTTAGGTTATGAAATGTACGTTGACGAACGTGCAGTTGCGTCGTTTAACCCCATCGGTCATACGTATGCGCTGGAACATTTCAAAAATGTACTGGGCATGACTGTAGATAGCGAATAACAATCGTGATAAACTAATAACAAACATGATTAAAGGAGAAGAACTATGACAATTTTAACATTCGGACATCAAAATCCAGATACAGATACTATTACTTCAGCTTTAGTAATGGCTGATTTGCAAAAAGCTTTAGGTAAAGATATCGAAGCTGTACGTTTAGGTGATATTAACGGTGAAACTGAATATGCATTAAACAAATTCGGCGTAGAAGCACCAAGATTAATCGAGAGTCTAGACAAAGAAGAAGTTATTTTAGTTGACCATAACGAATTCCAGCAATCAGCACCGGGAATTGAAGAAGCAACAATCTTAATGGTAGTAGACCACCACCGTATTGCGAACTTTGAAACTGCTGGTCCACTTCACTACCGTGCTGAGCCCGTAGGATGCACTGCAACGATCTTACGTAAGATGTATAAAGAAAGCGATGTAGAAATCAAACCTGAAATCGCTGGTTTAATGCTTTCTGCAATCATCTCAGATACTTTATTATTCAAGTCTCCAACTTGTACAGATGAAGATGTAAAAGCAGCTGAAGCGTTAGCAGAGATCGCGAATATCGACCTCCAGTCATACGGCCTTGAAATGTTAAAAGCAGGTGCATCTACGAAAGACAAAACTGCTGAGGAATTATTAAACATCGATGCGAAGTCATTTGCGATGGGAAATCACGAAGTACGCGTAGCACAAGTTAACACTGTTGATATCGACGAAGTACTCGCACGTCAGGATGAATTAGAACAAGCAATCAACGCTGAAACTGCACAAGAAGGCTATGCATTATTCGTTCTTGTAGTCACTGATATCTTAAACTCAAACTCTAAGGTTTTAGCACTAGGACAACAACAGCCTGCAGTAGAGAAAGCGTTTAACGTAGCACTTGATCAAAACACAGCATTATTAGAAGGCGTTGTGTCTCGTAAGAAACAAGTTGTACCACAATTAACTGCAGCACTTACTGAATAAGGAGTGATAATGATGGAAATATTACAAGGAAATAATAAGTTCTATGTTGGTAATGAAGCATCACCTGACGCTGAAATTACGTTCCAGCCCTCAGGCGATGCGATTGTAATTGATCACACATATACAGACCCTAAGTTGCGTGGACAAGGTATCGCGAAACAGCTTGTTGAACGTGCAGTAGATTACGCGCGCGAGCATAACTTGAAGATTGTACCACTCTGCCCTTATGCACGTGTTGTAATGGAAAGAGACCCTGAGATGCAGTCACTCATTAAATAACACAAAAGCGCGATTCGTAAATACGAATCGCGCTTTCGATTTGAAAGAATGAAAAAATGGTATGCATTTATTATAAACTGAATTATCTGAATAATCAATATTATTTTTGTATCTTTATTAAAATAATAAATCCATCTGTGCTTTTAGTTCATCAATTAACTGCATCGTCATACGTGATGTCTTATTGTTCATATCATCCTGCTGCGCAGTGACACATTTAATAAAATGCTCAATCTCATATTGCATCGGCTGACCATCACAGCTAAATGTCTCTATGACTTCGCCACTGCGCTTCATTTTTACGATTTGAGAGGGTGCGGAGATTTTATCTATAGTAATAATACCTTCTTCTCCTATGATTTCTGAAGGCTGGTGGCTGTCGATAATTTTTGAGAAGCTTAATAACGCTGTCATATCATGATAGTTACAAATTACGGTTCCTTGACAATCTGCACCAGTCGATAAAATTTTCCCAGTTGACTGCACGCTTTTAGGATAGCCAAATAAATCAACGAGCGGGCTGATTGTGTACACACCAAGGTCCATCAATGCACCATTTCCAAGTTCGGGTTTAAAAGCATTTTCGATGATTCCTTCCTTGTACTTATCATATCGTGATGAATATTGGTTATAATGAAAGTTAACACGTCTAATCGTGCCAATCTCTTCAATCCATGATTTTAGTTTTAAATAGGCAGGAGAATAGATACTTTTCATGGCTTCCATAAAGTATACGCCATTATTCTCTTGTGCCTGCACCATTAGATTGAAGTTCTTTAAAGAAGTTGTTATTGGCTTTTCGCATAGCACATGCTTTTTATGATTCATTGCTTGAATCGCCTGTTGATGATGGAGTATATTGGGGGTAGCGATATATACGGCATCGAGTGCTTCATCTTCTAGAAATGCATCAAAGTTATCAGTAAAGTTCGGAATATGGTGGCGCTCGCTAAACATCTCTGCTTTATCCAGTGTTCTAGAATACACGCTATGGAGTTCGAATTCATCCGTTACTTTGCCCGCTTCGATAAAACGATCCGTTATCCAGTTCGTTCCGATAATTCCAAATTTCATAGTAACACCTCGTAATTAAGTTTTTTTATAGTATACCCTATTTCTAAATAGATGGAGGCTAAATTTATGTTAAATTCAGAAATTCAAAATGTACGCGATTTCTTTCAAACACAATCGACAAAAGATATAAAATTCAGAAAGAAATATTTGAAAGCTTTGAAGAAATCTATAAAGAAACATGAACCTGATATTCTAGACGCACTGAAAAGTGACCTTGGAAAGAATATGGTGGAGGCATATGCAACAGAAGTTGGATTCGTTATGAAAGAGTTATCATATATTATTAAAGAACTTAAAAACTGGGCAAAGACAAAGTCTGTTACAACCCCGATGATGCAGTTTCCAGCAAAGAGCTTTATCAAATATGAACCATACGGCACCGTGCTTATTATCGGTCCATTTAACTATCCATTTCAGCTCGTGATGTCACCGCTTATCGGTGCACTTGCTGCGGGGAACTGTGCAGTCGTGAAACCTTCAGAAATGACACCGCAGACAAGCATGGTCGTTCAGGAAATATTAGAAGAAGTATTCCCTGAAGATTACGTAAAAGTTGTCCAAGGCGAGAAAGAAGTAACGTCACAGTTACTCGATGAGCGCTTCGACTATATTTTCTTTACAGGCAGCACCAAAGTCGGACAAATCGTCTATGAGAAAGCGAGTAAACATTTAACACCAGTAACACTAGAACTTGGTGGCAAGAGCCCCGTCATTATCGATGATACTGCTAATCTTAAAGTGGCTGCTGAACGCATCGCATTCGGTAAGTTTATGAATGCGGGTCAGACGTGCGTCGCTCCAGACTACGTTATAATAGATAACACAGTGAAGATGAAGTTCGTGAAGGCATTACAGACAACAATCCAGGAGTTTTATGGTGCTCAAATAGAACAGAGTGAAGACTTCGGTCGCATCGTTAATGATAATCACTTCAACCGCTTAGTCAATATAATAGAAGACAGTCGTCAACAAGTCATTTATGGCGGAGAGAGCAATGCTGATGAACTGTTTGTTGCGCCTACCATTATTCTTGATCCTGAGCTCAGCAACAACGTGATGCAGCAGGAAATCTTCGGTCCAATATTACCGATTATCGGCTATGATACGTTCAATGAAGTGTATGATATCGTTGAGCAGTATGAGAAGCCGCTTGCACTTTATCTCTTCACTGAAGACAGTGATCAAATAACAGCAGTATTTAATCGTCTGTCATTTGGCGGAGGATGCGTTAATGACACAATCTTGCATCTTGCAAATCCAAACCTTCCTTTTGGTGGTGTTGGGCACTCAGGTATCGGAAGCTATCACGGGAAATATTCATTTGAATTATTCAGCCATGAAAAGAGCTATATTACAAAGAGTACAAAGCTTGAATCTGGTTTACTCTTCCCACCCTACAAAGGAAAATTCAAATATGTAAAACAATTGTTTAAATAAAAAGCAGTCGGGACATCAATTCCCGACTGCTTTTAATATAGTTCCGGACGTCTTGAGTTCATCACTGGTATAGACGACTTCACTTCTTTACTATAATCCAGGTCAACAGATACCTTTAACGTTGCCTCTGCTGTTTCAAGTGTTTCTACTAACGTGCCAAGTGGATTGATTACTTTCGACTGTCCACCAAACTTTTCTTCCCTACAGTAACCGACATTATTACACGCGATAACATAGACCTGATTCTCAATCGCACGTGCATAGAGCAGCTTATTGAAAGCATCAATGCGTGAAGCTGGCCACTCCGCAACGACAAAGAGCACTTCTATACCTTCTAAAGCAAGCTTCCTTGAAATCTCAGGGAAACGCAGGTCATAACAGATGATAACACCCATCTTTATCTCGTCTAATGTGAAAGTTTGAATATGATTCCCCGCTGTTAAATATTTCGGTTCATCCAGCATCGGTACGAGATGCACTTTATCATATTGGTGCACAATTTCGCCATCGTGATCAATAACAACACTCCTATTGAAGATACGGCCGTGAGACTTTACAGCTATTGAACCCCCGACAATATGCACATGATGCACCTTCGCCATCTCTTGTAACACACGAATCTCGCGAGTTCCATCTTCATCCGCAAGCTCATTTAATTCATCCAGCACATAAGAAGTATTCCACATCTCAGGAAGAACGACAATCTCTATAATTTCATCCAGTGCGCTGATCCATTTTCTTATCTTTGCAATGTTTTCATCAGGATTTCCAGGAATAATCTCCATTTGATAGATTGCACACTTCATTTTAAAACTCCTCTCGTTTTTTATGTACTTACATGTATAAAAAATAATTAATACTAATTTTTACAGTTTTAAATTTACCTTTTACACCACATTTACACTTAGCAATTATAATATAAATATCACAATACAAGGAGCAGACAATGATATTACAACATCGCAAAATGGATAACAAACTTGTCTACAAATTACAGATTGCTCGTCGAACTCAAGTTAGCAACAATAAACTTAAAGAATTAGAATATAGCCTTAGAGGTTATTTTGGTGAAGTGGCGTTTGATAAATTATCGGATAAATCCTTGAATAAGGGCATCACATTAAGGAACTTGAATTACATTGTCAACAATAAAACATTTCAGATAGACAGCTTAATTTTAATGAATGGTGATTTATATATATTTGAAGTTAAAGATTTTACATCAGATTTATACTATGTTGATGGACAATATTATTATGCAGATCAATCACCTTGTGAGCGAATCAATAACCAGATGGAACGAACACCTAAATTATTTACTCTCCTTTTAAAAAATTCTCAACTGCATTATAACTTCCACTATTATCACGCTTTCATCAATCCCACACATAAAGTATATGGCTATCACGCAACAGATAAGATTTTAGAACAAGCTAGAATATGTAAATTTATTAGCGAGAACAGTCAAATGCCTGTTGGTGCATACGATATAGAGTGTTGTGAAAAACTACTAAGTTTACAAGATACTTCAGATCCCTTTAATTTCAGAACTCCTCACAACTTTCACAATTTTAAAAAAGGAGTCTTGTGCGAATGTATGAAATCATTTTACACAAAACATTCTAACAGAAAATATAAATGCTCATCGTGTAATAAAATCATTGATTGTGATCACTTATTGGATAGTGCGATTCAAGAGATTAAATTAATATTTCCTGACGAACGTATCACGACACATATATTAAAAGCGTGGACTAAAGGTTTAGTGAGTCGTGAGAAGATTCGCTTATTCTTAAACAAGCGATATAGACGTCATCAGCTAGGAAGCATCATTTATTATGAGTGAAATTGGCGCCATGCCAATTTCATCTGCTTTTTCCCTCGCGAATTTGGCGCCATGCCAATTTCATCTGCTTTTTCCCTCGCGAATTTGGCGCCATGCCAATTTCATCTGCTTTTTCTCTCGCGAATTTGGCGCCGTGCCAATTTCATCTGCTTTTTCTCTCGCGAATTTGGCGCCGTGCCAATTTCATCTGCTTTTTCTCTCACGAATTTGGCGCCGTGCCAATTTCATCTGCTTTTTCCCTCACGAAGTTGGCGCCATGCCAATTTCATCTGCTTTTTCCCTCACGAAGTTGGCGCCATGCCAATTTCATCTGCAAAAAATACCGGACATTCTCATCCGGTATCATCTTCCTTATAAAAATTGCACGCATACTGCTTCTGGTGCACGTGCACTATCATCCAATAATGTTAAGCGTCCTGTCTGCTCGTCACGCTCGAACAAACTTAACACACCGTCTCTTTCATGTGCACATACTAAATATTTATCGCTGTTATCAATATTGAAGTCACGTGGCCAATCGCCTTGTGTAGATATAATTTCAACCAGTTCTAGCGCTTCACCTTCACCTTGTACTTTATACACTGCAATAGACTGATGTCCGCGGTTTGATGCGTAAACAAATTGCTGATCGTGGCTCATTCTTATTGCTGCACCTTGTGAGTGGCCTGTAAAGTCTTCAGGTAACGCCGAATATTTCTCTTTCATTTCAAACTTGCCGTCATTATAAGACAACACCACAACTTCATTGCTTAACTCAGTGAATAAGTACGCATACTTCCCGTTCTCATGGAAGATTAAATGTCTTGGCCCCATGCCCGGTTCTACATCTAATACGCCGACTTGCTTAAATCCTTCATCACCGAACGTAAATGTAATCACTTCGTCTGTTCCTAAATCTACAGCAACTGCATATCCATCCGGTGTTTCCTGAATATAGTGCGTATGTGCATTATCTTGACGTTCTTCGTTCGGTCCACTACCTTGCTGCTGATGTGTATCGATAAGTTGTACTACTGCTCCATTGTCATCTAATGCATAAAGTCTCACTATTCCTGATCCATACACCGCTTCTAATAGATACTTCCCATCACGGCTGATCCATAAGTGACAACCACTGTCTGTAGATTCCAGTAAATCATTGATTACTGTAAGTTCTTCACCGATCTGATAGCTTTGAATCCCTGCACCTTGCTCGTCTTTTTTAATGCCATATAACTTATCACCATGCTTTTGGATGTAAGTCGATGCCCCTACTTCATAGCCTGTTTCTACTGATGTAATCTTTTTCAGGTCAGTATCTATTTCAAAGGTATAAATCCCTTTGCCATCATTTTTTGTATAAGAACCTAATAACCCTTTAATTTTAGTCATGTTAACGCCTCCTCATAGTCATATTAACAAATCCTATATAACATTGCTCATGAGAACACACAAAAAACTTTCAAAAATCTAAAAATTTTTGTTGCGTTAAGTTTAGTAATACATTACAATTTGTTTGGTATTAATAAATGACAGTCTTACATAACTATTTGTTAAGTAAAACTAATATTTAAATCTTTCCCAATTTTAAGGAGTGTCCAATGATTCATACACATTCCCAAAAGGTTTTACACAGTATCGACAAAGGCAAACATAACGTTACGCCTTTATTTACTGCCTTAAAAGAATATGAAGCACAAAACGTCACAAGCTTTGATGTACCTGGTCATAAGCGTGGCATCGATTCTGATTATGCACTCAACTATTATGGCACGCGCACATTACGTCATGACGTGAATTCTATGCCGACTTTAGATAACTTTGATCATCCGACAAGCGTGATACATGATGCGCAAGCCTTAATGGCTGATCTGTTTCTAGCAGATGAAGCACACTTTTTATTAAATGGTACAACGTCTGGCATTCAGGCGATGATTCTGTCAGCACTCAAACCCAAAGATAAATTGCTACTTCCTAGAAACGTTCATAAATCTGTGCTGAATGCGATGGCACTTGCTGATGTCACACCTGTATATATGGTGCCTGAGTTCGATACAGAATACGGGATTGCACACAACATCAGTGTTGATACAGTACGCAAAACGATTGCTGCGCATCCTGATGCAAAGGCACTATTCATTATGAATCCGACTTATTTCGGTGCAGTAAGCGACTTGAAGGAGATTGTCTTTATTGCGCATAGCGCTGGGATACCTGTTCTTGTGGATGAGGCACATGGCGCACATTACCGCTTCTCAGAACACTTACCACTGTCCAGTATGGAAGCTGGTGCAGATATGGCAGCAACGAGCTTACATAAGACAGGCGGTTCGTTCACTCAGACGAGCGCATTATTATTTAACAGCCAGCTGATTGATAAGCATAAAGTAAAGAGCATCATCAATATGCTGACGTCAACATCGGCGTCATTCCTGCTCATGTCATCACTTGATATTGCACGTCAGCATTTAGCGCTGCACGGTGCAGAGAAGATCAACAATGTATTGTCACTTGTTCAGTCATTCAGAGAAAGAATCAATAAAATTCCCGGATTCTACATGTTAGAACCAGAGAAATTTAGCAACAAATATCAGCAGCAGTTAGACGAAACTAAACTCACAATCTATATTGATCATCGTCTTGATTTATCAGGTTTTGAAGTGTATCACACGCTGCGTAGCGTTTACGATATTCAGATGGAACTTGCAGAACCTAATATCGTGATGGGGATTGTTTCATTTATGGATAATGAAGCTGAACTCAATAAGCTCTATGATGCACTCGCACACATCAGCATTAAACACTTTAATCCTGACAAACCTTTCGTTCCACCGATTCTGAAGCAGATGTCGATTCCGATGCAGAAGATGGGTTTAAGAGATGTCTTCTATTCAGAGACTAGAGTTGTCCAGATTGAAGATGCCCTTAATGAAATATGTGCAGAAAGTTTAATGATCTATCCACCAGGTATTCCAATCCTGATGGCCGGTGAAATGATTACCCAGGAAGTCATCGACTACTGGAAATTTATTAACGATCAGCCCATCATCAAGATTGGCGCAGAAAACAAAAATGAAGTATTTATAATTGATCATAAGGGAGATACTTAATAATGAAGTTAACAACACTTGGAAGACACGTTTTAATCGAATACTATAACTGTGACAAAGATATTTTAAAAGACCATGATAAGGTAGAAGCAATCATGAATGAAGCTGCCCGCGTAAGTGGTGCGACAATCGTTGAGAGCTGTTTCCATACATTCAATCCGTACGGTGTAAGTGGTGCTGTTATCATCTCAGAGTCACATTTAACAATTCATACATGGCCTGAATATGGCTATGCATCAGTTGATGTATTCACTTGCGGAGATACAGTTGACCCTTGGCGTGCTGAAGATTATCTCCAAAAAGCATTGAAAGCTGAACTTTCAGATTCATATGAAATCGGTCGTGGTATGGCTGATAAGATCCACAAATATTCTAATGGTGAAATCGTCGTAGAATCATTCAAACCTGTTGAAGTAGCAGCTAAATAAGGAGGAATTGTACATGTTAGACTTATGGTATACAGAGAATCACACGGATAACGTAAAATTCTCTATTAAAACAACGGAACATATCTTAACCGAAAAAACACCATTCCAGCAAATTGATTTCTTCAAGTCTGAAGAATTTGGTACGTTCTTTACTTTAGATGGTTTAATGATGGTTAACGAAAAAGATGAATTCGTGTATCACGATATGATTACGCATGTTGCTATGGCAACAAACCCTAATATTAAGAAAGTACTCGTTATCGGTGGTGGTGATGGGGGTACTGTACGTGAGTTAACACGCTATGCATCAATCGAACAAATTGATATGGTAGAAATTGATGAGCGCGTTGTACGTTTATCTCAAGAATATCTTCCGATTACAGCAGGAAAGCTCTCAGATCCACGTGTTACTTTATTATTCGAAGACGGTTTGGCATACGTGAAGAACAAAGAAGATGGTTACTATGACCTTATCTTAGTAGACTCTACTGACCCAATCGGTCCTGGTGAAGGGTTATTCTCACATGATTTCTATAACAACTGTTTCCGTGTGTTAACAGATGACGGTATATTAATCAATCAGCATGAATCTCCTTATTATCCAAGCTACGCACATGAAATGAAGCGTGCACACTCTAAGATCAAAGGATTATTCCCGATTACGCGTGTGTATCAGTTCCATATGCCGACTTATCCATCAGGACACTGGTTATTTGGATTTGCTTCTAAGAAATTCGACCCATTAAAGGATGCTGACTTAGATGCATGGAACAAACTTGGCTTAAAAACTAAATACTATAACACAGATATTCATACAGGTGCATTCGCCCTTCCAACATTCGTTAAGGAGATGCTCGATGATGCAACCGAATAAACATGTGTATATGAGCTGCGAATCTTCATTTGAAGAAGCCACGACAGTGATATACGGTGCGCCATTTGACGGTACGGTTTCAAATCGTCCTGGTACACGCTTTGCAGCTGATGCTATTCGTTCTGAATCATATGGCCTTGAAACGTATAGCCCATTCTTAAACAAAGACTTAGAAGACGTCCGCATTATGGATTCAGGCGACGTCGATATTACAATCGGTAATAAGGTGAAAGTACTAGAAGAACTTGAAGAGACTGCGCGTACAATCTTAAATGCAGGCAAACTGCCGTTTATGATCGGTGGCGAACATTTAGTGACGCTCGGCCCTATGCGTGCCGTCCTAGAAAAGTATCCGGATGCGATGCTTGTGCAGCTTGATGCACATACAGACTTACGTGATGACTATATGGGAGAACCATTGTCTCACGCAACAGTCGTACGCCGCATACATGACCTTATTGGTGATAACAGAATCTATCAATACGGTATTCGTTCAGGTACGAAAGAAGAGTTTGACTGGAGCGATACACATACAATTCTTGAGAAGTTTTCAATTGATACATTAAAGAATTTACCCGGTATTATCGGTAATACGCCCGTATATGTCACAATTGACCTGGATTGCCTAGATCCATCTATCTTCCCTGGTACAGGAACACCTGAACCCGGCGGATTAACTTATAGAGAACTTGAACCCGCATTTAGAGTATTCGAACAACTGAACGTTGTTGCAGCAGATATTGTAGAATTGTCACCACCATACGACCATAGTGGCGTTTCTAATGCAGTTGCAGCGAAAGTTGCACGTGAACTGATGCTTGCGATTACGAAGTAAAATATTTTATAATCTGAAGGTTTCACAACTTCAGATTATTTTTTTGTTGAAAAACAGAACGTATGTTCGTATAATGAAAGAAAAGCTTGAAAGTAGGGATAAAAATGATTCATCCGATCTATGGTGAAACAGATTACCGTAAAATCGATCCTGCACAATTGAACAGAAATATTCCAAGAGGACGTGGCATGATTAAGTGGGCACCCTTTGCGACGATGCCCGAACAATTTCTAGATGTTAAGCGCCAGATTGATGCACAAACGAAGATTGAACGTCCAGAACTATCAGAAGACCGCTTACAGGAAATTAATGAGATACTACATAGCGCACTCAGTAAGCAGCAGCCAGTTTACATTGATTATTACATCGACGGCACAATTCAGCATACAATGATGTATATCGAGAAGGTTGATCAGTGGGCTGCCATTATTATCGGCACGACGGTAAACGAAGGGCACACGTATTTTGTGTCATTTTTAGATATTGTAAATCTTAAGATTATTACAGAAACCATTTAACGATTAATATCCAGAATTTGCATAATAATATTGATAAAGTAACGGATTTATTACAATTTATTAAAGTTCAAACAAGCATTGTGAACTGAAGCTAAATGAATGATAAGATTCGGTAATTCATCACAGCAAACGCGTAGCACATGGCATAATATAAGCAAATCAACTAAAGGAGTCTATAATGCGAACAATTATAATACTATTATTGTTGCTGATCATTCCATTGCCACTATATGCTAACGAGTTACCCCCTACAATCTTGTACTTTGAAAATGAACATGCCCAGCCGCTGAAATATCACTTTACAGTAAATGATGACCTCTACTACGAAACAGACGACGATGGTTACTATATTTTCAATAATACTGTCAATGAAATTGAAGTGGATGGGCAGATTATCCCTATTAAAGTAGGTCATAAGCATATCATTCATGTAGATGAACCGGTAGTAGATGGCATCCTTGAAGAAGTCCCTCGTCCACATGATGATGAGACCGAACAACCGTCAAATAACGACACAACCGTTAGAGTATTCACACCTGCATTTACTCCATCTGAAGCTGTCCATGTATATCTTAACGAAGGACATAAACGTATCGCGACAAGTGAAGCAAAAGACGGGACCGCTCATTTCGATAACTTAAAGCGTGACACGGTATATACGGCGACTACTGACGAAGCAGTAGAACCCATTCGTATCAAGCAAGGAGAAACACGTCGTATTACAGTGCAGACAGACGACCCGCCTCCGAAAGTAAGAGCAGCACGTGTAATGCCACAAAACGCACCTGAGAAACAGAAGCTCAATATTAAGCTGAACGACGAGGCAGATGAGGAACAATCAAACAAAGAGCAGCAGGTGCAAAAGAAATATACGTATACGAAACGCTCAGTCACCTCACAAGAAAACAACAATAAAGCGTATAAGGGCGTAATGCCACAGATTCCGGTGTCACCTGTAAAAGATGACGAAAGTTCTTCCTATAATGTTGCAGAACAATATGAATCACCTATTCAAAAAGAAAGCGGTACGAAAGAAATAACGACTCAAGAAACAACCTCTATGCACCCTGAAGACCATATTGACTCCGAATATAAAGTAAAACAGACCGTAGATAAAACACTGCCCGATACAGGAGATGCATATACTAATCCACTATTATTATCTGTATTATTTACCGCGTATGGCGGCTGTATTCTTTATATCAGCCGATTAATTTGAATCACAGCGTCTATACGGCACGACTATGACCATTTACCTGCAGCATGCCACTTTCTACAACAAAGTCATGACCAAAAGGTGTTATGCCACGCATCCCTTCAAATATAAACATACCACCACTACTAATCATGCTTTGGGAAGCAAGTGTCGACATGACGTATGTGCGGTGCGCCTTTATATCCGTCAGACGATGTAATCTGCGCATCACCTGTTCAAAGCCTTCTGTTGCACCTAGCGCTACAAAGGCATCAGGGTTATGTCTATTTATCCTTCTTATGTATTTATTAAATGACTTAGCGCGTTCATTCCAGTCCACAACAGCGAGTACTTGTCCTCCATCACCAAATGGTCCGCCGTATGCTTCCCATAATGTTTTAAACTGATATGCTGTACGGATATGAGAGTCATGCCTGCTACACCCGATTACAATATCGCGGATAGCAGGTTTATTCTGTTTCATCAAAGCAATCAATGTAAGCATCTCGGATTCTAATCTCGGATTAATGTCTAAAACATGCTGAACTGTATTCAAATAAGCACCTCGTCTATTAATTTATTCAAAAAGAAAAGAACTCAAAAAATTGAGTTCTACGCGTGTTCTGATTCAATTTGTGAAACGATTTCTTTCGTACGACGTTCGATATCTTCAAAATCTTTCTTAAAGCTGATGAAAAATAATGCAGCGCCTGCTGTCAAAATAACGCTTAATACTAAGGCAAAGATAAATACTGCTTTAAATAATCCTTTGATCAATTCCATCCATATCCACTCCTAAGTTTACTTTTGTCCTTAGTTTATCATAAATAATTTCATCATAAAAATATTTGACATTAACTATTTCAAATTAAAACGATTATATATATAATAAAACAAATACATTTAAAGGATGAACAGGATGGCTCATGTACATTTACTTGCTGCCTGGCAGCATAACGACATCGATAAAATAAAACAGCTTATATCTAAACGTGTGCACGTTTTCTTAACTAAAGAAAATGGTGTAACAATTGAAATGAATTATGAGACACTGATCGCCTTAATGCAACAAGCAATTGAAGTCGCTAAAAAAAACGACTGGGACTGGCAGTTTGACGTAATGCATAAAACGGAACGTGGATCTGAGAATATTGTTGTGATAAAAATTTCTATGAGTAGCGGTAACTTCGAATCATCAGAAAAAGCCAGGTTATGTATATTAACATTTGATGATGATGGTGAAGCAAGAAGGCTTATTCATGCATATATTGAAGATAATGTAACAAACAATTAGGAAAGCTGGGAAATCATGCAACAAGTTAAAAGTATGATCACGGAGTTTAGAGGTAACCATTATGACTTCGGGCGGCATCAGGCTGAATGGCTGAAGACGACACTCATGATGGAAAACAGAGCGAGAGAGTGGCGTCTTCGTCGTCCCCGATTTGATATTAATATCGAGGAATCAATGGATGCATTCATGAAGTATGCACCCGGTATATGGGAGGAACTCATCGGATTACAGGATGGACTCCACATGGATATGACACAGGTGCTGCTTAATTTCGGCCACTATAGAGTGTATGCGAAGCCAAGTGGATGCAGCGTGTTTACAACAGAAGATTATATGGTAAGGAACTATGATTATCATCCTGCAACATATGATGGTAGATTTACGTTCTATCAGCCGAGTGATATCGGCTATGCAACGATGGCACCTGTTTCACGTATTACAGGTCGTATGGATGGAATGAATGAGCATGGTCTTGTAATGGGCTATAACTTTATGCATCGTAAGGCACCTGGAGATGGCTTCGTCTGCTATATGATCGGACGTATGATTTTAGAATATTGTAAAGATATTGAAGAAGCAGTCGCCTTCTTGAAAGAAATTCCACATCGTTCCAGCTTCAGCTACATATTGCTGGATAAATCAGGTATCACTAAGATTGTCGAAGCAACACCGAGAGAAAAAACGGTGCGTAATCATCATTACTGCACAAATCATTTCGAAGTACTCACCCACGAGAATAGACGAGTGCTTGATGATTCACATATGCGTATGAAGCACTTGAAGCAGCTCACTTCTCACATTGATGCGCACACTGCCTTTCGCTTAATGAATGATCCCAGCCAAGGTGTCTTCAGCAACCTCTATTCTAGCTGGAGTGGTACGATTCATACGAGCTGTTATCACCCGAAAGATATGGCATGCGACATCACGCTTGGCAGTAACGGAACCCCCGTGACCCTTAACTTGCAAGATTGGCTAGATGGCAAACCGTTACCTCACTACGAGATAACTGGACAAATCGATACGCATTTAACATTCGCAAGTGAATAATAGGTCGTGACACGAGTGCTTAGACACGAATAAAATCATGAAAAGACACTAGGAAACGGGGTTTGTTTCCGGGTGTCTTTTTGATTTTTAGAAGTGTCTGCTCGTGGAACGCCGTCAACAGGTCGTGACACGAGCGCTCAGACACAAATAAAATCATGAAAAGACACTAGGAAATGGTTTTTGTTTCCGGGTGTCTTTTTGATTTTATTGAAAGGCTGTAAGCACCTTAAATGGTCTATTCTCAAATAGATCAAATTGCTGCTGGCGTAAGTCCATCGCCTTCAGCAGACGCTGCTTCTGAAATGGAAGTGTGACATACTGATCGATATTGGCTGCTGTCACAGGATAAAACGCGACGTCTACCGTCTCTTCTGGTGCGTCTTTTAGTACGCCTCCTGTCACTCGCCCTTGAAATGTAAAATTGATTACACCTGTTGTTTTGTTATGTGATGTGTAAAGCAACGCTGTAATCTCTACATCGAGTCCCGTTTCTTCTTTGACTTCCCGTATTGCACCTTGGATTACATCTTCACCCTTATCCAGACGTCCCCCTGGTAATTCTAATGTATCACTACGATGTAAGCTTCTTACAAGGAGTACTTCATTCTTATCATTTGTTACATAAACATTGGTTGATACGAGATGTAAATCTTGTTTGTAATCTCCTGTAGGATGGATGATCATTTCCTTCTTAGAGATGATCCACTTATCGTTTGCAAGCTTTTCTGGAAGACTGTTTTTGTAGTGCACTGTTTTCTTGCGCATTTCAAAGAATTCACGGTAGTGCTGCTCATCAATATAACCCCATATTTCGGTGATTACAGTATAATCATCATTCACCCATCTACCGATCAGTTTGACACCGAGTTCTAGATAATTGTTAAGTACGTGGTTATGAAAATAAGCATTCGTAGATTCATAACCATCAGGAATAATTCTAATTTCAGTCTTTACTTCAAACATCGCTACACTTCCTAACCTGCTTCTTCGTTTACCATTATCATACATTAATCCATATAAAATTTCATTTCACAAGTGAAATTTTTACGGCATCAAATATATATTTAACAGTTCAAATATTCGAATTCTATATTTATTCAGTATAAAATACACATATAAGGAGTGATTCAAATGAACACAAAATTAAATACAAATATAAAAATAAAAGATCTGACACTTAAAAATCGTATCGTTATGCCTCCGATGTGCCAATATTCTGTTGAAAAGAAAGATGGCACACCGACAGATTGGCACCATATACATTATGCTTCTCGTGCTGTTGGAGGCACAGGACTGATTATTGTGGAAATGACAAATGTTGAACCCGACGGCAGAATTACCGATCACTGTCTTGGATTATGGGATGATGCTCAAATTCCAGCTTATCAACGTATCGTCCAGGGAATTCATGATAATGGTGCTAAGGCCGCAATTCAAATCGCACATGCAGGACGTAAAGCGACACATATAGAGACACCTGTCTCAAGCTCAGAAACACCGCTCGATGAACCGACAAAGTTCGGTCCAATACGTTACCCTCGCGCGCTTTCAACGGAAGAAGTAAAGGTTATGGTGGATAAGTATAAAGAAAGTGCGAGACGTGCGGTTGAAGCGGGATTTGATGCGATTGAGGTTCACGGTGCACACGGATACCTCATTCACCAGTTTCACTCACCTTCAATTAACAAGCGAACGGATGAATACGGTAAAGACTTATCTCTATTCGGATGCGAAGTAATACAAGCGGTTAAGTCTGTTATGCCTGAAGGAATGCCGCTCATCTTCAGAATTTCTGCTCGTGAATATATGGATGGCGGTTATGACTTAGAACATGCACTGCACATTTCTGAAGCTTATCAAGCAGCAGGTGTCGATGTTTTCCATATTTCAACAGGTGGAGAGGCACCCGCTGGCAAAGAAAAGCCAGGCAACTATCCAGGATATCAAGTGCCATTCGCACGTGCATTTAAAGAAAGATTCAACATACCTGTCATCGCAGTAGGCATGCTGGATAATGCAGAAACTGCTGAAATGGTGCTGAACAATGATGATATCGATATGGTTGCCATCGGACGTGGCATGCTAAATGATCCTTATTGGGCAATTCATGCGGTGAAATCTTTAAGAGATGATGTCGAAATTCCAAAACAATACGAACGAGGGATTCATTAATGTACGATTATGTACTCTTTGATCTGGATGGTACATTAACCGATCCTTATATCGGAATTACGAACAGCATCATCTATTCTTTACAACAGATGAATATTGAAGCGCCAGATAACAGTGCGCTTATCCCATTCATCGGACCACCTCTACATGAAAGCTATAGAACGGTCTATAACCTGCAAGATGAAGATAACGCTACTGCAATTAAGCATTATAGAACTTATTTCAGCGATAAAGGCATGTACGAAAATGAAGTATATGCAGGAATTGAAATTGTGCTGCAGGCACTTAAAGCACAAGGGAAGCAACTCTTCATCGCGACAAGTAAACCGACTGATTTCGCAATTCCGATATTACAGCACTTCAAACTTGATGGTTACTTTAATGAAATTGTCGGCAGCAATATGGATGGCACACGCACGAATAAAGCAGAAGTGATTGCGACAGTTATGAATACCCATCAGTTAAATCCAGATAAGACGGTGATGATTGGTGACCGTATGTATGATATCAATGGTGCTCATCAAAATAATATCGATAGTATCGGTGTCCTCTATGGTTATGGGAGTGCAGAAGAAATAAAGGCGGCAAAGTCAACACACACAATTGCAACGGTGGATTACTTGCTGGATGTGCTTCTCTAAACTAAATAATGTTATTCCAAAAAGAACCCGAACACTGCATAATGCAATGTTCGGGTTCTTCGTATTAGATAACCCAGTTCCCATCTTTAAAGACAGGAATTGTTGATCCATCTTCATAGACACCATCGATATTCAGATCACTGCTGCCCATCATAAAGTCTACATGTACGAGTGAGTGATTCAATCCTTTATCAAATAACTCATCTTTTGATAAATCTTTTCCGCCTTCTATCGCATTCGGAAATGATCGTCCTAATGCAACATGGCACGATGCATTTTCATCATATAACGTATTATAATACAAAATTCCAGAATTTGAGATTGGAGAATCATCTGGCACAAGCGCAATTTCTCCTAATCGTCTGGCACCTTCATCGTTATTCAATAAGTTCTTCAGCACTTCATAACCTTGTCCAGCTTCGAAGTCTGTCACGACACCGTCTTTAAACGTTAATTTAAAATCATCAATAATTGCACCTTGATATGCAAGAGGTCTAGTATTTCCGATAACCCCGTTAACACGGCGATAATCCGGCGATGTAAATACTTCTTCTGTCGGCATATTCACTTGAATTTCAACACCATCTGCATTTTTCGTGCTCGCACCTAACCATCGATGTCCTTTCGTCAAACCAATTTCAACATCCGTACGTTCAGAATAATAATGAAGCTTATCGAAGTTCAGTTCATTTAACCTTTCTGCACGTGCATTCAAATTATCATTATGTTCTTTCCATGCCTGAACAGGGTCTTCTTTGTCCACACGTACCGCTTTAATCATCGCATCAAGCAGCTTAAGTTTTGCTGCCTCTCCTTTTTCTTTTGGAAATACAAGTTCTCCCCACTTGTCATTCGGGAATGCCACGATACACCATGAGAAATCATAACGCCCTACTGCACGTGCGAAGTCTTTGTTCATCTCACCACTCGCTTTAGCAAGTGCTGCAATCTTATCAGGTGCTGCATCTTTCAATAACTCAGGGGTCTGTGAATAAATACGTAAATGTGCGACCTTCTGCTCGATAAAGTCGTTTACTTCGTCTATCTTATACTGCTTCACCGTTTCGAATACTTCTACAGGTGCATATTCAAAGTCTAGCTGACGTGATGGTCCATCTGTCAGCTTTTGAATAACATTATGCGCCCCACGTTCATATGCCGCTTTCGTTACTGCTCTGACAAAGTCGATCGCATCGATATCTGAATTGATGACCAATGTCTGCCCTGGTTGTACATTCAGACCTACTGTCACAACGGTCTGTGCATATTTCTCTACTGTTTCAATATAATTCATAACCTGTCTCCTCCATTCTATTATTTCCATTATATCGGTTTCCGAATGAAAGATAAACAAAAAAGAAAAGTATCGATCATTAACAAAAATACCGGAACAACTATGAGTTTTTTCACCAACAGCTGTTCCGGTATACTTATATTAAGCATCAAATAATTCGATACGTTTCACCTTATTATCTTTAAAGATAAACTTCATACCTATGTGATTTTCTTTATCCATATAATGATACTGTGTCTGACGGTTATTCAGTATTGATTTCTTATATGTCGTACCGTAAGCCTCAATCACTTGTGCTTTCGAGTCACCGATGCCAATATTACGTTCCGTGTACAATTTATCATTGCGATATAAGATAAGCGCACTTATCTGCTGCTTCTTATTCGATACGCTAATAATCAGACCAGGCAATGCATCTGATCGATAAAATGACTTACCTTCCACTTTCGCATTATCATCTTCTTTAAAACTTTCTAGTAGTACATTACGATGCTGATGTAACATATAGTTTCCGATGCGTTCCTGACTTAGATCATTATCTGGAGTCGTGCAATAATTATAAACGAGCATGCCGGAAACGAAGATAATAAACAGTCCAATAATTGTAAATATATATTTCTTCATGAGCGCCCACTTTCCTCATTTATTTTCTTTATAATAACATAAAATATTAGTTTATTCTTTCGACTTCTAGAGCGTTAGTTTTGTCTGACAATTCTTATATTGTTATAATACAATTATAATAACTAAAGGGGATGAACGTCATGACAACACTTAAAACGCATTACGATAATAGTTTAACACTTGAACAATACTTAGCGCATATGCAGGTCAATAAAGATGAAATGCTTGAGATATATAATGCTTTTCAAGTACCAGATGATGCACGTCTACAAGAAATTAAAGATAAAGATTTAAAGGCAATCGTCATTACAGAAGACTGGTGCGGGGATGCAATGGTCAATATTCCAGTACTCATGCGCATCGCTGAAGCAGCAAGTATTGATCTGCGTTTCTCATTACGAGATGATAATCTTGAGCTCATGGATCAATACTTAACAAATGGCACTGCACGTTCGATTCCAATCTTCGTATTCCTTGACGCTACAGACCATCAATATGCTGTGTGGGGTCCACGAGCACAAGTTGTCCAGGACTATGTCACAGAAGTACGCCAGGACCTACCTAGTAAAGATGCACCAGACTTTGAAGAGAAACAAACAGCAGTGCACCACACAATCCACGAAAAATATAAAAACACACCAGAATTCTGGGAGGAAATCTACAACTCTATCGTAGAACGCCTCATTCATCTATAATCACGACAACAGTTTGAGAAAATAATACTCAAACTGTTTTTTTGTGTAATAAATATTGAATTCGAGGGTATATAGGAATATAGATATATATTAAAAGAGGTGAAGCTATGAATAATTTATATGATGAAGTAAAGAACTCACGAAACGAACTATTAGAACAAGTTAAACAGCTTAGTACATCTGAACTTAACTATAACTTCGGCAGCAAATTCAAGAGCATTAAATATAACTTACTGCAAATCGCATATGCATATCACGAAGGACTGGATCAATATAAGGACCAGATTGGTGATTATGACTTATTTAAAGAGAACGGACCCAAACTGAACATTATCGATATCGAGAACTATTTCGATAATATTGATTATGCAATCGAACAAAACCCAGTGCCTCCAGAAACAGTGATGCCTTATATCTTTAACGACTATGAGTATCGCGGTAAGATTAAGTTTCTGATGACATTCTTTGAAGTGTTGAAATAATGAAAATAATAATCCCCCAAATAAAATTTGGGGGATTATTAAATTTTGTACGTAAAGTGATTTTTGTATAATTTTCAATACTATGAATCGTCTGTCTTGAGCGTTTCAATCTATTTGCGATTTCTTTTGCCGAAAGATTTTGATGATAATATGATTCTATGAATGTGAATTCATCCGTGTTAAGATGGTTAGAGGTCATTCTGTACTCACTCCTTATGTTTTCTTTGGTCGGAAATACACAATGAGTTTAGCACAGAGGACTTTTTTAGTTATCTAGCTTAGTTTACAATCAACGTTTAGAAAAATTAAACTAAAAAAAACACTTTATTTAAAAAAATGAAGTGTTTTTCTACTCGATAAAATACTGTTATCCTACTGTACTCCAGCTTTACTCCACTCATTCCAAACGATATCAGCATCATTCTGACCATAAAGATCATATGCAGACTGTGCAAGTGCATTTTTAGCATCAGAGAAATTAGAATTAGATGTTAGGTATTGTGTGAGTGCACGATAATATATTTGTTCAGATTTTTGATTCCCTAGTTGTCGGATGGTGTTATATGCAATTTTATTTGGAATTCCTGAATTGATATGGACACCACCATTATCTGACTGCGTATTGACATATTGACTCATATTTTCAGGTTGTCCAAAGGCACCTGGATTTGACAGACTTCTCAATGCATCTCCTGATTGTCCTGGAGTATATACGTCTTCTCCCATCAACCAGTCGTTAGGATCTACAAAATAACCAAAGATATCAGAGAAACTTTCATTCAATGCACCTGACTGACCATAATATTCAAGGTTCGCAGTTTGTTGAGTAACACCATGCGTAATCTCATGTGCAACAACATCGTTTGCTCCTGATAAGGCTGTGAAAGTTCTACCATCCCCATCACCGTAAATCATCTTATCGCCAATCCAAGCGGCATTATTTGTATTATCTCGACCACCATAATTATTCACATGGACAATAGAATTAATTGGACTACCATTATTATCATAAGATTCACGATTAAATCTATTTTTGTAGAATTTATAGGTCTGAGCAGCATAATAGTTAGCATCTACTCCCGCACGCTGATTATTGCTATCGAAAACCTTGTCATAGTCTGTAATAAGATTGGCACTACCATTATACTGATTCAGACTATAAGCAGATATTTGTCCTTTATTTGTCACATCCTGTAAAGCATAACCCTTACTGATACTATTGATATTGATACTTTTAGTATCTCCTAGTACGCCACGACCAGTTCCTACAGCAGCAGCTTCTTGAATTAGATTCAGCTTCTCTAATACTTGTCCGTTATCTGCATCGATTTTCACTTTCCAATGTCCAACTTTAGGAGATACAGTAGTAATTTCTATATCATATACTAGTTTATTTTTATCTCCATCAATAACAACATTGGAGCTTTTAATGACTTTATCTCCAAGGTTATCTGCTTTATCTTCATTGATAGAAAGTGATTTAAATGCTTCAGAGATAGCAGTCTTACTGTCGATATTAACATTATTTGTAGGTGCAATAGTCTTAGCGTCTATAGCACCATTGACAAGTACAACCTCACCTTTGTCATTTGTATGTACTTTAATCTCTTGGTCTGTAGCAAATCTTCCTTTTGATTTGGGATGTAAAGTGTAATGTACATAACCTAAATTATCTTTTTCTACATTTGTTACTTCATATTGTTTATAATTCTTCTTCAAATTTTTATAACCCGGAAGATCTTTGAGAATTGTTTTTACTTCTTTCTTTGATTGAATATTTCCATTTACGTCAAGTTGCTTAAAACTTTGATTCTTAGCTTGAGCCTCATGTGTATCAGCGATGCCTAGAGCAGATGAAATTATTGCTGTTGAAAGAACAATAGTACCTAGTTTACTCTTTTTCATTAAAAACACCTCTTCTTTAAATTATAAAATTTATTACTAACTTTATTATATATTCAAACTTGAATATTTCAATATATTTTTTGAATATAAAAAATAATCTATTAATTCTATAATAGAACTAATAGATTATTAGAGAGTTTTTCCAAAGGGTTCCTACCAAAGATGCCACTCAGGAAGGTTATCAAAGTTTAAAATTATTACGCTGCTTGCAAATATAAGTAAAGAACTTGTATTTTTAAAGACTTTTTTCATTTTTATTCTCCTTTCTAATATTTTAAAGTAAAATTCTAAATAATATTGTATATATTCATATAATATATAATATAATGTATATCTATATAATAAGAAAGGGTTAATTTATGAAAATAGGAAAAAGAATTAAAAATCGCCGTCAACAACTTAATATGACTCAACATGAGCTATCAGATGGGATATGCACTCAAAGTCAAATCAGCAAGATAGAGAAAGACGAGATTATACCTTTAGCAAGTCTTCTAGTGAAGATTGCTGAGAAATTGGAAGTTTCTTTAGATGATCTAGTCTATGAAAATAGAACAAAAAGAATAGAAAATGAATTTTTAATAGATAAGGAACGTATAGACTATTTATTGAAAATTAGAGAATATGGTAAAATACAAAATCTTATTAGCGTGATAGATAAAGAAAAATTAAGCTTTAATGACTCTATATATATTATGTATATATCATTAGTAACAGAAAACTATACACGAAATAGTAATTCATTAGAAAAATTAAATATTTTTTACTCTGAACACAGTGACACTATGGAGGATAATCTTAAGATAAGAACTCTAAATAGCTTGGGTATTATGTCAATGGAAAATAATCAACCAGAGAAAGCTAAAGAGTATTTCTTGAAAGGTTATAGAATTGCGATAACAAGTAATGTATATGAGGATTTGTTATTCAAGGTTGCATATAATTACCTAAGGCTTCTCTTTCAGCTTGAAGAATACAAAGAGATGTATGATATTTCATGCACAGCTATAGAATTTGTCTTCGTGAATAATAATACCTATTGTTATCCTCAACTAGTTTTCTATAAATATTTTGCTTTAATGAAACTTAATTTGTTATCACTCGTAGATATGAAAGAGATAGAGACGGCCTTATTTTTCAGCATAAAAAAAGGTGAAAATAAAACTACAGAAAATCTTGAAAAAATTATATGTAATTTGAAAAGATTATAATTTGCACCTTCAATATAATTGAAATGAAAATAATAAACGCTACCAACCATGTCATGGAATTCAATACTATTTGCTCAGTCAAAATAGATAGAGGATATACTGTCCTTACATCAGATATATTTTCAAACATATAATATTTCAAAATATCTTCTAAATTATTAACTGTTATCATTTTTTAGATTTCAATCGGTAATCGTTTAATTAGCCTTATTTATTATACAAATAACGTGTGATTACAAACAAAACACTCCAGAGTTAAGATTTTCAAATCTAACTTCTGGAGTGTTGCTCACATCTTTGTAACACGACGTTCTTATTTCAATTTAATGGTCTTCTATTCAGAAATTCTGTCTGCTTATTCAAGACATATTCAGGAATATTTTTTACGACTTTATTACGTAATTGAATAAACAGCTGCGATTCACTTTGAGCAGCTTTCCCTATCTTACGGGACTTCAGTATGACTTTCTTCGTATGCGGAACACTTAATCGGTCATAATTTGCAAGTGCTTCTTTCAATGGGTATTGTTCTAACTGGTTGACGAGACATACTGCATCTTCAATGGCCTGCGATGCACCTTGTCCCATATTAGGTGTCGCTGCATGTGCTGCATCCCCTAGTAATACGACACGTCCTTTTACAAATGTCTTAAGCGGTTCAATATCATATATATCATGATGTAATGGATCTCCGACTGTGTTGTCTAAAACATTAGTCACTGCATGAGGAAATTCTTTAAAGTATCGCTTTAACTTCTTCAGATTATAGTTTCTGAATTCTGTATCCCGTTCAAGGGCATTAATGCATAAAAACCAGTAGACTTCATTATCTCCCAGAGGAACAATCCCGAATCTGCCACGCGCATCCCAGTATTCTAACGCTGTCTTGTCGTTCAGCCCTGGATTCACGCTCGTTCCTCTAAAGCATGTATATCCTTGATACTTCGCCTCACTACCTGGAAACATCTGTCTGCGCACTTGAGAGTGCAGCCCGTCCGCTGCAATAATGAGATCATACTGGTTGCTAGTACCATCATTCATTTTAATTGTTCCTGCATCAAAGTCTGTAATCTTGACGACCTCTTTAATCAATCTTACATTCCCTTTATAATGATAACGTAGTATATTATGCAGTGAACTGCGCTGTATCGTAATATTATCTTCTCCAGCTTTATTAAAGATCACACGATTTAAATATGTATCGTTCGCATCTCTTAGCTGAGCTTCAATCAAAATATTGCCGTCTCTTTTTATATCTTCAGCAATATCATAACGTTCAAGTGCACGTATCGCGTTTTCACCGATACCAAGACCTACACCTTCTTGTTTTAATACGTGTCTCTTTTCTAGTACTTCTACGCTATGTCCAAGACGTTCTAGTAATATCGCTGCGGTTAAACCACCGATACCCGCACCAATGATTCCTATACGCATGTCATCACTCCATTAAATTCATATTCATAATAATAATAGCTATCATCTATACTCGTACATATAAAGTCTAACGTCTCAAGTAAACGCTGAGATGCTGTATTATCGATTAGTGCCGATGCTTTAATCGTCAGTTTGTCATGATGTTGTGTTAAATGCGCTATAAGACAGCTTATCGCTTCATAAGCATAGCCGTTACGTCTATAGTTACAGCGTATGTGGTAGCCGATTTCTATCTCATGATGCCAGCTCGGTGGTCCACTGAGGGAGATTTCACCAATGAAAGTATCCTCCAGCTTCAATAACCACGTCCCATAACCGATACGTCCTGGCATCATATGCTGTTTGTAAACTTCTTGAATATATTTGCTGTCGTACTTATATTTCGACAGCACCTCTTCTAAATTTTGTGCACATAAAGCATCAATTATCAACCGCTCAGTCTGTAATCGATAACTGATTGTCATAGCACTGTTCATACGCTCACCTGATTCTCATAATATAATTTCATTATACATCATCCATTATATAAATGCTTTTTTGAGCAAAGAGACACGTCGCCAGAAATGGAATCTGACGACGTTTAAGTTACTGCACTTACTTTAAAATGTGCAATCGTGTGAATCAGTAAGAATAAAAAGGCAGTGAAGTATGGAATTAAATAGAGTAATTTAAAGAAAATATACTTCCACAGTAAATCTTCAGTTAATAAGTTGATCAATAACTCCATCACTTCACCCCTTCTTTATATTAGTATAGATAGAATATCATAATTTGGTTGAAAGGTGATAGTTATGTTATCGGCGAGTGGCCGATAATAGGACAATCAGACTCACTTTTGTACGCGAGTGGCCGATAATGGGACATTCGAGTTCTCCTCAAACACTCACTCAATATAAAAAACGTGCGATCACCTAAGATCGCACGTTCTTCTTATTTTCTTTTTAACAATCTCAAACTATTCAGGGTCACTAATATCGTTGCACCCATATCCGCGAATATTGCGATCCATAATGTGAGCCATCCTGGAATCACGAGTAGTATCGCAAGTAGCTTTAAGCCAAGTGCGAACGTGATATTCTGCTTAATAATCTTCAATGTACGTTTGCTCAGTTGAATCACACGGGGTAAATCGTCAAGATTATCTTTCATAAATGCAATGTCCGCTGTTTCTAATGCGGTATCTGTTGCGGCCCCGCCCATCGAGAAACCGACGTCAGCTTGAGCGAGTGCGGGCGCATCGTTAACACCATCTCCAACCATCGCAACACGTCCATGTTGCTGATAATCTTTAATGATATCCAATTTATCTTCAGGCAATAATCCCGCATGTACTTGTGTTAATCCGATTTCTTTGCCGATTGTTTCAGCAACTGACTTATGATCCCCTGTTAACATGACAGTATCAATGTTCATTTGTTCAAGGGTACGAATGACTGATTCTGCTTCTTCTCTCAGTGTATCTTTAATAAAGAACACACTGTAAATTCGATTGACTGTTCCAAAGAGCACCATCGTTGCACCTGTTTCATGCATGTTTTCTATTTCTTTTTGTGCATCATCAGATAAATCAAAGAAAGAACGTTGCCCAATTCGGTATTCAACACCATCGAATACGCCTTTTACACCTTTAGCAGTAACCACTTCATAATCGGTTACAGGAACGAGCGTGCGCACTTCAAGCGAGTCGACGACGGCACGACTGAGTGGATGTCCAGCCTCTTTTTCAAGTGTATAGATAATGTCATCCTTCTGATCTGCTTCAAAATCTCTTCTTGACACAACAGCAGGTGTTCCTTTCGTCAAAGTTCCTGTCTTATCGAAAGCAACGGTGCTAATATGTCCAGCGTTCTCGAGATGCACGCCCCCTTTAATGAGCATCCCTTCTTTTGCTGCGCGTCCAATCGCTGTTACGATTGCTACTGGCGTGGATATTACAAGTGCACAAGGACATCCAACAACAAGCACTGACAACCCTTGATATAAGTAGTGATTAAAATCGCCTCCAAAGAGCGGTGGTACCACAATAACCATTAATGCAATCAGCATAATAATAGGAGTGTAATATTTCGCAAATCTATCGACGAACTTCTGGGTCGGCGCTTTCTCGCTCTGCGCTTCTTCTACAAGATGAATCATCTGTGCAAGTTTCGTCTCATCATTTCGTTTAGTTACGCGGACTGTCAACTGACCGGATTCATTCAGCGTACCTGAATACACAGTGTCTCCCTCCTGCTTATGTACAGGAATACTTTCTCCAGTGATGCTCGCCTGATTAATATTACTTTGTCCATCGGTTACAACACCGTCTACTGGTATTTTCTTACCAGGCAGTACTTTGACGATATCACCAGGCATAATGCTGTCTACATCCACTTCAATAAACTTACCTTCACGTGCTATAAGCGCAACGTCTGGCGAGATATCAATAAGCGAAGCGATACCTGCACGGGATTTCTCCATCGCGTACCCTTCTAACGCTTCACTTATCGCAAAGAGTACAACGACCATCGCGCCTTCTTGTAATTCACCAATTAGCGCTGCACCAATGATAGCAACCGTCATCAGTACATTCATATCAAAGTTCAATTTAAACAGACCTTTTACTCCTTCGATAAATAGATGGTAACCCCCAACCAATATCGCAATGATGAACACAACACGCGTTACTGTATGATCCTCACCAAAGTTCAGACTACATAGCATCCCAATCAAAAATATAATTGCCGATAATATAAACGGTATATTCTCTCTCTTCTTATAGAAAGGAACTTTGTTAACACGTTTAATATGAGCCGGTCTCACTTTGATGTTATCGAATTTACCTGCCGCTTCTAACGCCTCAATGGATGCATCTCCAGTAACTTCAAGCTTGGCCGCACCAAAGTTTAAAGTGACATCCTCTACACCTGGAATTGCCTTCACGTTATCCTGAAATTTCGCTGCACAATTTGTACATGACAAACCTTCTAAGCGATACACTTCTTTATTCTTCATCGTCCTCATCTCCATGTGCTAACGCTGTTCTTATCAACGTCTTAATATGATCATCTTTCAGTTCATAAAATGCATTCTTACCCTTTTTTTCGACGCTTACAATATGTGATTTAAGCAAATATCTGAGATGATGACTCGTCGTAGCGACAGTCGCGCCGATAATATTTGCCAGATCACACACGCATAACTTCTCTTCAAGCAGCAAACTATAGCAGATTGACAAACGATTCTTATCAGCTAATGCCTTATAAATCGAAAGCATTGGCACTAAGTCAACAACCTCCATATTCGCTTTTACACGTGATACTTTATGTTCATCAAATAAGTAAACATCACACATATCATTACTCACACATCCACCTCATTCAAATATATATTTGAATATATTATATAACAAACATAACATTCAAACAATGATTTGAATGTTATGTTTATATCTTTTTACTACGGGAATCTTATTGATGAACAAATAATAAATAAGGGAGTTTTATCCATAATGGAATCAAGTAGTAATTATTTAAAGATTGAGATTAAGCTGGACAACAATGAAACGGTTTATCATTACGAATTCTTCTCAACAGATGAGAAGATTGCGTACAATAACTTCATCACAAAATGTGACCGTAACGAAACAGGTTTCCTTCCAATCAATGACGGGGAACATAATAGTGCAATCAATCTAAATAAAATCGTCAAAATTACTCCGCTTGAAAGAACGAATATTTAAATAGTAAAAAGCACCTGACACGTCAGGTGCTTTTTACTATTTAATATTTATCTTCATCCATAATTTTCTCCAAATAACTATCTACCAGTTTGCCGTGTTTATTAATACGCACTGCACATAGGTGCTCATAGTTCCCCGCACCTGTATCGATGTTGAGTATATTACGTTTCTTATCATACTCCGGCTTACCACTTTCTGTCGGCGTATGTCCTATCACCTGCAGCTTATGCATATGCTTCAACTTTCCACGGTAGCGCAGTACACACCAGCTGCTCTCTGTGCTAAACTTTCTAAAGTTCAGCCAGTTTACGCCGGCATGTGATACATACAGTACCTCATTTTCATAATAAAGCGGTAAACGATGCATCCACTCAATATCCCTGTCGAATTTTTTCAATGGATAATGTGTGAGCGTCCTTCTGTAGTTTTCTTTCATCTCTGACTTTGGTGTATGCTGCATCATATACTGTACCATCTTATATTCATGGTTCCCTTTAATACACACCGTATCCGGATACATATTGCACAGCTTTCTAATATAATAGACTACATCTCTCGAATTGCAGCCTTTGTTAATATAGTCTCCGACAAAGATAAGCTGTTCTTCTCCTTTTTTCCAGTGCTTCATGATTTTCTTCAAGGTAAAGAAACAACCGTGTACATCTCCAACAATAAAATAATTCATCTTTGCCATCCCCATAATAAAAAGATTAGTAGTTACTGATTATAATTCAATCGCCGAAAAATCTAAAGAAAATATTGAAAAAAATAGAAATAAATTATGAAACCCCTTACAATTTTCTTTCCGATTTTGATACAATTGGAATTGAATAAACAAAGAAGGATGTGAATGATTATGAGAAAAAGTATCGTATCTGCAAGCTATCTGCAATTCTTTTCTAAGAAAAATCAAACACCAGGGTATACGAAAGTTCAACTGATTGGTTTAATGCTCGGTCCATTGTTATTCCTCTTATTTAATTTTCTTATCCAGTTAGAAGGTTTAACACCTGCTGCACGCTTTGTCCTTGCCTCAACACTGTGGATTGCAACGTGGTGGATTACTGAACCGATTCCAATTCCAATAACCTCACTTTTACCACTTGTCTTGTTTCCGATGGGTCAGATTATGGACGGTAACAAAGTCGCGGCAAACTATGGTAATGATATTATCTTCTTATTCCTGGGAGGTTTTATTTTAGCGATTGCTATGGAGAAATGGAATCTGCATACGAGGCTCGCGCTGAATATTATCAATAAAATCGGGACAACAACTTCTAAAATCATACTTGGATTTATGATGGCAACGGGCGTAATGAGTATGTTCGTCTCTAACACCGCAGCGGTTATGATCATGATACCGATTGGACTGGCATTGATCAAAGAAGCCGAAGTGCTCAGTCAGAATAATGCATCAGAATCATTACAGAAGTTTGAGAAGACACTTGTGCTCGCAATCGGCTATGCAGGTACGATAGGTGGACTGGGGACATTGATTGGAACACCGCCACTTATTTTGCTTACGGGTCAGATGAAAGCAATATTCGGATATGAAGTCAGCTTCGGACAATGGATGCTCGTTGGTGTCCCTTCAGTTATCATCCTCTTATTACTTACGTGGGCATATTTAAACTATGTAGCGTTTAAGACAGATATGACAGAATTACCAGGAGGTCAAGCGGTCATTGAACGTGAACTGAACAAGTTAGGAAAGATTACACGAGAAGAAATTATCATCTTATGTATCTTCTTGTTTGCAGCATTCTTATGGATTATTAGAGGGTTCGTATTCGTGAATATCCCTGCCCTCAAAATGATTCAGGATGGTTCAATTGCAATGTTCATATCGATATTATTATTCTTAATTCCGACAAAACGCCAGCAAGGCCGCATCGTTGACTGGTCGATTGCAAAGGAAATCCCATGGGGTGTGCTGCTATTGTTTGGTGGAGGATTAGCGCTAGCAAATGCAATTACCACAAGTAAACTCGATGCGTGGCTGAGCAATCAGCTGATTTTGCTAAAAGGATTACCGATTATCCTGATCATCACGATCACTGTCTTATTCGTACTGTTCTTAACCGAAATCACATCAAATACAGCAACTGCAACAATGATTTTGCCATTACTTGCTGCACTTGCAATATCAATAGATGTACATCCACTCGCATTAATGGTCCCAGCTGCGATGGGTGCGAACTGTGCATTTATGTTACCAGTAGGTACACCTCCAAATGCTATCGTGTTTGGAACAGGTAAAGTGACGATTCGAGAGATGGCAACTACCGGTTTCTGGTTAAACCTAATCAGCTGTGTCATTATCGTTATTGCTGTGATGGTATTGCTGCCAATCGTCTTCGGCTTCGATATTACACCATTTCCAGCTTCATTAAAATAAGGAACGGAAGCAATTCCGTTCCTTATTTTTTATTCTTCTATTGAATAGACTTACTTGAGAAACTATCAGGATATTCTGTAATTCTATGAAGTAACGGAAAGAAGATGATCAATAAAACAAGAGAAACGATATATAACGTAAGTAATACATACGAATGCAGATGAAATAGATTAACTGCCATCATTATTATTAAATTTACTACAAAAAGATGCAGATAAATCTTAGCAATCTGTTTCTCAGATATATAATGAGTATGCGCACATTTTGGACACGGCACTTTAACATTGGTAAAGAGCTGCCATGATGCTTTAAACATATCCTCATACCGATAAGGATAATTGCACTTCTTACATCGATTCAAATCAATCTCCCTCTCTACTTACTAGCTGTTGTATTATATCTAATTTTTTACAATAAATAAAGATAGATGTATATTGTAATTTATATCTTTATCATGTACTCTATTGCTATCAAATATTAAAGAAGGTTTCTAAGTGAAAAAGAAAAAAAGTAATCCATATCTCGTGATTATCAGTTCGTTCATCATCTTCTTAGCTATCGGGACATTGCTGCTGGCACTTCCGATAGCACAAAGACAGCCAACATCATTTATTGACTGTCTGTTTATTGCAACCAGTGCATTTACGGTGACAGGACTTGCAACGATAGATATTACAGCAAATTTCAATACATTTGGTCATATTATCATTATGATCCTTGTACAGGCTGGCGGACTCGGGATCATCACATTAGCGATGATCGTCTTTATCATGCTTGGTCGTAAGGTAGGACTGAAAAGCCGTTCATTGGCTACGGAAGCTTTGAACCAGCAAAACTTAGGCGGCATATTACGTCTTGTTCTTACACTGTTACTGATCAGTCTTCTATTCGAGTCAATCGGCGCTGTACTGCTGGCACTTGAATGGGTCCCTTTGCTCGGGATTAGACGTGGATTATTCAATAGTTTCTTTACTGCGGTAAGCGCATTTAACAATGCCGGATTTGCACTTCACAGTGATAATCTCGTGCAATATCAGACAAATCCTTTAACTAACTTTATTATCACTACATTGATCATTCTTGGAGGATTAGGATTTACTGTTATTCTTGATCTCTACCAGAAAAAAAAGTTTAGTCATCTTAGGCTGCATACGAAAATCATGATATTCGGCACAATCATTATTAATGCGTTCGCGACACTGTCCATCTATTTACTTGAAATGAATAACCTTAAGACGCTCGGTGGCCATAATACGTTCGATCAGTTTCAGATGGCTTACTTCCAGGCTATTACGACAAGAACAGCAGGATTTAATACTATAGATATTGGTGCACTACAAACACCGACCATCTTACTGATGATGCTATTCATGTTTATCGGAGGCGGATCGACATCAACTGCCGGCGGGATTAAGTTGACGACAGCTGTCGTTATCTTCTTCGGGACAATCAGTTATATTAAACAACGTGAACAAATCAATTTATTCAAAAGAGCCATCGATACTAAAAATCTTTTTAAAAGCTTCGCAATTGTCGTATTGAGCTCTACCTTTATATTTATCATCACTTTGGCGCTTGTTATCGCAGAGCCTGATCTGCCATTCCTTGCAGTAATGTTCGAAGTCATATCAGCATTCGGCACAGTCGGATTGACGATGGGCATCACAGCGAAACTCTCTGTTATCGGAAAGCTGCTCATTATTCTGATGATGATGATTGGTAAGATCGGTGTATTAACCATCGTGCTGACATTCTCTAAACCACAGAAAGCGCTCTATACGTATCCGAAAGAAGATGTACTGACGGGGTAGATAATATTATAAATTTGCATCAAAAAAGAGAAGAACTTCAAAATTCTTCTCTTTTTTAACATTAAAAATTAATCTTCAATATTTTTCTTAATTCTTATTAAATCTTCTTCTGACACTTTAAACGTTACCTCTCCAGTTTCAAGATCAACTTCTGCCAGTACTTCGGCTGTTCGAGGAAACAACCCCTTCGTTAGTTTTAACTTCAGTGGAATTGAGGCATTATTGGTCATCGTCTTAAATATCTTTTTCATAAGAATGTCCTCTCCTAACAATGATTTTTCTGATTAGTAGTATTGGCGCAATGATAAAAGCACCCACCTGCACTAAAGAACGAATCGGTTTTATCTTGAGTGCAAATGCACTGGCATCAAGAGCGATAAAAGGATAGCTAAAGAACGCAACGATAAAGTAGAGTGTTAAGATTATCAACGGAAATCGCCATACATCGGCAGAATATAGTGTACCCATAACATAAAAGTATAGCGCCAAGAAGGCAATGCTTAAAATAATAGCAAGAATATGATATACAATATTCTCTTTCAATATCAATCATCCCTTTCTCATTTATTTTAACAGATGTATAATTATAGTAAAATATAGGGAAAGGAGAGATATTATGAAAAAATCTCAAAAATCATTTATCATGCTTGTCATCATTCTGGCTATCGTGAATATCATCTTAATCCTTATGGACTATGAGATACGTGGTATCATCAGCTGGGCTTCTATGGCAATCATTCTACTTGTAGCTTTCACCTTAAATATGCGAAGATTTATGCGCAATGAACCTGACCAAGATAAAGTGGCCCGTAAATAATAAACACGGGCCACCTTGCACACCAAACAGCCGCTTTATCTCTCAAAGTGGCTCATAAATAATAAATACGGGCCATCTTGCACACCAAACAACCGCTTTATCTCTCAAAATGGCTCATAAATAATAAACACGGGCCATCTTGCACACCAAACAACCGCTTTATCTCTCAAAGTGGTCCTTAAAAAACCTCACTCAAAATTGAGTGAGGTTCACTTCTTATAAATCGATATCAACGCCCATCATATGCATACCTAGTAGTTGGATAACACCACTTGATGCACTCGGGAATGCAACAATCAGCTTATTTACTTCTCGACCACTCATCTTCTTCTCGATAATCAGTGTGAGCATATTAATAAGATCGTCTGCGGCACTGCCATAGATAACCGCACCTTTTAATCTATTTCTTCCATCAAGGATAACCTTCATTTCCGCATCACGTTCGTGTTTATACTGAAATTCCAGCTGTTCCCCAAATTTAATAGTTTTCACTTTATACCCTGATTTACGTTCCGCTTCCTCGACGGTCATCCCCACATGCGCGATTCTTGGCAACGAATACACCACATTCGGGATTGCAGGATATTTAATCGGTAAGAGTTTCAATGCTTTTAACGGGAACTTCTTCTTATCCGCATCGTTACCTAGTATATTGAGCGCAATATAGTTAGATTCGAATGTTGCCGTCGGTGTTAATTTAGGTGTTTTCTTACTAACGACATCTCCACTTGCATAGATATTTGGCACAGATGTCTGCATGAACTTGTTGACTTTAATACCGTGCTTATCGTAATCCACACCCACTTGCTCTAATCCGATACCTTCCACATTCGGTACACGTCCTGTTGCATCTACAACGTAATCTGTATACAGTTCAAAGCCTTTGTCGTCAGTGAACTTCAAACCATCCTCTGTCTGTTCAAGCTTATTGACATCAATATTCAGATGGAATGTCACACCTTCATCTTCAAGCTTATTGACCAGTTTCTGTACATATGGCTGATGATACTGCTTCAGCACAGTATCAGAATGACCAATCACCGATACTTCACTGCCCATCTTCGCAGCAATTGAAGCGAACTCGATGCTGATATAACCACCGCCCAGGAAGGTGATGCGTTCAGGGAACGTATCCAGCTCCATAAAGTCGGTACTGTTGTGCATGAGTTCCTTACCTTCAATATCTAGTACATGACTGCGCTGTCCCGTTGCAAGCACGATGAATTTCGCGTGGTATTCTGTTCCATCAACGCTCACCGTGTGTGCATCTTTCAGCAGCCCTTCACCTTTGATAATATCAATGCCCTGATCTTTGAAGATTTGTTCCAATCCTTCATGCATCGGATTAATCGTCTCGCGTTTATAATCCATTAACTTCGACCAGTTCACTTGAGGGAGCGTATCTACAATATCACCATAATGCTTGAGAGACTCAATCGCTTCAAATGGCCCTTCTAATAAGATTTTAGGATTACACCCATAGTTCGTACACGTACCAGCAATCTTATCTTTTTCAATTATCGCTACACGCTTCTTCATCTGGTTCAAGATAAGTGCGCCGTGCCATGCTGCATGACCACTTCCGATATAAATCACATCATAATGTTTATTGTTCATATATTCCCCACCTCAACTTTATATTATTGTTCTTAATCATACTACCATAATAACACCTACGATTAAGTTAAAACAAAGGGTATGATTTATTATGTTAAAATAGTACTAATATTTTTCTACAACATCTCCATCATTGTTACTAATCTTATTTCTATAATTTTCTTCAAAAATATTACATTAAAAATATTGGCACATACACTTTATCCAGGTACTTCACACGCCCTTTTAATATATTAAAACACACCCAACTGCATCGAGTTGGGTGCATCTTCTACACGCGTTTCGGGTCTTTGCCATACTTATTATCGCCTTCATTACCTTTAATGAAATTGATGATAAATAAGAACAATCCTCCAAGAACTGTGAATAGCGTAATTAATATAATTGGTAATGATATTGTATCTAAGTTTACCGGAAACGTGCCTGTCATTTGTTCTGTGATAAAACTTAAGATTGCTGATAATACTGTGATGACGATTGCAATTTTACCGCTCATATTAATATCATGTAATCGGCGGCTTGCCTGTGCCATCGTTGGTATAGTAGTGATATATGGAAATATCGTACCTGCTACAAATCCGTAATGATCCATCACATGATAACGTCCGCCAGTCATTATCTCAAGCAACAAGACTACGATTGTAAGAATCAATCCAATAATGATGTTCGCAAGTATATTCAGCCAGACTTCTCTGCGGCGTGCGCGTCCTGTGAATGTGAATCCTTTCGTCCAGAATGCTATAAATGCATCTTTAATCGACATATTATTTTCCATAATCTTCACCTCTTACTTCTACACCAATGTACATATGGCCATCTTTCAACTGTTTCTTATATTGCTTCAGTTTGTCTACATCATGCTGGAAGTGAAGTTTATAAGTTATCCCTTCCACCGCTTCTTCTGTGTGAGTATCAACCACTGTATCTGCTATAAATGTAAAGCGTTCATACTGACCTGCATAATATTGTTGCTCTTTCAGACGTACAGATATGACGGTATATTCATTAAATGCATCTACTTTATTCTGATAGATATGGAAGTTCATATTCTTAGATTTAATTACGCCGACTGACTTACCGAATACTTCCTGCGTAGCAGCACTTACTGCTGCCTCTTCTGTATCGAATGCTTTCATCGGTTCATTCATACCAACCTTATTGTTCGCTTTATTGAGCCATATACCCTTTTCGTTCATCTGAATAACGCCATCTTTCAGCTCTGTTGCTACAGTAACCCCTTCTGATTCATCGTCATTTGTCATGATGCGATCTTCAAGTTTTGTCGCTTTACTGAATGCACCTGACTGAAAATGATGCACTCCAGCCTTACTCTTGATATCCCATGTTTTTTGTTCGAACTTTCCATTTACACTGACCAGATTAAATTCATTCTCTGGAAATGTCAGTTCCGTCGTGTCCTTTGAGATGTTTTCGATAAATCCGGTATATAAGTATTGTGAACGTTTGTAATCTCCGTCCATCATCTTCCATGAATAATAATGACCGTTCGGCAGTTTGAAAGTGCGATCTGCGTGATTTGCTTTGACGCTAAATTTCTCACCCATTGCATCACTCATTGCACTTGACGCCTCTTCATAATCTAAATATTGTCCACTATATAACCCTGATTCCACTTCTAGATCTGTGAGGTCGTTACCTAACACATAATCTTTCGTATCCCTTATCGCGCCAATTGCTAAGAACACAATAAATAAACCGAGCAATATTTTCTTCATCATCCATCCCACACTTCATTTGTATTTTCTTCCATTATTTACATGATACTTCTAAATAGGATTAAGTGTCAATTTAATCTTTATTATCAAAAAAACCGACGAATGATTCGTCGGTTCTTGCTTAAGACATGACTTGTGCATATTGTGCCTGCTGTAATCGATAATATTTACCTTGCTGTGCGATGAGGTCGTCGTGACTGCCACTTTCAACGATGCGCCCGTTCTCTATAAAAAGAATTCGGTCCACATCTCTTATCGTTGACAGACGGTGGGCAATCGTCAGTGTTGTACGCCCTTCTGATAAGCGTTTAAATGCTGCCTGTATACGATTCTCTGTTTCAACGTCAAGCGCACTTGTCGCCTCATCCAGTATAATAATCGGCGGGTTCTTCAAGAACATACGCGCAATAGAAACACGCTGCTTCTGTCCCCCTGATAACTTCGTACCGCGTTCTCCTACAATCGTGTTGATACCCTCTGGCAGCGTATCAACAAACGCTTTCAGCTGCGCTTGTTCTACTGCCCACATAATCTCCTCATCTGTCGCTTCCAAATTCCCATACGCGATATTCTCTTTTAATGTGCCGCTAAAGAGAAATACATCTTGCTGCACGATACCAATCTGTTTACGCAGAGATGCTAACGTATAGTCCTTTATATTCTGTCCATTCATAGTAATCTTGCCGTGCGATGGATCATAGAACCTCGGCAGCAATGAACAGATTGTCGTCTTGCCGCCACCACTCGGTCCGACAAGTGCGATATGTTCCCCGCGCTGAATTGAAAACGATAGATCGTCAAGAATCGTCTGTTCGCCGTACTTGAACGTCACATGGTCATAGACAATCTCTTCCGGTACTTGTTCGAAGCTTACGGCATGAGCGCTATCCTTAACAGCAGGTTCTGTCGCCATAATTTCCTTGAAGTTGCTAAATCCAGCAATACCTTTCGGGAAGAGTTCGATGATCAGGTTAATCGACTGTAGCGGCTTGAATAATATATCCGTAATCATAATAAATGCAACGAACTCTCCATAGCTCATCATGTTCTGTAATACGAAGTAACAGCCTAATATCAATACAATGATCAATGTAAACTTCTGTGAGATATAACCAATCGATGTGTTCCACGACATGTAGTTATACGCCTTTAATTTCGTACGTCTAAAGTCTTCATTCGTCTCTTTAAAACGTTCGTTCTCATAACGTTCATTCGTGAATGCCTGTACTAGACGAATGCCACCGATTGTCTCACTGATGACATCGTTGAACGCAGATACATTGCCAAACAATCTGCGGAACTGCGTCGTCATCTTACGGTTAAAGTATAACGTTAAAGCGAAGATGAGCGGTACGATACAAAACGTGATTAACGCAAGCTTTACATCAATCGTGAGCATAATAATCAGCGCACCAATGACCGTCATCACGGCAACGAACACCTCTTCAGGACCGTGATGCGCAAGTTCACCGATATCCATCAGATCATTCGTCAGCCGACCCATGAGCTTTCCTGTCTTATTACGGTCAAAGAATCCGAAGTTCAGACGCTGCATATGCTGATACAGTTCATTCCGGATATCACGTTCAATATTTGTCCCGAGCTTATGCCCCCAGTAAGTCACGATAAATTTAAGGATCGTGACAAACCCGAACACTAAAAACAAGCCGACCGCACCAAGCACGATATTCGGCCAGTCTTTCGACGGTAACAGCTTATCAATAAACAAACTCGTCATTAATGGAAAGATGAGCTCCAGTACGCCGACAAATACCGCTGAACCAAAATCCAGCATAAACAAACCCTTATACGGCTTGTAGTATTCAAAGAATGATTTCATATGAGTTACCTCTACCCTTTAATATAATATGTATATTTTAACATAGGACAGACAGGTATTTGATATAGATGTCCTTTTAAGTTTTATTTGCAAAGATTAGGGTATAATAATACACAAATATAGGAAGGGATGCAGAACATGGATGAATTAATAGTCAGAAAAAGTATCGTAAAACAAGCTTTTGTAACCTTTATGTCCCTCGGCCTTACTGCACTAGGCGCTTTTTTTCTATACATAGGAATCGAATATAATACATTGTTCGCCATTTTATTTGGTATTTTCATTTTATTAATATTCGGTTTCTTTACTTTCCATCATATTAAATTACTTATTGATGGCCATGACCTCGTGATACTGAACAACAAAGGTTTCTATGATTATTCCAGTGCAATCTCAACGAAAGATCAGCTCATTAAATGGACAGATGTCAGAGACATTGCATTGACAACTATGGGCGGGAAATTATTCGTGTCGATTGAAGTTGAAAATTTTCATGAATTGCTTAAAAGCCAAAACGCGATGTCAAAAAAAGCGATGCGTCTGAATAATAAGATTGGATACAAAGATATCAATATTACGACGCAAAATGCAAAAGGTATGGACGCAAATGACCTGGCGATTATAATGCAGGACTATCATGCAAAGTATGGTAATGCGATTAACTACGAAGCTGGCGAACTTAAACACCTAAAAGACTTATAATATATACATATTAATGTTCGAAAGGATACGCTATGACAAATACATCACGAAATAAACTTATTATTATATGCTTCAGCTTAATCGTTCTGATTACTCTATTCATTATCATCACGAATAAAAAGACGCATGTTGTAACCCACAAAGCAAATAATCCTGAACACTTCACTACGAGTGATGGTACGCAGATTAACTATCTTATCTACCCTGCAAAACACGCAAAAGGAACGTTGCTCTGGCTACATGGTGACGGGGCAGCAGAATTTTATGAACCTGATACAAAGTATTATCTGGAAGGACCACACGGTATAAAACAGGCAGCTGCAGCACATCAATTAACGCTCATTGTACCGAAGACGCCAAGTAAGGATAAGACTTGGTGGACAAACGGGGAGCAGAATAATGAATATCTCGTCGAGCTTATTCGCACATTACCAGATCACGACAACTTATGGATCGGGTCATTCTCGGGAGGTTCTGAAGAAGTGGCATACTGGTTGCTTCATGATTTGAAGAAAGCAGGTGTGCAACGCGGTGGTGCCGTATTATTTGGTGGTGGAGGCTCACCGAAGTCTGAAGGTATTACAGATACATTACCCAAAAGTGACGTCATCCAGGAATCATTCCCATTAACATGGATTGCAGGAGAACATGATGACGGTACTGACAAATACGCAAAAGGCTTTAATACATTAAAGAAAAGTAAGGAAAGTGAGGCTTTCTATCGAAGTCAGGGATGGGATACAAAACGTATCGTGCTGGAAGGTTATGGTCATTTAATTTCTAACGATGATGAAGGGTTATACGGTAAATATTTAGACGATGTTTTAAATGGTAAGCGTGATGAGATTAAGTCATTACCCAAGAAATAAAAGGCTTAATACAAATAAACTGCACCCTGAACGTTTGCCTTAAAATCTAACTTTCGGGTGCAGTTTATTCACTTCAACATGGATTTCTCTTTTATTTCTTTTATCTCCTGTCTATCAACAATATGCCTCATGTTCGTACCTACTGCTGCACCGAAAATAGCAACCGTAAAACCGAACAACCCTGATGTATCCATATCATTCATCTTGTAATACATATGCAATAACAAAGAGATAATCAACTTCACTGCAAGCACTGTATATTCGTACTTCTTCTGTGCTACACGTTGCTCTAACCCTGCCAGTCGATCTGTATGAAGTAACTGCCTGAGTCTCGTTTCGTGAGGAATGATAAAGAATGGTCCAATTAAAACTACTATAAGAAAAGTAAATATAAACGGTTCCTGCTGCACGCCACTATCAATCAATAACCATAATAACATCACTACAATGGTTCCATAGATAAGATAATTTAGCCATAGTTTCTTCGTCATATCATGACATCCTTTCTATATGTTTTAATATAACTTCACTGTTCCAACTTTTCGATATCCTCAAAATCATAGTCTTCATACAATTTGTCGCGGTCGGTCGGTTTATTTTTATTGTTCGCAAACCACGGTATTAAAATGATGAGTAATATGCCGACGGTACTCGTACTATGCATAATAACGTTAGAATAATAACTATACGCATAGATTATAGGTAAACCTATGAATCCAAGTAATAAATACACAGCGGGTGACTTCCTTAGAAATCTGAATCGTTTTATCTCTGTAGATAAAGATGATAAATACAGTAAGGAGAATAATCCTATGAAAAAACTAAATCGCTTGAACTGATCCAGGCCTTCACGACGTGCTGCTTCTTCCATCGAATAATCGTCATAGGGGTAGCTAAAATCTTGGAATATGTAGATAAAAAATAAGACAATCATAACAAGCGAAAGAATAAAGGGGATAGTCATCAGCTTCTTATACAGATGAAACGGCAGTTCCCCTTTAAAGTTAAATAAATTCTTTATAAAATATTGAAACGTTCTCTTGAAATCCGTTTTATCCATGTAGCACCTCTCTTATCATATTAATACAATTACTGTAAAATATATAGTATATATAAAATCATGTATAATAAATAATAAAAAGCGAGGTAATAACATGCTGTCATTTAAAGATACACATAATACCGCGGACATATTAGAAGAAAACGCTCGTTATATTCACTACCATACGCCGAGTCAGTTGATTAAGTATTACGCAAACTACTTCGAATATAAAGAGATGCCGACGCTAGAACTATTTAAAGAAGATCTATCGTATCAGCGTGATTTTCATATGAAACATCATCAACAGCATCTATTATTCATCTTTCCTGACAACGAAGTGATTCCGGAATCAATTGTCGCTTATGCGAAATCACATGGTTGTAACCTAGAGATGATGGAATTGTATGAACTAAAGCATCCGAAGCAGTTAAGACGTAACGATGAGGTCGTTTGCGAGGTGGTTACACAGGACGGACCAATATTCGATGACTTCCTAAAGGTCTGTGCTACAGGAGAAATCGAGTACGGAGAAGACTTTGTAAAGCTGAAAGACGAGACACATAGACGTGATTTGTTAAAGCATAACATACTACAGATTGTCGCATACATAGACAACATGCCTGTCGGTAAGATAGAAGCGATTATAGAAGACGAGACAGTAGAAATCGATGACTTCTACGTGATTGAAACGTATCGTAAACGTGGTATCGGGAGTCGTCTGCAAGAAGCGGTGTATGACTTGGCACATGGCAAGCAAGTATTCCTTATTGCAGATGGAAACGATACCGCACGCGATATGTATCAGCGACAAGGTTATGAAAAGATAGCTGAACGCTATGAACTGTTGCTGGCGCCGCATTCAAGTGATTAAAATTGATTCAGTAAAACTTGAAATCATATACTACGTAAAAAGACGCAGTCCCCTGCGTCTTTTTATTTCTCAATTTGTATCAGCCTTCTGAACGTACTATATACTAATACTCCCGTCACTAGAACCATGACACCTTCAAAGAATAATAAGAACCAAGATGCATGGTATTTAATCATAAAACTAAATAATACAATAGCGTAAACAAATATCAATAATCTATATACAAACACTCGGACACTTCGAGAAGATTTATCTATTAAATCAGGATAAAATGCTAATGCCAGCATCGGCACTGATAAGCTATAGAAGCCACCTAATGAATCAGCGATATTGTCACTCATTATCTCTGTATAAATGTTATAGATAGTTGATAGAACGAACATCATAAAAAAGAAAATTAATAAACCTGAACGCAAATTCATGGAGCTCCACCTTTCTGCTATAGACCAAATATTAATGTACCGAAAAATATCACTAACCCGATACTGGAAGCAACAAGAATATTTAATAAAAGAATAAATGCTCTTAGCTATCCTTTTTCTATCATGAAACCGAAGAATGTGCCAACTATCCCAATAATAGGTGTGAGGAATATGAGTGTATTCTGATTATCGTTATTATAGAAGAACACGTGTTTCACTTCATCCTAAAAGATCATGGTTAAGTTAAAATAAGCTTAAAGCGTTAAAGTCGTACTCATACCAACACCTCACTGTGTCAGTGAGGTTTTTTATTTTCTCAATTATTTTTTATAGATTGACTTTATTCGTAAAATCAAAAATAGTAGTCTCTGAAGACTGTGATTTCCATTCTACTCCGCTGTATCTTCTTCAACACTCGTTTCACTATCATATGTTTCCTCTGATGGCTCTTCTGGTTCTTCTTCACTTGATTCTTCTTCAATCGTCTCGTCTTCGATTGTTTCTTCTTCAATCGATTCTTCAATTGATTCTTCCGTCACAGGTTCATCCGTGTCCTCTTCTTCACTCTCAGTATCATATTCTTCTTCCGTGTCATAATCTTCTTCCGTGTCAGTCCATTCTTCTGTATCACTTTCTGAACTGTCGACATCTTCCTCCTCATAGTCTTCAAAGTCGTAGTCGTCGAAATTGTAGTCACTCGGATCTGTTTCTTCTACTTCGTAATAACCATAAATGTCATCTATCCCGTACAGCGCTTCATAGGCATCAAGGTATGCAATGAATCCCATAAGTCTAAGGTATGCTAAGTATGCTTCTAATTCTTCTTTAGAGATTTTGCTTTTTTCTTCAATGTTCTTACTGATCTCATCAAGCTTCTTCTGGTCTAAATCTTCCGGTAAAGTCGCTGTTTCAGACTTTTCTGGTTGTTTCGTCTTTCCGTTTCGATAGAACACGTACTTCTTACCATCTTTAATATCTTTCAATCGTTTACCTTCATATACTTTCATAAATTCATCTAAACTTGGATTATCCCATTTCTTCCCTTCAAAGTCTGTATAGCTGACGACTACCGGTTTAAAGGTATCGATCCCAAGGTTCGCTTTAATCTCAAACCCGTGTGCTTTCCCGAACTCACCTTTCGCAGGAATATTTACAGCATCTCCGTTCACACCACGTAAGTAGCTCTTTCCGAAATCAATACTTCCTTTAATCTTAATTGGTAATCCGTTCTTGTCCCACGCTACAAAACCATACTGTATATCACGAATATCCTTATTCGTATTATTTTTAACAAGCGCTTGTAACATATCAGGGTATAGAGCTTTCAAGTCATCATGCTGCACCACATACTTTGCATCAAACGCATAAACATCCTGCTTCTTGAGCGCTTCTTCTAATTTACTAGCAGCTGATTTTTCTTCCTTCTTTGTTTCACTTGTTTTAGATTTCTGTTCATTTACTTTCTCACTCTTAAATACTTCTCGCTCGCCTTTTACATATGGAATTGAAATTATCCCAAGGATTCCTAACAATGCGATAGCGATGACTACTGTCATAATTCTCTTAAAACTAAACATTATCCATTCCCCTTTTATTTTATTTAATTAATATTATAAAATAATGGTCATTTGTATGGAATATTAATTCAAGGAAAATATTTCAATTATTAAAATAAACACCCCTAAAGCTGAATTTTAAGGTTCAACTTTAGGGGGGCACTATATTTTCTTATGGATTTATTTCCTCATTTTATTAACTTCATCAACTATTTCCATGTGCTATTTAAAGTGTGTATATATTTTTTCTAAATTTAATATATCATCACTCTCCTTTAATGTATTTGTCCAATATCCAATTCAGTGCGTTCAGTTTCTGTATACTTTCGCAATTCGCTGTCTTATTAAATTGATTTAACGCTAACAAATATTCAGGATATTCACTCTCAATAGATTCTAGTTGACCTAGCTCAATAAAAAATATCAAAGTTCCACTTCAATTTTAAACATTGCGGATATCTGTTAATAATATATGATTTTCCGTTTCAATATATTTTAAAAAAATTTAACTTTTTTTATTTCAATTGCGATTTTTATATGAAATTCATAATTTATTCAGATTTGGATTATATATTGTTATCATAAAGGAGGAGATATTAATGGAAAATAATATTGGAGTAGGGTTTATTATCATTGCAATGCTTTGTTTAGGTGCAGCAATAGTTATCGCGTTCGTTTATATCTTTAATTTTATCATTGCATTACTCAATGAAGTTAAACCTAAAGATAGGACTAAAAATAATAAAAAGTATCTACCAGTTCTTTTATTGTTCTTAGGATATATCGTGTTTTATGGAATCGGATTTGTATTGATTAATAAATAGAGAGGGATAGTGAAATGAAAGGGTTTAATGTGCTAATCATAGAAGATGATACAATAATACTTCATAGTTTAAAGAGGCTTTTAGAATCAAAAGGTTTAAATATATTCATTAATCAAACCGGAGAAAATGTTATTCAACAACTGGTTGATATGCATTTAATCATAATGGATATTATGCTCCCTTATGATAATGGGCTTTCAATTACGCAAGACATTCGGAAGTTCTCTAATATCCCTATTATCTTCATGTCTGCCAGAAATGATATTGACACAAAACTGCAAGGTTTGAGTAACGGTGAAGATTACATCACTAAACCCTTTCATCCACTAGAACTTATAGCTAGAGTTCAAAATTTATTAGATAAACATTATATTGACGATGTTACTACATTCCATAATTTTAAAATAGATACTGTTAATCACATTATATATGACGCATCAGATGAGGTTATTAAATTAACCAAAACTGAACATAAGCTTTTCTTTTATTTATTCAGTAATTTGAACACTGTACTAACGAAAGAGCAGTTATTTGACTATATTTGGTTTGATGAAGATAAATTCGATAATCTATTAAATACATATGTTAAGAGACTACGTTCGAAGCTACAGGATCATGATGCTAAAATAATTAAAACAATTTACGGAATTGGCTATAGGATGGTGTCACATGAAGAATAAAAGTCTTATTCGCAAATATTACTTCGTTATGTCTGTATGTATTGTGCTTATTCCTATCAGCTTTATCTTACTTAACTATATGTTCCTGTTTATACACACCACATTGTTTTCAATGCTAAATGTAGATAAAAAGTTTAGCAGTTCATTTTTATATGTAAACTTTTATTTATTTTATTTTTTATTACTTTTCATTTTTGTTATTATTGGTGCTAAATTCTTCAAAAATACAATCAAAAGAATCACTCAACTAGATAATACACTTGAAGAAATTATTTACAAAGATATTTATCCAAATAAAATTGAAGTATCAAAGAATAGCCAGGATGAAATCAACTTACTCGCTCAAACTATCAATAAATTAATTGATCGCTTAAGACATAAAGAAATGCTGCTTGATACAAATTTAAAAACAAAAAACGAACATATCCAGCAACTATCGCACGATATTAATACACCTTTGACAGCTATTACACTTGAACTTTATGAACTTGCAGACGACTATCACATCCCTGATGAAAAAATAGAGCATATATACTCTAGGATCAATTACACAAGTCAGCTTGTTAAAAAGGTGAGCGAGGCTGCAGAAGTAGATTTACAGAACCAATATTTATTTCTGGATGATATAAATATTAGCCAGCTTTTAAATAAATCTTTAGATAAATGGCAATACTTACTTGAGAAAAAACAAATCACAATAATAACAAATATTGTTCAGAATATTATCTGGAATGGAGACCAGCTTTTATATGAGCGGTTATTTGATAATATCCTTTCAAATATTACTCATCATTCTAAAACAGGTGAAATTTCAATTAAATTGAATAATTCTCAGCTCATTATCAAAGATTATGGTATTGGATTTACTGTTAACAGTAATCCTCCTCAAAAATCAGGTAGCGGTATTATCAATAGTATCTGTGAACGGATGAATTTAGGGTTAATTATTACGTCTTCTAAACAAGGTACAAAGTATGTGATTAATTTAAAAAACAAGTCAGAAGTATCATACTCCTGACTTGTTTTAATTAATTTTCAAACATGAGCTGCATCTTAAATACTTGTTCATCCACTTCAATATGTGCAGTGCCGTCCTGCAGTTCCATCAATTTCTTCACGATATATAGTCCTAGTCCGTTATGCGTCCCTTGTCTGCTCGAATCTCCCATTACAGAACGTTCGAATAGTCTAGCTGGGTTGGTTACTTTCTCTTTCATATCATTTTCAATCGTTACAATCAGCTTGTCTCCAGAGTGCTCATAGTATATATGGATATAGCGTTCTGCAAATCTGAGGGCATTGATAATAACGTTGTTAATAATACGTATGGTTGCTTGTTTATCAATATAGATTTCGTGCGTTGTTTCTGTAATTTGTATGTCGAGGTCTTTATGTTCGATTTCTCTGAAGTAGAGCAGCAGGACATCGTTGATAATACTGTTAACCGCTATATATTCACGCTCTAATTGAATACTTTCAGATTCTATTAACGACACATCATAGAATGTATTGATATGTTCTATCAGATCATCTATTTTACGTTCCATTATCGTTAAGTAATGCGTACGCTCCGCTTCTGTCATTGTCTCTTTCTGTATCACTTCCATATATCCACGAAGTGATGTCAGTGGTGTTCTAAGGTCATGTGACACGTTCGCCCACTCTTCTTTTTGAGCCTGCAGATCCTTCTGATAGTGTACACGTTCTGATATTTGTTTATCAATCAGTCCGTTAATACCATCTGTTACGTCGTTCACTCTTTTCAAATGCGTCTCCGTGCGGATGCGTTCATTTGTGTGTGCTCGATGACTCACTTCCGTTAACTGCCGTGCAATACGCTTTAGGTCATAATAGTACATCGCATTCAGTACTACGGATGCGATACATATAAATGTTATAATAATGAATGCGATGCCCATATTTCTCCTCTTTTCTAGAAGTCTTCTTTTTTAAATAGTCGATAGCCAATGAATAAGCTCAAACTTGTGATAATGAGACTGGATATCCAGAAGTCTGCACTTAATTCTACATTATGATTCATAAATTCTGACAGCACTCTATCACTCAGCACTTTTGGTGTGAGGTTGTAGAATACGTCAAAAGCTTTATTTATTTTAGTGAGAATATAAGCTACTGTAGATGTGCCAAGCAGGATGAATATAAATGATACAATTGCTGTTGTTTCTCTTCGAATCACCATATTAAGTGCATGTACGAGACTAAATGCGCCGAGTATTATCGGTGAGAAGTTAATGAGTGAGAGCAGGAACTCCTCTACTGCACGCGTGTCTTTCGGAAAGAACAGCTGTCCACATGTCAGCAGCACAATAGTACCTAGTATACATAGGATTGTAAATGCGATAAGCGCTACTAAATATTTACTGAAGTAGATCGTTGCTCTAGAAATCCCAAACGATATACTTTGTTTTAATACACGCTTACTCTCTTTATTCGTCAGGAATGAATTGATTACTGCACCTATCATCACAATGAAAAGCCACATTCCAAACACATTGTTATAATAGAAATCTGCTCTATAGTACGGGAAGTACTCCCCGTTATGCCCAAAATAATAAAGCGTCAGTGCGGCAATTATCAGCAGCGTAATACAGATTGCATAAGTGATATATATCCCTTTTGTTCTAAGTAACTTATACGCTTCACTTCTCATATAGTTCATCATGGCGTCACCTCTAAGCTTAGGAAGTAATCTTCCAGACTATTGGTCTCGGTCATGATTTCTTTCACATCGATATCATGCTGCATCAATATTCTGTTAATCTGTGCTGCATCTTCTACATGATTATCCAGTTTTAACGTATTATCCGGCAATACTGTATACTTTAAGTCCGCGAAGCTTTCTTCTAATACACGTGCTGCGCGTGATGGATGATCGACAATTAATTTCAGTGATTTACGGTTTCTGTTATGTAATTCTTCTCTCGAGATATCCTCAATAACCTGACCTTTATCGATAAAGAGAAAACGCGTTGCGACGAGTTGTAATTCTGACAAGATATGACTTGATATTAGAATCGTGATATCTTGTTCTTTATTTAACTTGAGCAGTAATTTACGAATATCTGAAATCCCTTCAGCATCTAACCCATTTGTCGGTTCATCGAGTACAAGACAGTCTGGGCCTGCCATTAACGTAAGTGCCAAGCCAAGCCTTTGTTTCATTCCCATTGAATATTCCTTAAAGCGTGTTGCAGGATATTTTGAGAGATCCACGGCTTCAATCACGCGTTTAACCGCATCCTTACTGCTAATACCGCGTTGTAATCTAAAGTAATTCAAATTCTCATAAGCTGTAAGATCTGCAAAGAATTCAGGACTTTCAATCATAAATCCCATACGTTTACGCGCACGATTCGACTCTGTTGCTGCATAATCGAAGAAAGCCATTTCTCCACCAGTTGGCTGTAATTGCCCTGCCAGCAGTTTGAAGAAAGTTGATTTTCCTGCACCGTTCTTACCGATAATCGCACAGATTTCACCTTTGAATAACTGGAAATCAAGTGGTTTTAAGCCTTTATTCGTTGTAAACGTCTTCTCGAGCTGATGTGTTCTGATAATAGATTCCATAATACCCTCCTTAAAGATTGATTAATATCATTGTAATGAAACGACTGTTAAAATCCTTTAAGAAAAGTTTAAAGAAATCATAAAGATTTATATGAGCATGAATCCAATCCCCCATACCGTCTTAATATATGGTTCATCAGTAATCTGACTGAATTTCTTTCGTATATTCGACACATGCACACTGACAGTATTATCATCACCAACATACGTCCCATTCCCGAGTGCGTTGAATATCTTTTGCTTTGATAACGGTACTTCCGGATGCTTCATTAATATCGTCAATATATCAAACTCAGAATTCGTAAGCTGAATCCCTTTATTATTCAGAGTCACTTCACGTTTCTCAGTGTCCAGCTCCAATGCTCTATGCGTGATAAGACTGCCCCCTTTCTCCACATTCCTAAGCTGTACCATAACACGCGCCAGCACCTCCTCCTGATAGAAAGGCTTTGTAATATAATCATCCGCACCAAGAGTCAGCAAGTTCACCTTATGTTCAAGTTCATGCTTAGCCGTAATAATAATCACTTTCGTATTTGTATGATGCTTTATCTCGCCTAGCAACGTTTTACCATTCATGTAAGGCATCATCAGATCCAGCAAGATCAGATCAAACGCCTGTTCCTTAATATACATATAACCTTCTTTACCATCATGTGCCACCGTCACATCATAATGTCCGCTTAATGTAAGCGCTAATAAATCCGCAATATCTCTGTCGTCCTCAATAATTAATATATGTGCCATGACTTCACCTTTTAAGTAAGTTTTACTCATAGTTTAACATCAAATACGATGATGCCAATAAAAAAACAGCATTTGTATTTACAAGTTATTTGTTATAAGATGTACAAATCAGCTTTAGGAGGCAATTTAATGAAAAAGTATTTATCAGAACTATTAGGAACATTTGTATTAGTATTCTTCGGGACAGGGACTGCTGTTATGGCATCACTTAATCCAGACAACAACGTCGGTATATTCGGCATCGCATTTGCATTCGGTTTAACTGTTATCGCAGCAGCATACGCAATAGGTGATATCTCAGGCGGACATTTAAATCCAGCAATTTCGTTTGCGATGTTTTTAGATAAAAGATTATCACTTAAAGACTTTGCGATCTATTCAGTATTCCAGACAATCGGTGCATTACTTGCAACAACATTAATTTGGGCGATTCTTAAGTCATTCAAAACTGAGATTCCATTCTCTTACGGTGCAAACGCGCCTGGCGATTTAACAATCTGGGGTGCTTTCTTAGTTGAAGTTATCCTTACATTTGTATTCGTCTTCGTTGTATTATCAGTAACGAAAACGAAATTTATCGCACCAAGCTTAGCAGTACTTGTAATTGGATTTACATTAACGATGGTACATTTAATCGGAATTCCGTTAACTGGTACATCAGTAAACCCTGCAAGAAGTATCGCTCCAGCGTTATTCACTGGTGGCGAAGCATTATCAACATTATGGATCTTCATCGTAGCACCATTAGTAGGTGCAGCAGTAGCAGCAGTTACACATAACTATTTAGAATCATAAAAAATAATCCAGTACACGTGAATGTGTGCTGGATTTTTTATACACTTTAAAGTTACTTTATTCTTGCTCCGGTTCCATGCCTTTTAATTTTTTCAGCAATACTTTTTTCTGCGACATTGGTATCCAGAAGATTATTTGGCCATCTTCACTCTTTGAAACCTCATATCGATTATAACCTGTTACTTGATACAAACGCTCACGTGGCATATTGAGCCGCTTCACTTCCTGATCAAGCTGTTCATTAATCTCCTCTTCATCGCTTGTCGTGATGAAGAAAGTCATCACTGTACTTATAATAAGGAGCCCATAAGCAATACTCCACCACACACTATCATTTCCCATTACATTAACCATGATATAAATTGTAGATAATATAAGCATAATAATAAATTGTTTCGGTTTTCTCTTTATGTGCCTCATCACGACAGCTCCTTAACGGTTAAACTCTTCGTTCTTCTTATAGTATACAACTGTTGAATAAATAAGTACTGCAGCAATTGCAAACATGGCTAAGTACTGATTTTCCCCAGTAGCTGCTTGATATATTCCTAGCAGCATGAGTATCACTGAAAGCATGAGAATCATAATTTCATATGTCTTTGATAATGAACGTAACATTACTAAGCGTTCACCTTCATCAATGCCATCAATCACTTTCTCCATCAAATTTGGATCTCCAAACTTGATCGACACGTCACTGTTTGTTATCGTCGGATATGCCGTTAACACTTTAGCCGTCTGTTTACTGATGAATGTATAAAATATTGCACAAGCAATAAAGTATACAGCGAATATGATAATATGTGACCTCTCAGGTTCAATTAATATCGTTATACTTAAACAAAGCGATAATAACAATATATGATAGGCATTCACTACATTTGCTGATGCTTTATTATGATGGGTCACTTGGTAGATAAACCGATCATCTTCAGGTAAATTGATATCACTGTTCATCGCTTTAAATTGCTGGACAGACTTAAAGTATAAGTATAAAGCAATCACAAATAATATCGGCACGATATACCAAAGGATTTTTATATTATATGTTGCTTGAAGTGATGTTACTGCATCGTAGAGTGCAGGAATACTGTATCCTGCGATAGCACCGAAAGCCATTCCAATCATTATTTTTAGAAATCCACTATTCTTTTTCTTACTCATAACTCATCCTCCTCAAATATAAATATATCTTCTACCCGCTCATTAAATATTCTAGCGATTCTAACAGCGGTTAGTATAGATGGCATGAAATCATCGCGTTCGATAAGTGAAATCGTCTGCCTTGAAACATGCGCAAGTTTGGCAAGCTGGGTTTGATTATATCCCTCTCTTGCACGGAGTTCCTTTAATCGATTCTTCAATAGGCGCAGCTCCTTTCAATCATTTATAATCTAATTGTAATTTATGATAGTTATTTTGACAATTATATTAGTCAAAACGACTATCACAAATCCCACATGACATTGTCATGCGGGATTATTTTTATCGTAATTTTTGTATTCATAAAGTGTAACTAACGAAATTACAGCAAGTGTGATAGGTACAAAGCTGACATAGCTTAAGAAGATATTATTGTGATTTAATGAATGATATGTATTTCCATCACTATACATATAATCTATATATTCATTTGCAAACCCTAAAATGTATTGCAAAATCACCATCGTTGAAATAACGATGGTATTAATTATGAACATAATAATTGTAGTGATTAGATAATATTGTTTTGTCATAGCGATTTCCTCTTTTGTTTCTTCTCCATCTCCCGAAACTGTTCTTCAAGCAATCCATCTTTCTCAGCGACGAGTTTCAGTGATAACGGAAATAGCACGATGACTAAAGCAAGCGCGATAATCATCAAGACTGTAAGGAGGGGTATGGGTATTTTAATTAGTGGTGCTGCTATGATCAGTATGAGTTCCACTAGCAGCATTAATCCATATGATTTCGCCATTCTTTTGTTTGAGATATATTGTCTACCGCCACACTTCGGACATATGACGATAGTATCCGTAGAAGGTTTCCATGCCGCTTTCATGCGTTCTTTAAAAGTGAATTTGTGATTACAGTGTACGCATTTCATCTTTAAGCCCCCTATTATCTTCTGCTGTTTATTTTGTGCATACACATCATGGCAAGACCAATTTTACCTTTATCAGTATCTAGGCGATGAAAGATTTCATAGGTATTCGTAGAGATAGATTGCTATAGTTAACATCAATACAGAAATTGATAAATAGATCATCATCGCCTTTTTGAATTGGTCACTGAGCACCTAGATCACCTCTTACCTAAAATATACCATATCGAGGATAAAATTCTATATATTTTTTAACATGATAATATCTATCTGTTCGTCGTCGCCCATGAAAAACGCATGTTGGTCGACTTTTGTAAAGCCCATCTTCTGATAGAAATCAATGGCGTTTGTATTCTTCTCCCACACACCGAGCCAGATGTGTTCACATGATAATGCACGCGCTTTTTGAAGAGCATGCTGGTATAGTGCTTTTCCTAATCCATGTTTCTGAAATTGCTTCAGAATATAGATACGCTCAATTTCCAGATGATGTTCATCAAAGGGTTCAGTCTGTGCGTCCTTTATATTTAACTTTAAATAGCCGGCAAGCTGTTCTTCATGAAATATAAAATAGAAGAATGAATGTGGATTTGAAAGTTCTCGTTCTACTTTTTCATCTGTAAAAGCCGTCTTCAAGTAATGATCAATATTTTCTTTTTTATTTTGAGCTCTAAACGTTTCATCAAATGTCTGATATGCGATATGCTGCAATGCTTGCTTGTCCTCTATTGTACATGGTTGAATCATGTCATCACTCCTTTTGTTAAAATATAACACAAAAAAAGACCAGAACATCATGTTCTGATCTCGGTCTACGGAGGGAGAAGGATTTGAACCAACGCAAGCTATAAAGCTTCTAACCGATATAAATATCGGTCCCCTTAACCAGGCTTGGGTATCCCTCCAAAATTCAATTACCTGAATATTATATGATAAAAACAGACATATTTCAAGTTTATTGTTAAATTTTCTTTGTCTAATTTAAAATGTTATTATAAAGTGAAATTAACAGTATATAAAGGAGTGGACACATGAAACGATTAAGCTATATCGTAATATTAACATTATTACTTGCAGCATGTGGGAATGCGAAAGAAAAAGAGGCACCAGATGCATCTGGTGAGAATGTTAAGAAGTATGACCTCGTCTATGCAGAAGTGCTGAATAACGGCAGTGAGAGCAAGATGTCCATGGAAGTCGGTTACAAGGACAACAACAAGTTAAAATCTAAGCGATTTGATACAGAGAATGTCGTAGAACATATTCTTAAAGATGAGAATGCGAAGCCTTATATTTTAGTGAAAAAAGATGATATCCATATCTTCAGACAGCCTTATATCATCTTTGACAACGAAGGCGAATTCGATGCTAAGGTCGAGAAAAAATCTGTTGTGGAGTAGATGACTATGAAGTTATTAAAAATATTTGCGATTGTGATGTTATTGATGCTAATACCCGAAACCATTGATGCAGGGGGTACGACGAGTTCGTCGGGTTCATCGTCAACGAGTTCGAGTGCGAGCAGCAGTGCAGCCCGTGCTTCAACGACTTCAAGAGCGGCAATGAATGCATCACGCATCAACACAATGATTCGAATGAACAGTACATCACGTATGAGTTCTTCGAGAAATATGCAGCGTGCAAAATCAAACGCAGTAACCCTTGCACCTCCTATGCGCAGTAAATTTTCTGGACCAATGAAATATCAAGCTGCTCATAATCAGTTCGTGAACAATCAAATATTTTACGGTGCTATGTACGGACATTCTTCAAACGTGCAAAGACAGCAAGCTTTAATCAGACAACAACTCGGCAACCGAAAAGCGTATACTATCATCGTGAAACGTAATGGGAAAGAACGCTTGTATGTCGTATCAAAAGAAATTTATGACCGTGTTGAAAGTGGCGATACGGTGCATATTAAGAATGGTGTCGTGACATTGAACGAGTGAGGTTGAGACGGTGTTTTGTAGGTGGCGAACTTTTGTGTAGTTCGTCACCTACAGTTGGTTTTGACCTCTTCCACTTGTCTAGGTGTCGGACTTCTGTGTAGTTCGACACCTACAGTTAGTTTTGCCCTCTTCCACTTGTCTAGGTGGCGGACTTCTATGTAGTTCGTCACCTACAGTTGGTTTTGTCCTCTTCCACCTGTCTAGGTGGCGGACTTCTACATAGTTCGTCACCTACAGTTGGTTTTGTCCTCTTCCACCTGTCTAGGTGGCGGACTTCTATATAGTTCGACACTTTTATTTTATAAAAAGCCATTTCCATCTAAACATTCCAGCAAATATTGAAAGTCAGAACTCTGAATATCTTCAGTCATCGTTTCAAAAGGAATGTAGCAAAGTAACAATTCACTTAATTTCTGAGCTTGTCCATAAACTTTAAAATTCGATACCTTTTTTCCGTCTTTTGATTCTAAGACTATAGATACCCCTCTGCCAGAATTATGTCTTCCGATGAGTGATTGATAAGTAAGTTCAGATCCTATAGGGTATGTATCGTCTCCTTTATCTTTATATGCAGCATCTATGATTTTATTAAGTGCATGTTTATCACTAATATGAAATAGTTTATAAATATACAGTGGGTCAACTTCTTCATCATTGTGATAATCATCGTGATGAATTGAATGAACCGGTATTTCAAACGCTTTATATTGTCTCAGCAGTGCTTCAATATTTTCTTTATCATTAGATAACCGCCTCATCTTGTTATAACGTTTGAACATTTCTTCATAAGTCATGATATACCTCCATCAACTTCTTACTTTCAATGATTTCTCTTAGCCACTTTATATTAGGTTCTATCAGCGCTTCATCAATATATTCATATGAAAATCTTATTTTATCTTTATCTGAAGTTGGATAGATTTCTCCTGGTTGACCTGTCATTTTAATCTGGTGGATTTAAACGTATGACTTTTTCTTTATACTATCATAAAGGAGGTCTTTCATATGATTCAATCAATTTTGCACGGATTCTTACTCGCATTCGGGTTAATATTACCACTCGGAGCACAAAATGTATTTGTTTTCAATCAAGGTGCAAACCATAAAAGCTTTAAAAAAAATCATACCAGTCGTCGTTACAGCAGGTCTTTGTGATACTTTGCTCATCTTACTTGCAGTGTTTGGTGTTTCATTATTATTAAATCAATATCCAGCGCTTCAACTAATTATCTATTCTATAGGTTTCATATTCTTACTTTATATGGCATGGTCGCTATGGCATGAATCACCAAGCTCTAAATCTGATAGCCCACCCATGTCCGTAAAGAAACAAATAAGCTTTGCGCTTTCAGTATCTTTATTAAATCCTCATGCCATCATGGATACAATTGGTGTGATTGGTACAAATGCTGCAATGTATCAACACGCTGAAAAAATAGTATTCACTATAACCACTATCTCTGTTTCATGGATATGGTTTATATCGCTCGGACTAATCGGAAAGCTTGTCGGGAACATCGATCAAGAAGGTAAATTCATCTTAGTACTAAATAAAGTGTCGAGCATCATAATTATTGCTGTAGCAGTACTGATAGCGAAAAATATTATTGAGATAATTTAATTTTATTGTTGATTAAAAATGTACTAATAATTACAATTATCAATCCGATGGCGATGTTCAAGACAAGAAGATTAACGTCATATATTACAAGTTAGATTCTTTACCACTCAAAATGTCATATATATTTGACACCATTGTTGTTATGTTATATATTATAAATGTCATATATATACGACTTTCCTAGGAGAAATAAATATGAACAATGTACGTACATACAGAAAGAATCTTAAACTCTCACAGCTCGATCTTGCAAAGAAAGTACAAGTTTCAAGACAAACCATCAATTTAATAGAAAATGATAAATATAATCCTTCATTGGATTTATGCATAAAAATTGCATTAGCTTTAAATACAGATTTAAACACTCTATTTTGGGTGGACATCGAAGGAGAAGATTCAGAATGAAAAGATTGGACACCGATTATCTCTCTTCATTTATGGGGCTAGATATGACAAATGATGAATATCAACGTCAGCAAGGTTATATCATTTTAGCGAACTGTTTTAATTATTTATTTTATCTCATTGCGGCAAGTATGCTTATAAGCTTAATTTGGGATGTCTCTCATCAGATGTTTTCAACTGGCACAATATTAATGTTTTTAATCTTACAAGGAATTAGCATATTCATAATTAATCAAAATAGAAAAACACAATCAGATATTACAGAAGTTTACTCTGATGAAGATTACCAATCCGAAATTAATAAACTAAAGAGACAAAGTGTTAAATTAGGCCTATATTGGGGCACATGCATGTATGTAATGATTGAAATATTATTTAAAATCATTTCCGGAGAAACATATGAGTTTGACTGGTTTAATTTATTTATCTGGATCATCGGTGGGTTATTCTTTGGTTTATCGATGTATTTCATCGGAAAAATGAAAATTAAAAAGGCTACTGAGGATGAGGTGGAATGATGTTTACAATAAACGAAAAATTAATGAAACGTAATGTGGGTTACACTAATGCACGTGATGAATATCAGAAATCAGTGATAGTTAAATTTCTAGCTCAATGTACTGTTATTAGTTTTTATCTATTACTTACGGCATGTTTCATTAGTTTAATTAGTGATGTACTATTTAAACGATTATCTATTGCTACACCTTTACTATTTATGTTACTCCTTTTTGTCTTTATGTATATTTTTACTTTAAGCAATAGATTGGTGAAAACGATGCATAGTCAATATGTGGAGGTTTATGACGCCTCACAATATAATCTTTTCATTAAATCGTTAAAGTTAAAGAGTTTACACATTTTTATTTTTCTAGTTCTATCTAGCCTTATATATGAATTATATATCGGACATTTATTTTTTGAAAAACCTATTATGCTAGATCTATTCGACGTATTAGGAGCAGTTGCTCAAGCATCGATACTAACGGTCTCACTCTACTTTTTAGGTAAGTTGATGATGAGCAGAAAGTTTTAATCAGGATACTCAATCAGAATAGCAAATGAACAAAAATAAGAGTCCGGGACATAAGTACTCCTGATAATAAAAATAGCGATAAAATTTGATGAAAATCAAATTTTATCGCTATTTCTTTATTTTTATTTTTATTTTCACCACGTGAGGTGGCCATTTTCCTTATATTTACTGCCATTAGCGCAAAGCCTATATCTCTCTTCACTTTAGATTTACCACGCACATTCATTCGTGTGTAAACCAAAATAGCTTTCAGAAATCCAAATACTGGTTCTACGTCTATCTTTCTGTTTGCGTAGATTCTTCCGGTATTTTCATCTGAAAGCTTCTTGCGAATCTCTGATTTGAAGTATTCAAGATTATTATTTCTATAAATACTTTTATTGCCCTTAGTATTTTTAGAAATGTATTTATCTCTTAGTGGACAACTTTGACACATCTCACATTGGTATACTTTGGATATACTTCCGAAATCACTATTTTTTCTTTTTGAATAATGAGAGAATCTAAGATTGTGATTTTCGGGACATGTAAAATAATCTTCAATTTCATTATATGGCCAGTTAAATGTATTAAAAATATTTGTTCTGTTTTTCTTTGATTGCTCCGAATAGTATGTATTAAAAGGAATTAAAGGTGTAACTTCAAACTCATCAATCAAAGTCTCATAATTTTCTTCACTTCCATATCCAGCGTCGGCAACAATATATTTAGGAATTTTCTTATGCAAATCTATGAAATTATTCAAGAACGGAGTGAGTGTTCTTGAATCCGCCGGATTTGGAAAGACGTCATAAGCCAGAGTGAATTGATTGTTTGTCGCAATCTGTAGATTATATCCTGCCTTCAATTGACCGTCCTTCATATGGTCTTCCTTCATTCTCATGAATGTGGCATCGCAATCTGTTTTAGAATAGCTTTTTCGATCGCCCAGGATTTTCAATTGCTCATTATATCTTATATTTCTTTCGTAGATATCTTTAATCACCTTATGCGTCTTTTTGATTGGGGTTCTTTCACTTCTTATTCTCTTCTTCTCCGTGACATTCTTTTCATTATCAATCTGAAATATTAAATCTTCGATTTTTTGATTTAGACTTCTTTCGATATGCGCTAAAGAATCTATTGTGATTTCGTCCTTACTTTCATTCTGTATTTCAGGAATGATTTCCTGTTTCAGTAGATCGTCATAGATAGACTTAGCTTTAGAAAGCGAGCCCTCTTGATACGAAAGAATTTTCTTTTTCCATACGAATGTGTACTTGTTAGCACTTGCCTCTAACTTAGTACCATCAATAAAAATTGACTGTTCATCAATCAGTTTATATTCAACAAGTTGTGTTTTGAAATTTACATAAAGAGTTTTCAACAGGTTATCCATCATAGGGTTTACTCGGAATCTATTGATAGTCCTGTATGAAGGCTTCTGTTCCTGTGATAACCACATCATTCGAATACTGTCGTTTAATGATGCTTCAATTCTTCGACCTGAGAAAATAGACTGAGTATAAGCATAAAGAATAACCTTAAGCATCATTTTGGGATGATATGAGGATGCACCTATTCTATTTCTGTACTGTTGATACTCTTCTTCAGGGATTGATTCTACTAGACCATGTACAATGAAACATAAGTCATCCTTTGGAATCTTAAATTCTATATCCATTGGCAGTGTGATTTGATTTGTGTTATAATTTTTGTACATAAAGAAGCTCCTTTTCAATGTTTTTGTGGTGATTACATTATATAAAAGGGCTTCTTTTTTTGCATCAAAAAAGCAGAAATTCCAAATGGAATTTCTGCTTTTATCTTGAGTAGGGTTTGTAAATCGAAGATTTACTTATGTCCCAAACTCTTTCCTCCTCACCCTACAAACACGATTTCTGGTTGTGGGTGTGACAAAAAGTTTATATGGCTGATGTCGTATCCATATGCGCCGGCATTATGGAATATGACCCAGTCTCCTGTGTTTATTGTGTCTACTTCATACTTTTGTCCGAAAACGTCATTTGGTGTACATAGTTTCCCTACGTAATACGTAGAGGCGTTACTCAATGTCTTCTTACGTTTTTGCTGACTATCAGTTTGATATATACTATGTGCATGGTGATGGTTCCATGCTTTTGGAAATCTGAAATGATGTGTCCCACCATTTAGTAGTACAAAGTTTTCGTGATGCATCGTTTTTATGTCATATACATTTGCAGCATAATATCCAACTGGTCCGACGATATAACGTCCGAGTTCAAATTTCATGCGTGGTAATTCATTTACCGCTTCACAAAGCTGTTCAAAATTAAACGTTTCAATTTCCTGATAATCTATTCCAATTCCGCCACCGACATTAATAATTACGTCGCCATCAATTGCAGAATGCTGATAGTTTAATGCCTGTTCAATAAACGCCACGTGTTTTTGTGCATCGAGATTGTTACTCATCGCATGAAAGTGCAGTCCTTCAAAGTGCAGATGTGGCGCATCCTGAATAATGTCCATTGCTTCAAATATTTCTTCTTCCGGCAATCCAAATTGCGTTGCGCCTGACATTTTTAATGTTGCATTTGTGTTCACTGCTGCTAAATTGATACGTAGACTTATATTAAGGTCATATTCATAATATGTTGTTAATGTGCTGAGTGTATCAAGTTCAATCAAACTTTCCACCTGAACAGATGAGACATTTCTTGTAATTGCAAATTCCAGATCTTCACTTGTTTTAACCGGTCCACCGTATATAATTGCTGCATCACTTGATATTTGTCTTACTTTTTCAATTTCACCGATGGATGCGACTTCAAAACCTTTTACATATGGTAACAGTGTATTGAGTATTCGATGATGACTGTTCGCTTTCACAGCATAATATACATCGTGATTGAGCATTGATGTAATGCTTTCGATACGTTCTTCTAATGCTTGTAAGTCGTAAATGTAGTAATCTTTATTCGTATTACTTAACACTTTGTATATATGTTCCATCTCTTTTCTCCTCCCATTTCATATAGATGCATAGTAACGTCACACACACTAATCCGATGAACATTGTTGTAAACATAACATTAATACCGAATGTAGTATATAGATACGTAAGCATCATCCCACCAAGTGGTATAAATCCTCGGTCCATCATCGTAACGGAGAGTACTGTTCCTTTATATTGTTCTTCAGTATATTGCTGCACTAAAACGCGGTGCGTCGTTCTGAATCCTTGCGATGCAAATCCCATTATAAAAATTGCAATCATAAATATATAGGTGTGCTGCACCAGCATCATCACGATGGACAGTGAAAAGAGTACCGACCACTGAATTAATGCGCATATCGTTGTCTGTTTATGCTGATTCATAAAGCACATCAGTACGGTAACAGAACCGAGTGCGAGTACCGCTGTGTACACCGCATACATCAGCGCACCTTGATTTAATGTTTGTTTCACTATAATCGGCAGGACAATTGTGAAGGAAAAGCCGAAAAACATCGATATCATACTCGTAATCATAATATGCAGGATGACTTTATGTGTTTTAAAATATTGCACAATATTATGCTCCTTATATTGGACGTTTTGGTGTGGCAATGTTTTATTGAGTAATATAACGCACACACTGCTTAATACTGGTATGAGCAGCAATAGTTCATATGTCGTGTACGCGAGCAATATTCCACCGATGAACGGACCGATAATTCGCGTTATATTAATGAGTAATGCATTCATGCTGATAATTTGTTTTAATTTGTCTGCTGCTGTAAAGTTCGGCAATACTTTATTTCTCTGTATATTATCAATTGACTGAACGTAAGCACGTACAGCAATAACCGCATAAATCATATAAAGCTGTCGTTCATAAAAACTAAAACAAAGTATCACCGTCAGCAAAATGTTACAAGCATGAACAGTATACATCAGCTTAATGGCCTGCATACAGTCCACTACTTTTCCGGTAATAAACGCGAAGATTAATTGTGGTAATAAGCGCATCATATTCAGCAATGCGAGCGCCATCGGATCATGTGTTATTTGTAGTATCGCCCAGTTAAGTACAATAATATCAATCCAGTCACTCGTCCGCTGTATGAGCTGTCCTAGGAAAAAACGCTGCAGCGGCTGATTATTTCTTAATAAACTGCGCATGTAGCGGGTTTTCCTTATAGATGTATAAATCATTTTTGTCGGACGATAAACGCATCGTCATCAATGCTTTTTGTTTGAGATGCGCTGACGTAAAGCTTTCAAAGTCCTGCTGAATATCATTACCACTCAGCATTTCAAATGTATGCATAAGCAATTCTGCTGCAATGCGCCATAGTTCATCGGGGTGCAGTTCATAATCTTGTGAGATGTGATCGATAACGGTCGTTAAATGATTCGCTATCAACGTATTGACGACCTTTTCGTGCATTCCTTCTGTTGTCGTGCATGTTAGTCCTTCATTTAACTGTAATTTACCTGCTGTTCTTGATATATCAATTCGTAATCCACCGAAGTCTCTATAATATAGATGGACCGGATTACCATTTAAAAATGCGATTGAAATATTCTGCATATGTGCCTCAAGACCAATTCCATACGTCGCCATTAAAGGGATCGCCGTATGGAGCAGCAATTTCGTATAACGATAAAACCATGCTGAAGCACTTTGATTGGACTGATAGATTAAGCGCTTATAAATTTTATCGTCTGTCTCATCACGCTCAAACAGACAAGTCGCAGCGAATACATCATCATACTGTTTGAATTCCTGAGTACTGTTCTCTCTTAATATGAAGGATAAATTACGTTGTTTCGCTTCACTTTCATGTTCATATGTCATACCACCATATTCCATTATCGGCGTACTCAACTGCGCAAGTGCATCATCACTCTCATATATCCACTTAAAATAGTCGCTAATCGCTTTACTGTTGATGACACTATTGTTACTGATGGAACGAATCGTTGATGTCATCTGTGAATGAACAGGTAACTTCACAATCGGATAACGTGCATCAATTGGGCATACCGTCCTGAATGATGATGTACTTTTCACGCGTCCACCTTCGTAATCAAGCATAATAATATCTTGTGCTGCAATCTCTTCTTTGTACACTTCCGGCAATATATGCTCATATTGATACGGATGTACAGGGATCAAATGATATGCATCGTCGATAGCATTCTGATACCCACTGAATGCAATCAACTGCTCTATTTGATCATCTTCTAAATTATTGAACAGTATGTCCTTTTTAACGAGTATCCAGTTCAATTCAAATGTATGATTATACTCAGGCGCATAACGCATGACCGCTTCATATGACATGCCGAGTTTCGTCTTTGCACAAGGATGAATATTGTGACCTGTAACGACCCATTGTTCTCCTTTTAAAAGAGGATGATCCGCCTTTTCTATATGTGCGCAATGAATGAAACTTAATGACTGGTTAATGAGATGATTTTCAATCTTTGCTATAAATGAGGTATAGTCATAAGCTGTTGATTGCGCAGCACACCATTTCAGAAATTCAAGCGGATCAGTAATTGTTTCGTCATTAACAGTTACACTTCCTGTCACTTTATCATAATAAAAGAAAGCATCACTGGTCATAAATGCAGCTTTGTCCTCATGATTTGAAACGAGTGTAAACGGGTGAATTTGTTCTTCTATAATTGCACGGATAATCTTATCCATCGTTAAATGTTTTGCACGCTGTATATCATGTATAATTTTAGAACCTATTTCATTGCTATGAGATTGTACTATGCTTTCCCACATCGAAAGTCCTCCTTCATTAAAGGATTCTTTATTTCTGAATATTTATAATCATAACTATCTCCGTACAGACGCATTTTAAGTAGTGATTTCACTTTAAGTTTTCTTTGTTTCAGAACATTCACAGGTGGCTTATAAGTGTCGTTAATCGTGGCAATCTCCTGATAGATAGTGTCATAGAGTTTTTGTTCATTTGCGAAAGTTGATAAAGGTTTTATGAGCTGGAACAGATGATTGTATAGTACTGCATGTGTGAATACTGAAAGTAAATCTTCAAAATCATTAGTAAATAATCCTGTACGCTTATCAATATGAACCGAATCATCGGATATTCTAATACCTCCAAAGTCACGAATATATATCGCTTTCGGCACACCGTATTCTAAAACGATAGAACTATTCTGCATATGCGCTTCCAGACTGATCTGATGTTCGAGCATGAGTCGATAAGTTGCTTTAAGTAGTATGTGCGTGTACTTTTCGAAGAATATCATTGCTGCCGCTTCACGTGAAATACGCTGATGATGCCTTATAATATCAATCGCCTCAATCACAATTGCCTGATCAGTAATAAAGCTCTTTGAAATTAAGCTTGCACAAACAACCGCATACTGATGATTTTCATAAGAAATGGTTTCTCTCATCATATAACTTAATTTATTTTCGTGTGGTGATTGCTCCAAATAAGTACCGCCCAGATCCTGCTGTATAAAACATCCATCATATTGCTCGTACAATTTGCTGACATATTTCCCAAGTAATACACCGTTATGAATTGATGCTGGGGATACGTTACGCACTGCGCTTGTCGCCTGTGCATTTACAGCAGCTTTAATGACACACTTGAACATTGGTACGTATAACGTTCGAAATGATAACAACGGATAGCCCGTTACTGATAAACTTTCAATCGGGATACATGTTTTGCTATTTAATAACGAGGTATGTTCGTTGAAGTAATGGTTAAGCTGCCATTCATGAATGAATATAATCTCTGGGTGCTTTATATTATATTGTGCTGCTATTTCGTAAATCTGTTCCATATAGCTAACTGGGAGTTGTACAGTTCCGAAGTGTCCTGCTAATGACTTATCGATAATCAGAGGTATAATTTTTACGCAATTTCTGAATTCTGGTGCATAACGGAGTACTGATTCATAAGTTAATCCAAGTTTTGTTTTCGTCATAGGATGAAAAGGATGTCCTAACGTAACACATTGTTCGAATATCGTTGCTTTCACATTAAAATGATGCGCAAATTCGAATATATTTTTAAATTGTCCACCAAATTGCTGTCTGTCTTCTTCGTATTGAATCAAACTTAACGTCAAATTATGTATTGAATCTGTAATTTCTTTTTCAATCTCTCCAAAGTCTTCTGTTTCAATGCGTTCAACAATACTGCATGCTTGAATTCGACCATTGATCTCTCGCTCAGCTTCCGAGTAATATTTCTTTAATGTCTGTTCATCCAAATGTTTAAAGTAATGCAATGCTTTATTTTTTAATGTTTCCGGAATTAAATGCATAAATAAACTCCTTTTTTTGTAAATGAAAAATAAAAGAATCCAGCACAAGACAAGAAAATCATAAAATCATTTTCTTGTCATTGTGCCGGATTCCAATCTATCAATTAACGTTGCTTAAATCGTTTACTAAACAACAAATATATAAAGAATGGTGCACCGATAAGAGCAGTGAATACACCTGCTGGAATTTCAACTGGTAAAAATATTGTTCTACCTATCAAGTCACTTAACAGTAAAATCACACCACCGATGACACCACTCGTAAATACAAACTGCGTAAATGAATGATGCTTTATTTTTTTCGCGATGTGTGGTGCGATTAAACCAACAAACTGAATACCACCTACGAAGCTTACACTTATTGCCGTAAGGATACTGACACAAACAAGCGTTAATATTGTCATGCTTTGATAACTTAATCCTAATCCATGTGACATGCTGTAACCTAACTGATGAATATCCAGATGCCTCGTATAATATGCCATCACAATCATAACGATGATGATGATCAGCGTTATGACAATAACTTGATAATATTCAGCAAGATGTACGGAACCTGTAATCCATATTTGAGCCTGCGCACTTCTTTTATTAGAAGACATAATGAGAAACATTATTATCCCCTGAAAGAAGATATTCATGCAGATACCAAGCAGTATAAGACGTTCCTTTAAGAACGTGCACTTTAATGCGAAGTGATATAACACGAATGTGACGAGAATTGCACCGACAATAGATGCGATACTTTGAAACGCTATCGGAAATAGTAATTGTTCTGTCGCAGTTGTCAGTATAATCAAGAAGAATAAACTACCGACGACCGCTCCTTGTGAAATCCCGATAACGTCAGGTGAAGCCAGTTCATTTTTAGTAATTCGCTGCAGCAAACATCCGGCTACACCAAGCGCCGCACCTGCTATTATAGCAAGCAGTACTCTCGGTAAACGCAGCGAGCGAATAATTAAATTCGTATACGTATCACTCTGACCCGCAAAACTTTTTACAATTTCAACCGGATGAATGAAACCATCACCAAACATTAGTCCTATCATCATTACAAGCAGCAGCAATATAATATTCACGATATATTTCATGACATCTGCTCCTTACGCTTAAGAATCAAATAGAAGAATATCGGTGAACCTATCATCGCTGTTGCAATTCCAACCGGTATCTCCTGAGGAAATAACAGATAACGGCTCAGTATATCACTTGTAACGAGTAGTACTGCACCGATCAGTCCTGCAGCTGGTAACAGCACAATATGATTATGACTTGAAACCATCATTTTCGTAATGTGGGGTGTAATCAGACCAATAAATGCAATCGGACCTGCAATTGCAACAGATGCACCACTGAGTAAAGCAACACTCAGCATAGTAATAAACTTAATACGCAGTATATTCCCACCGACCGACTTTAATGCCGTATCGTCCAGATAATAAACATTCAAATTTTTAATGTTATAAATCGTGAGCGTTATTCCAATAACAATAAAAGGCCATAAATGTGTGAGTATCGATAATTTCTTATTGCTAACTGCACCACTTAACCAGTAGATTACTTGTTCAATCGCTGATTCATTGTAAATGAGTAACCCTTGTGTTACTGCCATACAAAAAGCACTAATACTTGCACCAAACAACGTTAGTTCCATTATTGATAATGGTCTTACCGGTAATGTCGTTGCTCCGACAATCATCGCAGCAACAACACATGCACCGATAAATGCGATAACACTTAATTGAAATGTTCCATTAATATTAAATATGACGATTGCAGTAACAACGAATAAACTCGCACCACTATTAACACCCATAATCCCCGGACTCGCAAACGGATTACGCGTCACGGTCTGAATGAGTACACCACTTATCCCGAGCATCAACCCGATCAGTGCTGCAAGAAGTGTTCTTGGCAATCTTAAGTTCATTAGAATATTGTGATCGTCGATGTGCTGGTTTTGAAATAATGCATGAAACACATCTGACACAGTAAAAACTTTATAACCAAACATTAAACTGCATATCATACTGACAATTAACAGCAATGAAAGTAAAACTAACTTTATGCCATTACTTTGCACTTAAAATTTTGTCCTTTAAATCATCAAGCATCATATGTGCTGATAATACACCACCTGAAGTGTTCCAGATTGAGTCGTCAACTTTCATTGCATGGTTTTGTTTTGAAGCCTTTAATGCTTTGAATGCAGGATCATTAACCCATTCTTTCTCTACAGCTGTAACATCTTCTTTCGGTGTATTGAATGTGAAGTAGAATAAGTAATCGCCATCCATTGCGCTAATACGCTCTTTCGTTAAACCTTTTTCTGCAAAATCATCTTTATCCTGACCTTTAGGACGCTTTAAACCTACTTCATCTAAAATAACACCAGAGAATGTATCTTTATGGTAAATTCTTACGTCACCCGGCATGAAACGAACCATTGAGATTTCTGAATTAATCTTGTCTCCTAAAGCTTCGCGTGTTTTATCAACATGTTTCGTGTAATCAGCTAATACTTCTTTCCCTTTATCTTCTTTGTTTACAGCTTTCGCGTATAATTTGAAGTTCTCTTTCCAGTCACCACGTAACTCTTCAGAGAATACAGTTGGTGCAATCGCTGATAACTTTTTATATTGTGCTTCTTGTCTGAATTTGTTTCCGATAATTAAGTCTGGTTTTAGCTTAACAATACGCTCAATATTGATTTCACTTTCATTACCGACTGGTTCGATACCTTTATATTTATCCTTTAAGTGATCATACCATGGATCTCCAGCGTAAGAATTTGCTGCTCCGACAGGTTTTACACCTAATGCAATAAGCGCTTCAGTACCTTCGTTCGTTAACACGACAACACGCTTCGGATCTTTTGGTACTTCAGTTGTACCCATAGCATGTTTAACAGAAACTGTATCCTTTGAACCGTCTTTCTTCTCTTCCTTTGATGCAGATGGATTACCACATGCAGCAAGTAATGTGATAAATGCGATGAATAATATGTATAACTTTTTCATTCCTTAACCTCCTGTAATTGAGAATTATTATCATTGATAATTCTTCTCAATTGTAAAGATGATAAATAAAATTGTCAACGAAAATTGTACATTTTTTAAGTACATGTTCAAATGATTAGGCTGTTGTCTGAGGAAGTAGCTTTGAGCGAGGAAGATGTTGATTGACTTGGCTCATGTTTTTATTTTATGAGCCAACTTGAGCAGCTCTACTCTGGTCTCAGGGACATCTTGGCTCATGTTTATTTTTTATGGGCCAACTTGAGCAGCTCTACTCTGGTCTCAGGGACACCTTGGCTCATGTTTTTATTTTATGAGCCAACTTGAGCAGCTCTACTCTGGTCTTAGGGGCATCTTGGCTCATGTTTATTTTTTACGAGCCAACTTGAACCACTATCCATAAACAAAAAAACCGACCATCATTTCTGATGATCGGTATATTTTAAATTACATCATTCCTGGCATGCCGCCCATTCCCATGTCTGGTGCTGGGTTTTCTTCAGGCATTTCTGCAACTACCGCTTCAGTTGTTAAGAACATTGCCGCAACACTTGCTGCGTTTTGTAATGCTGAGCGCGTTACTTTTGTTGGGTCAACGATACCTGCGTCGATCATGTTTACCCACTCATCCGTTGCAGCGTTATAGCCGACACCTGTTTCAGCGTGTTTAATCTTCTCAACAATCACTGAGCCTTCAAGTCCCGCATTCTCAGCGATTTGACGGATTGGTGCTTCAAGTGCTTTCAGTACGATCTTCACACCTGTCGCAACGTCGCCCGTTGCTTCAACTGCTGCAACCTTGTTGTAGATAGATACTAATGCTGTTCCTCCACCTGCAACAATACCTTCTTCTACTGCTGCGCGTGTAGAGTTTAATGCATCTTCGATACGTAATTTGCGTTCTTTAAGTTCTGTTTCAGTTGCAGCACCGACTTTAATCACTGCAACACCACCTGCTAGCTTCGCTAAGCGTTCTTGTAACTTCTCTTTATCGAATTCAGAAGTTGTTTCTTCGATTTGAGCTTTTAATTGTCCAACACGTGCATCGATGTTTGAAGCATCGCCGCGTCCTTCAACGATTGTTGTGTTATCTTTCGTTACATGAACTTTACTAGCGTTACCTAACATTTCTACTGTTGTGTCTTTTAATTCTAATCCAAGGTCGTCAGTAATCACTTGTCCACCTGTAAGAATCGCTAAGTCTTCTAACATCGCTTTACGACGGTCACCAAATCCTGGTGCTTTTACTGCTACTGCAGTGAATGTTCCGCGTAGACGGTTCAATACGATGTTTGTCAGTGCGTCGCCATCAACGTCTTCAGCTACGATTAAGATTGGACGTGATGTTTGAACGACTTGTTCTAAGATCGGTAAGATGTCCTGGAATGAAGAGATCTTCTTATCTGTAATTAAGATGTAAGGATTCTCTAAGTCTGCAATCATCTTATCTGAATCTGTTACCATATAAGGTGAAGCATAGCCACGATCGAACTGCATACCTTCAACGACTTCAAGTTCAGTCTTGAATCCTTTAGATTCTTCGATTGTGATGACACCGTCGTTACCGACTTTCTCCATTGCTTCAGAGATGAACTGACCGATTTCTTCGTCAGCTGCTGAGATGCTACCTACTTGCGCGATTTCTTCTTTGCTTGATACTGCTTTAGAGATTGCTGCAAGTTCTTCTAGTGCTACTGCTACTGCTTTATCGATACCTTGACGAATACCAACTGGGTTAGCGCCACTCGTTACGTTCTTCAGACCTTCTTGAATCATGGCTTGTGCGAGTACCGTTGCAGTTGTCGTACCGTCACCAGCAATTTCATTTGTCTTGTTCGCTACTTCAGCAACAAGTTTTGCACCCATGTTCTCATAAGGATCTTCTAATTCAATTTCTTTCGCAATTGTTACACCATCATTTGTAATTAAAGGTGCAACAAACTTCTTATCTAATACAACGTTACGTCCTTTAGGTCCAAGTGTTACTTTAACTGCGTCTGCTAATTTATCTACACCTGCAAGCATTGCTCGTCTTGCATCTTCAGAAAACTTAATCTCTTTAACCATTAGTTAATTCCTCCATTTATTAATAAATTTGTGAATTATATCTTCTATACTTCTATCTGCTATTCTACTATTGCAATAATATCTTCTTCTTTTAATACGATATAAGATTCATCACCAGTCTTAACTTCAGTACCGCCGAATGGCTCATACACGACACGGTCACCAACGCTAACACCAATCTCAACGCGTTCACCATTATTCAGGATGCGTCCTGTACCTACTGCAACTACAGTCCCTTCATTTGTCTTCTCTTTCGCAGAATCTGTTAAGACGATTCCACTTGCTGTCGTTGTCTCTCTTTCAGTCTTTTGAATTACAACACGATTTCCATATGGTTTTAACACGATTTTTTCCTCCTTATAATCACATTAATGATTTTTTAGCACTCTCTTATATGTAGTGCTAATATAATTTCATAATAATCAAAGAAGGTCAAAATTGCAAACATTTTACTTTATTTTTATTAATAATATTTGATTGCTTTCTTATTGCTTTCTAATTAATGGATAGTTACGGTACAATGAATAAGGATATTATTTATTAGAGGAGTTTTAAAGTGAAGCATAATAGAAAATGGATTAACATCCTTACCGTATTACTTTATATCGGATCACAATTATTCGTATTAATACCGACCAGTATCTTTCTTAAGCAAGGGCTTGATAACGATGCAGCGTTCTTAAAATCCATCCCATATTACGTCGGGTCATTTGTCGTAGCAAGTATTCTTGTTATCTATATCAATACGAAAATCAAAAATAAGACACACCTTGAACGTTCAGTTAAGACTGATACGTTATCAACAATCGGGTTAATCATCGGAGGATTATTCATTTCATTATTTACGCAGATGATGCTCGGCATGGTCAATACATATATATTAAATCAACCTATGGAAAGTCAGAATACCACGCAGATTATGGGTATCGCGAAACAAGCTCCTATATTCATTATACTGATTGCAATTGTCGGACCGATATTGGAAGAATTCGTATTCAGAAAAGTTATATTCGGGGAGCTTTATGAACTAATTAAAGGAAACCGCGCCGTTGCTTTTACAATCAGCGTACTCATCAGCGGCTTTATCTTCTCAGCAGCACACAGTGATTTCAATCATACACTCATTTACATGGGCATGTCAGTCGTATTCAGTGGTTTATATGTATTATCGAATCGTATCATCGTGCCAATCGCAGCACATATGCTGATGAATGGATTCGTCGTCTTAATGCAAGTTGTATTCGCTGATAAAGTGATTGAAGCACAGAAACAATTAGAGCAGACAAACTTTATATGGCATTTATTTAACTAAAATAAGCTTGAGACAAATGTCTCAAGCTTATTTTTTAGGATTTTGTTCGTGGCTAAACGCGTGTCACGTCCTTTTTACGGCGTTCCACTCGCTGACCCTTTCGGCATAATGCAAACAACACAGAAAACAAAGAACTTTTTCTTTGCGTTGTTCACATTATGCTTTGGGTCAGGACGCGCGTGTCACGTCCTTTTACTACCAAAGCTTCTTCACATTCCACAGTCGTTCTTCACATACGGAGATGATGGTTTTCAGTGCTTTAATTCGTGCGGCTCGTTTGTTGTTTGCCGGGATAATTACCCACGGTGCATGTTCGGTTGTCGTATTATCAATCATATCTTTACTTGCTTCAAGATATAGGTCCCACTTCTCACGGTTACGCCAGTCTTCATCTGTTATCTTCCATTGCTTCTCAGGGGTAACTTGTCGTTCTTCAAAGCGTTTCAACTGTTCATCTTTATCCAGAACAAGGAAGAACTTAATCACAATGGCACCTTCTATCGTCAATGCTTTCTCAAATTTATTAATCTCATCGTATGCGCGCTGCCATTCTTTATTCGTTGCGAAGCCTTCCACACGTTCAACGAGTACACGTCCATACCAGCTGCGGTCGAAGATTTCGATATGCCCGCTTCTCGGCACATCTGTCGCAAAGCGCCATAAATAGTGATAGCTCAGTTCTGTTTCAGTTGGTGCACTGATGGCATTCACTTCGTATCCTGTTGGATCCAGACTTTCACGGACACGTTTAATATTACCGCCCTTACCTGCAGCGTCCATGCCTTCATATACGAGCATCAGAGGAATTTTACGTTCATACAGTGCATATTGAAGTTCACGGATACGCGCCTGTAATTTCGGTAATAGTTCTTTATATTCTGCTTTAGACATATCATCCGACGTATCCTCGAACATGTCTGTTGAGAAGTCTTCTGTAAAGGCGCCGTCTCGTTCATCTTGCTTAGATTTCTCTTTAGCTTTAAGCGCTTTTTCAAGTCGCTTAATGATGACTTCGTACATTTCATTGACTGCTTTACCACGTTCTGTATAGTCGATATGTGTCCATGGTGCAATCTCTTCTGTCGCTTTCATCAAATCAATCATGCCGTCCTGGTAGACTTTGGTCGGAATACTCGTTTCATATTCCTGAGCTTTCCAGCGTGTCAATGGATTCTTCTTCGTCTGCTCTATATGCTCCTGACGCTTTTGTTCATTTACTGATAGATAAAATTTAATAATCACATAGCCATCATCTGACAACATCGATTCAAACCCTTTAATTTCCTGCGTTAATAAATCATAGTCTTTAATGATATCTTTCTTATAGCCATGCTCTTCAAAATCAAGCTTCTGGGCATACCAACTCCTAAAGAACAGCGTTACCCCGCCTTTTTTCGGAATGTTGTTCCAATATGGGTACAGGAATGGATAGCGTAATAACTCTTCATCCGGACGTTTCGTCGCATAGAAGTTTGTATATTTTGCATCAAGCGTCAGCAAGAGTTCGTTAGATAGTCGTGACTTTCCTGAAGCTGGTATCCCCTCAAATACAATCATAACCGGAATGCCTGCTTCATGTGTCTTTCTTACGAGCTCTGCTGTCGTAAGCTGTAACTGTTTATCTATTTTCGTCATATGACCCCTCCTCAGCGTATTAATTTAATTATACTATTAAATAACAGATTTTTAAGAATTTTTGTATTTCATTATTTCGATTATTGAAGTATTATTAGAATAGTAAGAAAAATTAGACAATGAGGAGCAGCTATATGACAACATTCCAAAACTATAAATATGAGCGACCTGACTTGCATGCAGTTGACCAATCTATCGATCAGTTACTTGAACAGTTTGAAGCAGCATCATCTGCTGAAGCACAAATAAAGCTGATTGATGAGATTAACGTAGTAAGAAAGCATCTTGATACTGCAATGAATCTTGCTTACGTGCGTGCTTCAATTAATACAAATGATGCATTTTATTCTGAAGAGCGAGATTATCTGGATGCACATGGTGGAGAAGTCATTCAGATTGAATCCAAGTTCTATAATGCACTTGCAAATAGTAAATTTAAAGATGAATTGCGTGAAACCTATGGTGACCAGCTGTTTGATCTTGCTGAGCTGTTCGTGAAACAGTACGATGATTCAATCAAGGATCTCTTGAACAAAGAAAATAAAATCTCATCTGAATATAGTAAGCTCGTTGCTTCAGCAGAAATTGAATTTAAAGGTGAAACATACACGTTCGCTCAGATGGGACAATTTCTCGATTCTGCAGACAGATCCGTACGTAAGGAAGCGAAACTTGCAATGGAAGAATATCGTGCTGCGCAGTTAGAGCAGTACGATGCAATCTATGATCGCCTCGTTAAAGTACGCCATGAAATCGCAACGAAACTTGGCTTTAAGAACTTTATCGAACTTGGTTATGTGCGTATGAACCGAGTGGATTACACACCCGACATGGTAAAGAGATATCGTGATCAGATTCATAAGCATGTTGTCCCAGTTGCACAAAGTTTGTATCAGTCTCAAATGAAGCGTAATGGATGGGATAGCTTAAAGCCATACGATGAGAACATTGTGTTCTTATCAGGGAACGAGAAACCAAAAGATGATGGGAAAACAATCTTAGAGAACGGTCGTAAAATGTATAAAGAGCTCAGTGCAGAAACAGATGAATTCTACCAGTTCATGATGGACCGCGAACTGTTTGATGCAGAAGCGAAGAAAGGGAAAGAGGCTGGAGGTTACTGTACGTTTATTCAAGACTATAAATCGCCGTTTATCTTCTCTAACTTTAATGGAACAGATCATGATATTACCGTACTTACACATGAAGCTGGGCATGCATTTCAAGTATACCGTTCACAGGACTTAATTCCGGACTATTTATGGCCGACGCACGAATCATGTGAAATTCATTCAATGAGTATGGAGTTCTTCACATATAAATGGATGGATCTCTTCTTTAACAACCCAGATAAGTTCAAATATAAACATATCGGGGATGCCATCAAGTTCTTACCTTATGGTGTGGCCGTTGATGAATTTCAGCATATCGTCTATGAGCATCCTGAATTAACGCCGCAAGAACGTCGTGCTGAATGGACGAAGCTTGAACAGAAGTATCTGCCGCATAAAGATCATGACGGAATCGCGTCTTTAGAAAGCGGTGCATTCTGGCATCGTCAAGGTCATATCTTTGGGTCGCCGTTCTATTATATTGACTACACGCTTGCACAAGTTTGTGCCTTCCAGTTCTTCAAACGTTCAACAGAGGATTTTGAAGAGGCATGGAAAGATTATCTGCACATCTGTGATATTGGTGGGTCATTACCATTCAATAAAATTGTTGAAGCGGCAAACTTACGCTCTCCATTCCAAGATGGTGCATTAGAAGATACGATGACTTTCCTTGAAGATTATCTTGATGAAATCGATACGAGCAATTTTTAGTTTACTATAAAGATATCCCCATCGATATATTGTATCGATGGGGATATTATTTCATTGTGATACGTTATAATCTTCTTAATAAGATTAATCCTGATAACAACAAACTCACAGATGCTAATACATACATGAAGACATTTTCACCTGTATCGGGCAGCTCAGAATGCTTTTTTACTTTTTGTTTTTGCTTTGAAGTCGTTTTTGAATCCTCGTCTTGATGGTTTTTTTTAGATTTACCAATTTCACGTGTCACGAGGTCACACACTTGTTTATCAAGCACTGCATAATACGCTTCGCCATCTGTTGGTTTAAACTTTCCTGGCTTAATGCCAAGCAAATCATCATCTTCTTCAAGAGAAGGATGTTCCGGCTCACTATCACTAGGTTCTACTGGACTCACCGGAGTATCAGGCAACTCAGGAATATCAACTGTGCCTGCTGACGGTTCATTTAAAGGTGACTTCTCTCTCACCGATTGATTATCACTATCTTGTGGAGGCGTTATTACTGAATCTGTAAACTCTTCACCTGTAGGTGATTCTATCGGTTCTTGGAGTGCTGGACCCTCTGTTGTTGGATGTTCTGTAACGGGATATTCTGCTGTTGGGCGTTCAGTCGGTTGATCGACTTCAACTGAAGGTAATTCTGTCGTTAATGTCTGTTCTTTGGATGGTAATACTGTGGTCATTGCTTCTGTTGTTGGTGCTTCTGTTGTTGGTGCCTCTGTTGTTGGCATTTCTGTCGTCTCATCATCCTTGATAATTTCAGTAGACAAAATTTCAATTACCGGGCTTTCTGAACTTTTGTCTTCAGTCGATTTCAATGAAGATTCGGTATTTATAGATTCTACTTGCTCACTTGATGGCTGTTCTACTGTCACTGAGTTATCTGCTGCTTCAGTCAGCGCTGCATGGTACGACGTTAAACCGAACGTACATACCAATGCCGCAACAGCTTTCACCTTAAATTTGTGCATTTTTAATTCCTCCAATTTCCACTTAGATTAATTATAATGGAGAATGTACACTTTTTCTATGATGAGGATGCATTGTTACACACATTTAACATTTCATATATAAATGAAACATATCAAAATCTAATGCCAGAAATGAATGTTTTGCAATTCTAACAAATTTTAGTATAATTAATATATCAAATATAAAATATATATAATACATTGTAAAGAGGGATAATAATGGAGAAACAATTCTTTTCGAAAGACACACATATTGGTGCTGTACATCTTAACGTTAACTTTATGGATAACAGCGTAAAGTTTTATCATGAAATATTAGGTATGGATATTATCGAGCATACCCCTTCATTTTCAGCACTTGGGGTTAATGATAGCGTTCTAATCTACTTATATCAGACGAATCATGCGCGTGTTCAAACTGCAGGGCTGTTTCACTTTGCACTATTAGTTCCTTCTCGTGCTGCGCTTGGCAATATTTTCTACCACCTCATTAAGACTGAATATCCGTTAGCAGGTGCGAGCAATCATGATGTTTCAGAAGCCATCTATTTGCAGGACCCGGAAGGTAATGGGATAGAGATTTACAGAGATGTGCCAAGCAATGAATGGCAGTTTGAACCAAATGGTGATATCGTCATGGGTACATCTGAGATGGATTATGCAGCTGTTATTGAAGCGAATCATAACCGTCCATTCGATGGTATGCCGAAGGACACAATCATCGGACATATGCATCTATCAGTCATTGATTTAAATCAGTCCATTGCATTCTATAATGAATTGTTTGGATTAGATGTAATGACTCGCTATGGTAGTCAGGCGGCATTTATAGCAACAGCCGGGTATCATCATCATCTCGGATTAAATACATGGCAACATCAGACCGAGCGCGCGCGTCTTGACTATCCAGGATTAAGGAAATTTGATCTGAATATCCCGAACGAAGAAGACCTCCAGCACTTTTTAGAAACATTATCAGAAAAAGGATTAACTCAGTCAAAAGACGAGAATTCAAATATTATATATGACCCTAGCGGCATTGGAATTAGAATAATGACAAAAAATTAGAAGTGTAAACTATGGGATTATTTAAGAAAAATATAGCAAGCTTTTTAGGCACTATGAGAAGAATGAGGACCGTTTCATCATAAAAAATAAAAGCATCTATAAAAAGCTGCAGGTATAGCACCGATAATTCGGTACATACATGCAGCTTTTTATATTATAAGTTCTCTTGTTCGTGCGTAATTTTACGTGTTTCATTTAAATTCTGCATATTAGATAATACTGTATCCTTTAAATACGCACAAACTCTTAAATAAAGTACGTCCACAATTGTAAGTTGTGCTGTACGTACTGTCATATATCCTAAATTGATTTCATTTTCTTCTTTCGCCATCGCAAGTACAATATCCGCCATACGAATAGCAGGAGATGAGAACTTTTGTGTTAATAATATAATCTTAATCCCTTTCTCTTTTGCATATTTACAAATATCTGTAATAACCTTATTCTTACTTGTTTCAGATGTAACGAATAATACATCTCCTGCTTCATAGTGTCCTAATAATGTAATCGCAGATAAAAGATCTGTTGCCAGAATTGCAGACTGATCAATATTCATCAGCTTTACATGCAAATCTGTCGCAACAACTCTTGAGTTCCCGACGCCAAAGATCATAACGCGTTTTGCACTTGTAATTGCCTGGGCCGCTTCATCAATTACTTTAGCAGAAATGACCTTCTCTGTATTATAAAGTGCTTGAATTGTATTGTTGAAGACTTTCTCTTTCATTACTTCTTCATCGTCTGTTAATTCAATCTTCGTCGGTACCTTTTTATCTGCAATTGTGTGAAGTTCACGTGCGAGCTCCACCTTAACCACTTTAATCCCAGATAATCCAAGACGCTTACTGAAGCGTACAATGGCTGCTTCACTTGTATTTGAAAGATGTGCAATTTCTTTGATTGGTAAGTTGACCACCTTTTCAGGGTACTCAATGACAACGTCGGCAATCCTTTTTTCAACTGGTGTAAAGCTATCGTACATCTTTGTAATTTGACCTAATACTGAATACATAATTTCAGCTCCTTACATCTTATTCAATTAATGTTATGCCCTATTTAATTTCAATTCGCTAGCTTCACTTCAGTATAAATATACTATTTGCTGAAAACAATTAAAACAAAAATTTTCTAAAATTTGTGGATGTTTTTATGCATCCTTTAAATCATACTTCCATAGCTTCAAATAAACATCCCCATGAACCGCCGATGTTCTAATGCCATCTGCTGATTCTGATGTATTAATACGCGTGGACATTACTGCTTCTCCATCATTGATAAATATCTCTATCGTCTGTTTATGAACAATGCAGTGTAACTTTGTCAATGGTTCGTGCAACGTAATAAACTTTGTATAGGGTTCATCAATCAAACCACTATCCGAACGATCCACAGTAAATATTCTTTTCTCTGTGTCATAGATCAATACCGTGCGCTCTTTTCTTGAAACACGTAATTCAAGTATATATTCTAAGGCATTATTCTCTATAATCTCAGCGACAAGTTCATAATTATTGCCTTCATAAGGATGCAGGCGAACATTCTTCCTTGTGGCGTAACCTTCTGCTGTTTCAAGTTTGCCTTGCCTACTAGAAGAAAGTAGTGGCCGTTGTCTTAGCTGTCCATCCTCGATTGACACAATCCTTGGTGTAGCAAGTACATCACCAATTCTGCCGATTAATAGGCAACGGTCTTGTTCATCCAGCATAAAGGTGACGGGCTGATAATCGAATCCATGGTCAGCAATATTATAATTCAATTGTGATGGATACACATCTAACTTGCTGCCGACTTGCGCTTCAAGTTCCTCTAATTCCTGCTCTGTTAATGGCACTATCTGGGATTCCTTCATCATAATTCTCCTTGAAATATATTACTTATATTCTATCAGAAAATATAAAAAAAGAAGTAGCTTTGTCACTACTTCTCAAGTTCTTCTTCAATCAGTTTCTGTTCACCTTTTAAATATTGTCTATAGCCGATCTTGCTTATTTGGATACTCACTTCATACAGCAGTAACATCGGCACAGCGAACATTAAATACGTCATAAAGTCAGCAGGTGCAATTAATGCGGCAAAGACAAATAAAATAAAATAAGCATACTTACGGTTCTTACTTAAGAACATCGGTGTGACGATACCAAGTCGTGTTAAGAACAGTAAAAGAATCGGTAACTGAAAGACAAACCCGAAAGGCAGCGTAAAGCGCAGCATTTCGTTAAAGTACTCTCTTACACCAATCATCTGGTTGACACCAATCTCGCTTGCGAGCCCTAACGTAAAGAAGATGAGGTAAGGAAATACTAAATAATAACTGAACAATAGCCCAGCAAGAAATAATATAATACTGATCGGAATATATGCTAACGTAGCGCTTCTTTCTTTGGGATGCAGTCCGGGTGAGATAAACGCCCATATTTGATACAGAATAACAGGCGAGATTAAGATGAGTGCAATTAACATAATCACTGTAATATAAATTGTCAGCGGATCACTTACTTTAAAGTAATGTAAAGTAATTTCTTTTGGCACATCATCCTTCGTCAAGTACTTTGTGACCGGCTTTCCGAAGTAGAATCCGACGATAACGCCTGCTACTAAGAAGTAACAGACTGTCATAATTCGTTTACGCAGTTCTTCTAAATGCTCAACTACTGTTAAATCATCTTTATTCATGTAAGGAATTGACCTCCTCATACAAAAAGCGGCACTACATCGCCGCTTTAAAATTTCAATTTATTTGATATCTTTGTTATCTTTATCTTCGTGATCCTTCATGATGCCATCTGTTGCATCTTTGAATTCTTTAAGAGATGTTCCCATGGCACGACCAAACTCTGGTAATTTCTTAGGACCAAAGATAATTAAAGCGATAATTCCTAGAAATATAACAACTGGTCCTGATAATGCTAAACCTAAAAACATATATTTATCCCCCTAATGATTTTTCATAAAGAAAATTAATGATTGTAATTCTACGCCGAGATCAATGTGATGTACATGTACTCCGCTCGGTACATTTAAACGTTCTGGTGTAAAGTTTAATATACCTTTTATTTGTGCTTTTGTCACTCTATTTGCGACGTCTTGAGCAACACTACCTGGAACCGTTAAGATAACGACTTGAATCCCTGTAGCTTCTACAACCTTCTCAAACTCTTTCATATCCTGAACTTCAATCTTGCCAATCTTACGACCAATCGCTTCATCATTCACATCGAATGCTGCTGTTATCTTCATTCTATCATTAATCGAGAAGTTGTAGTTCACTAGTGCTGTCCCTAAATTACCGACACCGATAATCGCGACCTTCGTAATCATATCTTGCTGTAACGTCGTCTTAAAGAAATTTAGCAGGAATTTAACGTTATATCCGTATCCTTTCTTGCCAAGTTCTCCAAAATAAGAAAAATCTCTGCGTATTGTTGCAGAATCAATCTGTAATCCTTCACTTAATTCCTTACTGCTCACTCGTTCAACATTTGAATTATATAACGTATTAACAAAACGATAATATAAAGGAAGTCGTTTCAAAGTGGCTTTAGGAATCTTGATTTGGTCCTTCGACATCCTATTCACCCGTTTCTATTTTTTGTGATAACTTTCACATCGATATAATTATAACATCTATACTAATAAATGACTATGTGAAATTATGAATTAACGATAAATGATTCCCACTGATATCACACTACTGTACAATAAAAGAGAGGTGAACAAAGTGATACTATTACAAGCTAGTAATTTAACAAAATCCTATTCAGGTGAAAATATATTCTCAAATGTAAAATTTGAAGTTAAATCCAATGACCGTATAGCCATTGTCGGCAGAAATGGTGCCGGAAAGACGACATTAATGAAGATTCTTGCTGGAACTGAAGACTACGATTCAGGTCATCTGTCTATTGCTAAACATGTAAACGTTGGTTACTTAACACAGCAGATGACTTTAAATGCTGAAGGTACAGTCTATGAGGCTATGAAGAAACCCTTCTTACATTTAGAGCGCATGCAGCAGGAGTTAAATAGCATCGCCACTTACTTAAGTGAACAGAGTGAAGATGCACAGAGTGATGCATATCAAGAGAAATTAGCAGAATACGAAAGACTGCAGCAAAAGTTCGAATCACAAGATGGTTATTTATATGAAACGAAGATCAAATCTGTCTTAACAGGATTAAGCTTCACAGAAGAAGACTTCCATAAGAAAATAGATAACTTCTCTGGCGGACAGAAGACACGTCTCGCACTTGCTGAGATGCTACTTCATAATCCCGACTTACTATTACTTGATGAACCGACGAACCATCTTGATATGGATACAACTGCATGGCTGGAAAATTACTTAACGACGTACAACGGTGCCATCGTCATTATTTCACATGACCGTTATTTCTTAGATAAGGTTGCGAATACAGTATATGATGTCGCGCTCGGACAAGTAACGAAATATGCCGGTAACTATTCAAAATTTATTGAACTGCGTGATCAATTCTATGATAAGATGCAGGCCGAATATGAGCGTCAGCAGGCTGAAATCAAACGACTAGAAACATTCGTACAGAAGAATATTACACGTGCATCGACGAGTGGCATGGCAAAGTCCCGCCGCAAAGTATTAGAGAAGATGACAAAGATCGATATGCCAAAACAAGACGACCACTCAATGAACCTGCGCTTTACTATAGATAAAGAAACAGGAAATGACGTACTGCGTTGTACTGATCTTGCAATCGGCTATTCAACGCCTCTTGCAACCAATATCAACTTTGATGTCTCTAAACAAGACGCAATCGCATTTATCGGCCCGAATGGCATCGGCAAGACAACGCTCATCAAAACAATTGCTAAATTATTAAAGCCTCTTTCTGGAGAGGTTCATTACGGTGCAAACTTGTCGATTGGTTATTACGATCAGAAACAAGCTGAATTCTCATCGAACAATACCGTGCTGGAAGAATTATGGCAGTACTATCCTGCAATGCCTGAGAAAGAAATCAGAACTGTGCTTGGACGTTTCTTATTCGTACAAGATGATGTCAAGAAAATCATCAATGACTTATCCGGTGGCGAAAAAGCTCGACTCCAGCTCGCAAAGCTTAGCCTTGAAAATCATAACGTGCTCATACTCGATGAGCCGACGAACCATTTAGACATCGATGCGAAAGAAGTACTGGAAGATGCACTCATCCATTACCCAGGAACATTGCTCTTTGTCAGTCACGACCGTTATTTTATCAACAAACTCGCAACGAAAGTATTCCATATGGATAAAGAGGGCGGGCGTATGTTCCTAGGCGACTATTCTTACTTCATTGAAAAAGAAGAAGAACGTATGGCCATACTTGCACATCAAGCAGAAGAACAAACGAAATCCGTAAATAAAGAGAACGACTATAACGCATTCAAAGCGAACCAAAAAGAGATCAGAAAGCTAGAGCGACAAAAAGAAAAGCTGGAAACGCAAATCGAAACAAACGAAGAGCGTATCAATGAAATTGAACTCGAACTTACAAAGCCAGAAGTATTCAGTGATATCGAAAAAGCAAACACATTCAATGAAGAACTTATTATACTCAATAGTGAAAATGAAAAATTACTTGAAAAATGGTCAGACATCGAAATGGCATTAGAAGGATAATTTTTCATTAATACACGCTATTTTCTGAAAACAGATATTCACACAGTTATACACAATAAAAATGTTATATTATAAGTAATCCACAAAGTTATTATACTTATCCACAGATTTGCAGCAAAAACATATCGCTTTTAATGTGTAAAAAGTACTATTGACATATAGTTATGCACATTTTGTTAACAACTTGTGTACAAGTACGTATGTTCGTGTTTTTTAATCAATATATATTCTATCGGTTAATTTATAATAAATTAGGCATAGCGTGCATGTATGGGAAGCATTATTCTTTCTAAATTATTAGATTTCTATGCTATGATTTTACAATAAAAAGGAAGTCATCCATTACGATGACTTCCTTTTTATTGTGACAGCTACTTTACTATCAACTTTGTAACTATAGATCGATATTTGAACGTCCATTTAAGTCCATCGTTCCAAGCTTGCCTGCAATATATTGATAATAAGCTGCTGCTCCAATCATTGCCGCGTTATCTGTGCATAGATTTAACGGTGGTATTAATAGTTTAACATCATTGCTATCACACATCGTTTCCATACGTGCACGGATGCCACGGTTTGCCGCCACACCTCCACATATAAGTAACTGTTTAATATCATAATCTTTTAGCGCTTTAAACGTCTGTGTAGTTAATACATCAATAACACTTGCTTGAAAACTTGCAGCAACATCTTCTTTGTTGTAGCTGATCCCTTTTTGATTTAAATTGTGCAGTTTATTAATGACTGCACTTTTAAGTCCACTGAAGCTAAAATCATAATCATCCATAATCGGACGTGGAAATTCTAGTACATCTTCCCCACTTGCAGCAAGTCTATCGACATGAGGCCCGCCTGGATAAGGTAAGTCTATCGTTCTTGCTACTTTATCATATGCTTCGCCAACTGCATCATCTCGAGTTTCGCCAATCACTTCAAAAGCCATATGATCCTTCATGAGCACAAGTTCTGTATGTCCTCCGGAAATGACGAGTGCAAGCATCGGGAATGTCAATCGTTCTTCAATATGATTCGCATAGACGTGTCCTGCAATATGATGTACTGGTATCAGAGGTTTACTGTGTGCGAGTGCCAATGCCTTCGCCGCATTTATACCGACAAGCAATGCACCAATTAACCCTGGTCCTTCAGTCACAGCTACAGCATCAATGTCATCCCAAGTCATATGCGCTTCAACAAGTGCTTCTTCAATAACCATCGTAATATTCTCAACGTGATGTCTACTCGCTACTTCAGGTACGACACCACCAAATCGCTTATGTGATTCAATTTGAGAATTGACGACGTTACTTAATACTTCATAGCCATTACGTACAACACTTGCTGCAGTCTCATCACAGCTTGTTTCTATTGCCAAAATCGTTATATCTTTCTCACTATTCATCGTAATTTCACCCACATCACTTTCGCATCCTCACCAGTACCATAATAGTCGCGTCTAATGCCTCCATAGGTAAAGCCAAGACTTTCATACAGTCCTCGTGCTGCATTATTCTCTACTCTTACTTCTAAACTCATCATTTCACATGTTATTCGTGCATAGTTCATTACATACTCTAGTAATAGCTTTCCATAACCAAATCCTCTAAACTGTTCATTCACTGCAACAGTCGTAATTTGCGCCTGATCTACCACAATCCACATGCCTAGATAGCCAATCACTACTCCATCCAGAACAAGTACAAAGTAGTGCGCAAATTCATTTTTCTCCAGTTCATGATAGAAAGCATCCAATGTCCACGATCCACTCGGAAAGGCCTTTTGCTCAATATCATATACTGACGGGACATCTCCCGGTTCCATCTTTCTAATAACTAATCCTGTTTGTTCAGCCAATTGCGTTCTGCCTCCGATATCCTTAAATATGTCGGTTCAAATGTGTGAACGTTCACTGGATGATCTATATCAATTAAACGACGCATTTCAGCACTTCTAGGAATACAATAAAATACAGGACCCTTTAACGTATCTTCAAGTTTCACAGCATCCATCCCTAAGAATATATAAGGTAAGTGCTGGGCCTTTAATTTAGCATTTAATTCATCTATAGAAATATAACAATCCTCTTCAACACGTTCTAATCTAACACCTTTATAACGATACATTCCTGTATACACATGATTTCTACGCGCATCAAATATAGGAATTAACAGGAATTCATGCATCCTTACAGTTGCCGCTAACGCAGCTAAGCTAGAAACTGAATATAAAGGGACATTCAAAGTATACGCCAACGTCTTAGCAGCTGTCACACCGATACGGAGACCAGTATAAGATCCTGGTCCTGAAGCAACGACGATGCCTTCAATATCTTTCATCGTTAACTGTGTATACTTCAATAAACGCTCGATCTGACTCATTAATGTAATAGAATGATTAATACGCATACCACTGTTAAATTCAGCAAGTACACTATCACCATCAGTAATACTCACGGATAAAGGCTGATTACTCGTATCAATATGCAGTAACTTCATCAATAATCTGCTCCTTTAAGCGATTTCCTCTAGAACCCATCGCCTGAATCTCTATTTCACGTTTTGAATCTTCAATATACTTAAGATTAAGCTCAATATAATCTTCTGGAAGGAATTCTTCAATCATCTCAGGCCATTCAACAATTGTGACACCATCTCCGTAGAAATATTCATCAAATCCAAGATCATCTTCCGCACCTTCAAGACGATAGCAGTCCATATGGTGAAACGGAAGCTTACCTTCGTACGATTTTATAATATTAAATGTAGGAGAAGTAATCTTCTGTTCTATACCAAGTGCTTTCCCAAAAAATTGGCTGAAAGTCGTCTTACCAGCCCCTAGATCACCATGGAGCAACAACACGTCCCCACGCGTAACAAGCGTCGCAATTGTTTGTGCGAGACGCTCTGTATCTTCAATTGAATTTATCGTTATTTTCATGTAACACACTCACTTCAATTTATTTTAAATATCTATTATTGTAACACATTTAATTTACTTAAATTAAGACATAAAAAAAAGAGACCTAACAGGTCCCCAATGTGCGGCTCATCGCATCCATTTATATATTGCCCGGCAACGTCCTACTCTCGCGGATCGTAAGACCAACTACCATCGGCGCTAGAGAGCTTAACTTCTGTGTTCGGTATGGGAACAGGTGTGACCTCTCTGCCATCGTCACCAGACAAATTTTCAATACTTATATAAGTATAACAGCTTCGAAGATATTTTCAATAGTAAATTTTACACTGCGTTCATGAACTTTACAATTGATTTATTTTCTTTAATGCCACTCGTTTCAAGCGACTTTTATATCTTACAAAATACTCATGTTAAAGTCAACACTTTTTCAATACTTTTTTTCTCATTCTTAAAGTTTTATTTTTCTGATAAATAATTATGCAATAAAAAAACGCTAAAAACCCTTGTTTAAAGGGATTTAGCGCTTAAATTCATTATTTATGTCTCATGTATGGGAATAATAATACATCTCGGATTGATGCACTATCTGTAAGCAACATTACTAAACGGTCAATACCGATACCGAGTCCTCCTGTTGGTGGCATACCATATTCTAATGCTTCGATGTAATCTTCATCCATTTCGTGCGCTTCGTCATTGCCTTGGGCTTTCTCTTCCATTTGCGCTAAGAAACGTTGTTTTTGGTCAATCGGGTCATTTAACTCAGTAAATGCATTCGCGTGTTCACGACGTACAATAAACAATTCAAAACGATCTGTGAAACGTTTATCTTCGGGATTTTGTTTTGCAAGTGGTGATACTTCAACAGGATGGCCATATATAAATGTTGGCTGCACTAAATTTTCTTCTACTTTTTGTTCGAAGAATTCATTTAATACATGACCGTATTTCATATTCGGCTTTACTTCTACACCATGTTCTTTTGCAAGCGCATGTGCTTCTTCGTCTGTATTTACATTATAGAAATCAACACCTGTAAATTCTTTTACAGCATCAACCATATGCCATCTACGCCATTTTGGTGCAAGGTGAATCTCTTCACCATCATACGTTACTGTTGTAGATCCAGTTACTTTCTCCGCAATATAAGCTACCATCTCTTCAGTTAAATCCATAATATCGTTATAATCAGCATAAGCTTCATATAATTCGATCATTGTAAATTCAGGATTGTGACGTGTTGAAATTCCTTCGTTACGGAACACGCGTCCAATTTCATAAACTTTCTCTAATCCACCAACGATTAATCGTTTTAAGTGTAATTCAATCGCAATACGCATGTATAATTCCATGTCTAACGCATTATGATGTGTAACGAACGGACGTGCTGCGGCACCTCCGGCAATTGTATGCATCATTGGCGTTTCTACTTCTAAGAAGCCTTTTGCATTTAAGTAGCTACGCATCTCCTGAATAATTTTACTACGTGTAATGAACGTCTGTGTTGATTCATCGCTTGTAATTAAATCAAGATAACGTTGACGGTAACGTTGTTCTACGTCTTGTAAGCCGTGGAATTTGTCAGGTAATGGGCGTAAAGCTTTCGCAAGCATCGTAAATGATGTTGCCTTAACAGAAAGTTCTCCAGTATTCGTCTTAAACATTACACCTTCAACACCTACAATATCTCCTAGATCAGCACTGTTCCATAAATCGAACTGTTCATCACCCACTGCGTCTTTGCGAACGTAAATCTGAATTTGTCCTTCTAAATCTTTGACATGGGCAAATCCTGCCTTACCTTTACCACGCTTCGTCATAATACGTCCTGCAATCGAAACGTGAGACTCCGCTTCTTTATCATGTAATTCTTCTTTAGAAAAAGCATCCCAATCTTCTTTTAAGCTTTTAGATGTTGCTGTTCTTTCAAACTTCTGTCCAAATGGATCGATTCCTAAATCCAATAAATCTTGCATTTTTTGACGGCGAACCAGCATTTGGTCATTTAATTCTTCAGTCATATTATTCTACTCCTTCTAAAATTTTAGATTCTGATGCTTCTACTTCTTGTTCGAATGTTCTAAGTATATCAACTAATTCATCGCGTGTCTCAGCCTGATTGATTAATTTTCTTGCTTTACCGTTACCTCTAATACCTTTTAAATACCATGATGCATGTTTACGCATTTCCATTACCGCTACCTTTTCACCTTTTAAATTGATCAGACGGTCTAAATGCAATACTGCAACATCCATCTTCTCTGAAATCGGTGGTTCTGGCATAAGTTCTCCAGTTTCTAAATAATGTACTGTTCTATAAATCATCCACGGGTTACCCAGTGCTTCACGACCAATCATAACTGCATCTACACCGGTCTCATCCAGCATCTTCTTAGCAAGTTCCGGACTTGTAACATCACCATTCCCGATAACCGGGATACTTACCGCTTCTTTTACTTGGCGAATGACGTCCCAGTCTGCATGACCTTCATACATCTGCACACGTGTTCTACCGTGTACTGCTATTGCTGATGCTCCTGCTTTTTCAATCATCTTCGCATTCTCTACAGCGTAAATATGTTCATCATCCCATCCAATGCGCATCTTTACAGTTACCGGTTTATTTACTGCTTCGACTACAGCAGAAACCATTTCATAAATTTTCGGTGGGTCCAATAACCATCTGGCACCCGCTTCACATTTAATAATTTTAGAAACCGGGCAACCCATATTTATATCGATAATATCTGCAGTTGTATTTTGATCAACATATTTCGCTGCTTCAACAAGCGTCTCTTTTTCTCCACCAAAGATTTGAAGTGACAATGGGCGTTCATTTTCATCAATATACAGCATCTTCATCGTTTTTTCGTTGTTAAACAAAATTGCTTTATCACTTACCATTTCAGCGCATACTAATCCTGCACCAAATTCTTTAACCGTCAATCTAAATGCCGCATTACATACACCAGCCATAGGCGCAAGCACTACTTTGTTATTAATTTCAATATCTCCAATTTTCCACATATCATTACCCTCACTTATATTGTCTTACTTCCGGGTCCATAGTTACAAGTTCTCTAATTTTCTTATTTAAGACAGGATGTACTGCTTCAGATGCAATTTCAGCTAACGGGATGAGTACGAAGCTTCGCTCATGCATAAAAGGATGTGGTACTTTCAACCTATCATGTTCAATAACAATCTCATCTATTAACAATACGTCTAAATCTATCGTTCTCGGACCCCAATGAATTTTACGTTCGCGACCTAATTCAAGTTCAATACGCTGAATTTCATTTAAAAATGAAATCGGTGTTAAACTCGTTTCAACAACCGCTGCACCATTTAAAAAGTCGTCCTGCTCAACCCCACCAACAGGGACAGTTTCATACAAAGATGATACTGCTAAAAGCTTTGTATCTTGAATTTGCTCAAGCTTTCGCAATGCTTCGTTTATTTGATATTCTCTATCACCTATATTGCTGCCAAAGCTAATATAAACTTTCATTTATTGACGCTCCCTGACGATTTCTACACCCACACCATCATACACACCAGGTATTGGTGGATTTTGTTTTGTAATCTTTACTTTTAACGCCATTATCTGATTATAGTGATTGAAGAGTGTTTTTGCAATACGTTCTGCTACATGCTCAAGTAGTTTAGACTGAATTTGCATCTCGCGCTTCACATCTTCATATACTGCACCGTAGTTTACAGTATGTTCCAGATCATCTGTTTCGCCTGCATGCTTCAAATCTACATCAAGAGAAACGTCTACGATAAAGATCTGACCTATTTCATTTTCCGCTTCAAACACACCATGATACGCATAGAATTGCATTCCATCTATAAATATTCTATCCATCACAATCTCCTTTTAGTTGATCCATTACACGTAAAAATCTACTATTCATCAAAACATTATGAACGCGCACCGCATCTACACCTGCATTCACACCAATTGCCGTTGTTGCAAGTGTCCCTTCATCACGATCGGCAGGTACTGAGTTGTCGTTCAGTAATTCTTTCACCATACGTTTACGACTAGTAGCTAACAATACTTTATATCCTATTTGCGTAAGTTCTTCAAGCCTTCTCATAACCTCAACTTCTTGATTACGGTTCTTTGCAAACCCAATACCTGGATCAAGCCAAATTTTATCTCTTTCAATGCCAGCTTGTTCTGCTGCTCTTGCTTGTGTACATAAATCTGTGATCATATGTTCCATCACATCACCAACGACTTCCGTCTCTGCATTGTGCATCAATACAATATCTGCATCGTACTGTGCTACAACATCGAACATCGACTGATCAAACTTTCCAGCCCATTGGTCATTAATAATACTGCATCCTGCCTTCAGAGCTTCACGCGCTACTTCACTACGAAAAGTATCTACTGAAAGCAGTACCTTTTCATCTTTCAGCGCTTCTATCACCGGAATAACGCGATTTAATTCTTCTTCGATAGAAATCTCTGTATATCCAGGTCGCGTTGAATAGCCACCGATATCAATAATATCCGCACCTTCTTCAATCATCTCTCGCGCATGACTTACCGCGGTTTGTAAAGTATTATATTTTCCACCATCCGAAAATGAATCAGGAGTTACATTCAGGATTCCCATTACTTGTGTTCGTTTCACTTATCTCACCTCATCTTAGTTTGTAAATATTATATCAAAAATAGACAAGGTATAAAAAAATAACAAAATCCCACAAAAATCAATCGATTTAAGTGGGATTCAATATGGTTATTAATCCGCTAAGTTAGCAAATAATACTGTTGATAAATAACGCTCCCCGTTACTTGGGATGATTGCAATAACATTTTTATCTTCACCAAGTTCGACCGCTTTATCAATTGCAGCTTTGACCGCAGCACCTGATGAAATTCCTACAAGAATACCTTCTTCTTTGGCTATTTTTCGACTCATTTCCATCGCTTCATCATTCGTTACTTGCTGAATGTTTGTATAAACCTCTGTATCTAAAGTTTGAGGTACAAAGCCTGCGCCGATACCTTGTATTTTATGCGGTCCAGGTTGTCCGCCACCTAATACTGGAGAATCGGCAGGTTCTACCGCGACAATCTCAACATCTGGATTATGTTTTTTTAATACGCGTCCAGCACCTGTTAGTGTTCCGCCCGTACCAACACCTGAAATAAAGGCATCAATCGATAACCCTTCCATCGCTTCAATAATCTCAGGTCCTGTCGTCAGTTCGTGCACTTTAGGGTTGGACATGTTTTCAAATTGTTGCGGCATAAAGTAACCATTTTGTTCTTTAAGTTCATTCGCTTTTTGAATTGCACCCTTCATTCCCTCAGCGCCAGGAGTAAGTACGAGCTCAGCACCATATGCACGTAACAATGTACGACGCTCTTGACTCATCGTATCCGGCATAACTAAAGTCGCTTTATAACCTTTTGCTGCTGCCACCATTGCAAGACCAATTCCAGTATTTCCTGACGTCGGTTCGACAATCGTATCACCAGGTTTAATAATACCTTCTTTTTCGGCTGCTTCAATCATCGCAAGTGCGATTCTATCTTTCACTGAGCTTCCTGGATTTTGATACTCTAACTTTACATAAATATTTGCTGCTCCAGCTGGAACAATATTGTTCAACTTAACTAAAGGTGTATTCCCGATTAAGTCTGTAATGCATTCAACTCTTTGTGTCATGATAATTCCTCCAAATTGTAATTTTATTCTTATTACACTTATCGGATTTATTATATCAAATTCACACACAAGATAAAAATATTCAAGCTTATATTAATCTGTAATCAATGCTCTAAGATCTTCTTCAGAATAATGATATTGTTCTCTACAGAAATGACACTCTACTTCTGCACCATGATCTTCTTCAATCATGCTTACAATTTCCGCCTCTCCTAAGCCTTTAATAGCAGCAAGAAACTTCTCTCTACCACAATTACATTTAAATTCTATAGGCATCTGATCGAGTATACGAATATTGTCTTCTCCAAGCACTTCTTCAAGCACTTGTTCAGGAGACAAACCACGATCAATCAAAGTTGAGATTGGAGTTAAGTTCGCAAGACGCTCTTCTAATAAAGAGATTGTTTCTTCGCTCGCACCAGGCATCAGCTGAATGATAAAACCACCTGCTGCTTCAGTAACTTCTTCAGGTGTACATAATACACCGAGACCTACAGCACTTGGTACTTGTTCACTTGTCGCAAAATAGTAGGTAAAATCTTCAGCAATTTCACCATTATGCAATTCAGTAGATCCTGTAAAGTAGTCTCTCATCCCTATATCTTTAACCACTCGTAAAAACCCATTTGCTCCCACTGCGGCACCAACATTCATCTTACCTGGACGAATAGATTCAACTTCTATATGTGGATTTTCTACGTAACCTCTTACTTCACCTTTACCATTCGCATCAACAACGATTTGTCCTAATGGTCCGCCACCATTAATCGTTATCGTCAATTTTTCTTCATTCTTTAACATTGCACCCATCATCGCTCCAGCAGTAATCGTTCTACCTAACGCCGCTGTTCCTACACGCCATGTGTCATGCTTTTGTCTTGCAGTTTCAACTGTATTTGTAGTACGTACACTAAAGGCACGTACTTCATCATTAAATGCTAAGGCTCTTACTAAATAATCTTGTGTCATCTTGACTCTCCTTTAAAAAATCCCTTTTCATCTCATAGTAAAGAAGAAAAGGGATTGGTTTGTTAAAATTTATCTTTATCTAATCTATCTACTTTAGGTTCTGGTTCTTGTTCATTTTCTTCAACAGGTACATCTGGATTTTTTAACTGCTCTTTCACTTCTTCATAAGATGAGCCTGTTTCTTCTTCATCTTCATCCTCATCCTTAATCGTAACACGGCTATTATCTGAAGTATTGTCCATTACTTTCTCATCTTTTTCTTTAATATGATATAAATGAGAATCATCGTAGCTTACTTCTGGTAGTGTCCCGTTTTCAAATAAGCTATTGATTTGGTTGGCAACTAGTGTTTCTTCTGTTAATAACGTCTTAGCAATTAAATTAAGTTTGTCTTGATTTTCAAGTAAAATCTGTTTACAACGTTCGTAACTTTCTTTGATGATACGTTGTACTTCAAGGTCAATCTCATAAGCAATCTGATCTGAATAATTAGCTTCGTGACCCATATCACGTCCAAGGAATACTTCACCTTGTGATTGGCCGAATTGTAATGGTCCAAGCTTATCGCTCATACCATATTCAGTTACCATTTTACGAGCAATTCCTGTCGCACGCTGGAAGTCATTGTGTGCACCTGTAGATACTTCACCGAATGTAATTTCTTCTGCTACTCGTCCACCAAGTAAACCAACAATCTTGTCTAACAACTCAGGCTTCGTCATGAAATAACGATCTTGCTTCGGTAACATCATTGCATATCCACCGGCATTTCCACGTGGAACGATTGTTACTTTGTGAACCATCTCTGCTTCATCAAGTACACAACCGATAATGGTATGACCTGCTTCGTGCCATGCAACAATATTTCGTTCTTTTACCGAGATAACACGTGATTTCTTCGCTGGACCAGCAATTACACGGTCTGTTGCTTCATCAATATCACGCATATCAATTTTAGTCTTACCTTGACGTGCCGCAACAAGTGCTGCTTCATTTAATAGATTTTCTAAATCTGCTCCAGAGAACCCAGGAGTACGTTGGCTAAGTGCCTTTAAGTCTACTGTTTCATCGAATGGTTTGTTACGTGCATGTACTTTAAGTACTGCTTCACGACCCTTAACGTCCGGTGCACCTACTTGAATTTGACGATCAAAACGTCCTGGACGAAGTAAGGCAGGGTCAAGTATATCCGGTCTGTTCGTAGCTGCAATCATAATGATTCCTTCGTTTTCACCGAAACCATCCATTTCAACTAATAACTGGTTTAATGTTTGTTCACGTTCATCGTGACCGCCACCGACACCAGCACCACGTTGACGTCCTACTGCATCAATTTCATCGATAAAGATAATACATGGTGCATTCTTCTTTGCATTTTCAAATAAATCACGTACACGACTAGCACCAACACCGACAAACATTTCCACGAAGTCAGAACCACTAATTGAGAAGAATGGTACGCCTGCTTCACCAGCAACTGCACGTGCAAGCAATGTCTTACCTGTACCAGGAGGTCCTACTAAAAGAACACCTTTAGGAATTCTTGCACCCATCTTCTTAAATTTACGATTGTCTTTTAAGAAATCGACAATTTCAACAAGCTCTTGCTTCTCTTCATCAGCTCCAGCAACATCGCTGAAACGTACTTTTTTCTTCTTATCGTCATATAATTTGGCTTTCGATTTACCGAAATTCATAACACGGCCACCGCCGCCGCCACCTTGTGATTGAGAGAGGAAGAAGATAAAGACGAATGCTAATAATAAAATCGGGATTAGTGTACTTAACATACCTAAAAATACATTTTCTTTATCAGCTGGTTTAATATCAAACTTTAAATCACCTTTTTGATCTTCGGCAATTTTAGTAATCTTCTCTAAATCTTTCTGGTTGTTATACATCAGTACAGAAGTAAATGTTTCATTTGCTTTTGCACCTTTTAACTTTCCTTTTACGAGGTAAACTTCCTGTCCTGGCTGAATTGTCATTTCTTCAACTTCGCCTTTTTCAAGTTCGGACATGAGTTTTGTATATGTCATTTGCTTGGGCATTGATCCAGTGCCGTTAATCATCGAGAACACACCGAATATTACAATACCAACAAGCGCTACCATTAAAATACTACGAAAGGCTTTTTGCATTCAAATTTTCCTCCTACTCCATATATAAAGCTAAAAAGCATTTTACCATATTTAACTATATTCAATCTACTATTTAAACTTAAGGGGAAATAACAACATTTGAGTGTTATTTAGTATATACTTCTTCTTTCAGCAAACCGATATACGGCAGATTTCTATAATGCTCTTGATAGTCAAGGCCATATCCTACTACAAACTCATCCGGTATTTTTTCACCTACATATTTTGCTTCGATATCTACCTTTCTGCGCATTGGTTTATCGAGTAATGTGACGATTTCGATTGAGTTAGCCTTGCGATACTTTAATAAGTCTACAATAGCATTTAACGTAGTACCTGTCTCAAGAATATCTTCTATGATGATCAAATCACGACCTTCTACAGAAACATCTAAATCCTTCAAAATCTTTACTTCTCCAGTGGATTCCATTCCGCCATGATAACTAGACACATCCATAAATTCTAATTCAACATGGGTATCAATATTTTTAATAAGATCTGCCATGAATAAAATTGATCCCTTTAATATACCGATACACAGCGGGTTTTTCCCAGCGTAATCTTTAGTGATTTCACTTCCTAACCGTTTGCAAGTATCTTGAATTTGTTCGCTCGTTAAAATTGTACTTTTAATATCATTGTGCATATTAATACTCCTTTGAAATTTTTATATGTTGATTCATAAAATGGTTACTCGACTTTAAATTTCCAATAGCAATGATTATTCCCTCATATACTATGAGCGGAATAGTGTCTCTTTCATATATGGGAATCTTTAAATCTTTCATTATTCTAGAAACCTTTTGATGATGACCATCAGTAGAGAGCACATCTCCTTCTTGACGATTCCTTACTATTATATCACTTTTTAAATAATTTACTTGAATCATATATTCATTAAATTTATACTTCCCTGGTAACGAAATGTGAAGAAAGTTATTCTTCTCTTCTTGTTTACGCACCGTAATGTGGTCATAGGCCATATACAATGTATATTCTCCAAATGTATATGACGCGTGCGTAGCCTCCGTCTTCATCACTCGTATGATCTCATCAACTTCACGCACACTGATAGATTCATCTATAAAATGACTTAATAATGACTGGATGACATATTGCTGCACAAGATGATTCTCTTTCTTTAGCTGCGTACGGTTAACACTGTTAATTTCTATACCTTCTGAATACTTCACCGCACATTGTCTGACCAATGATTGTGCCAAGTCTATGTAATGGGCAACGTGTAGCAAGTTATCTTTTGAAAGCTTTGCCTCATCTAACTTATCTATAATTTCATTCCTTATGTAATTACGAGTATACTTTATCTCTTCGTTTGATTCATCTTCCATAAATGGAACACGTTCACGCTCTGCATATTGATACAATTCTGATTTAGAATAATTTAATAGTGGCTTCCCGTAATTCACCGTACCCTTTACAATCATCTGCATACTTGGAGGCTGAAAAGTAAAACGGTTAGATAGCAACCTGAAGAATATCGTTTCAATCTGATCATCTTTATGATGCGCGGTCAGAACCCAGCTGATACCTTTTTCTTTTGCAGTCCACTCAAAAAAAGCATAGCGGAGTTTCCTCGCTTTGTGCTGAATACTTTTGCTTAAATCGAAAGTTCCTTGTGGTATCGTATAGACGATAAGTTCGAGTCCATGTAATGTACAATATCGTTGCAACATCTCTTGTTCTTCTTGCGATATATCACGTAACTGATGATTAACATGCAGTACATATAACTGCTTAAAGCACCCTGATTGTCTTATTTTATCGAGTAATACCATACTATCAACACCGCCCGAAACAGCAACGCCAATGTTCTCATCTTTTTTCCAGAAACGTTCCATTTCATCACCTTTTATCAATAAAATAAAACAATCTCACTAAAGTAATATTTAAGTGAGATTGTTTAATGCTAAAAAATAATATTAGCGTTTTGATCCACGACCACCACGACGAGATTCTGATTGTCGCTTAATTGAAGTTTGTCTGTCTTCACTGTCTTTTAGGAAGTTTGATAATTGTTTCTCAAAATCTTCTGGTTTTTTTTCAACTTTAGGGGCTACAGGTTTTTTAGGACGCTCTTTTGCTTTCTTAATAGAAAGACTAATTTTACCATCCTGACCAATCGTCAATACTTTAACTTCTACTTCATCGCCGACTTTTAAATGATCTGCAACATTCTCTACATAGCTATCTGCAACTTCACTGATGTGTACAAGACCACTTTTTCCTTCAGGTAATTCAACGAAAGCACCGAAATTTTTAACACCTGTAACTTTACCTTTTAATTTGTTTCCAACTTCAATTGACATAAGATTAATAAATCCTCCTGATAAAATTCTTCATAATATACCATTATATGCTTACTCACTACTTTTTACAACGCTATAAATCTAAATAGTCAGTGAATTCTTTATTGCCCTTCACTATCTGACTTCGAATCTTTATTATCCGGTAACTTAAAGATTACTTCTCCATCATTGCTCAGGAAATATTCACTTCTTGCTATTTTCTCAATATATTCTTTACTATTGAGTTGTTTTAGCTTTTCTCTAAGTACAATCTCTTTTTCCTGCAATTGCTTATATTCTGCACGTTGCTTAGCATGCTCTTCTTTTAGGTGGTTATTGACACTTATCTGATATAACAACACTCCCGTTAGAAGTAGCAAGATACTCAATAATCCTCCACCGAATACGAACAACCTTTTCTTTATTACTCGATTATTTTTTCTTTTCCTTCGTTCTCGCAACGCTTTTTCTGAAGTATAGTCATTGTCCAGATTACTCACTTTTTTTGCCACGCATAACACCTCTATTCATCAGCGTGTATTTTTTCTTCTGACACCACTTCAAACATACCTTTTGCATTATCTTTTGTTGCATGCTCTTTTAAATCAGTCACTTTAACCGTGATAACACGTTGTCCAAGCCTTACTTCCAATACGTCATCAATCGTTACATTGCTTGAGGCCTTAGCCACATTGCCATTGATTTTAATGCGTCCCTGGTCACTGACTTCCTTTGCTAAAGTACGTCTTTTTATCAACCGTGATACTTTTAAATATTTATCGAGTCTCATTCTCTTCACCTACCAATACTTTAAGTGCTTGCTGAACTGTCATTTTCTGATTGTTAACCAAATCATATAATTTTAAATATAAATCTGCAAAAATTTTCTCTTGTTTTATCTGTTTTTCTTCTTTACCTTCTGATTGCTTTGCATTTTTCCACACTTGATTTAATTCTTCAATGCTGTTTACTTCTACTCCTTCTCCAAATATATGCGGATGACGTCTAATCATCTTTTCGCTAATAGCCTGGACAATTTCACGTGTATCAAACATCATTGACTTCTTGCCAATCGCACCATGGAACACTACTTGAAGAAGTATATCTCCTAACTCTTCAAGTATATGGTCGATATCATCATTATCAATCGCTTCAAATAATTCATATGTCTCTTCCAAAAGGTAACGTTTCAAGCTAGAATGGGTTTGAACTTTATCAAATGGACATCCGTCATCTGCAACTAATCTATCCATAATGGATGTTAAATATTCAAAATCTCCAACATAATGTTCTTGACTTAACGCAGGTACAAAAAGCGAAGTTAAATTAGATAGCTCAAAGTCATGATCCATCTCATATAAAGGGCACCACTTAACTGCTGATCCTTGCCCTCTGGCACCTGTAACTATAGCAACTTTGTGATCGTCAGGGTATTTCTCCATCAATGTAACTTTCACATCTCCTGCTATCATCTGATCGTATACTTGCGTGATGATTAATGCATTTCTAATATTAATCGCTTCACTTGTCATCATCGTCCCGTCCAGCATTTGAAATCCATTATTAGGATCAAATGATACTGCCTGGAATAAGTCATCGATAAAGCTTTTCCCACCTAACACTTCTATATCGATAGCTTTATCCTGTAATAATAACTCCGTTGTAGATTCTGCCACCATTGGATGTCCAGGAACTGCATAAACAATATCATCATCCATCGCTTTTTCTTTTAAAGTCTGAACAATTTCTGCATATACTTCGCTAAATTGATTATGCTTTTCATACACTTCATCGAAACTGATCCACTCGATATCTTCTAAATCTTCTACTACCGGATGCGTTAATGTACGAACATATACTTTATCTACTTTATTTAAAAAGCGATAAATACCAAACGGTAGTTCATCTAACCCATAGTTCCCTAATCCTACCACTGTTATCTTACCCATCAAATCATCCTTTCATTAATTTTATCATTATATTTCCAAACGGTAGATGATACCACTCTTGTACACTGATAATCTTCCATTTCACCATAGCATACAATACAACAGTCAATCCTATAACCACACCCATAATAGATACACCCATAGCTGTAAGTCTTGTACTATAAGGAATCACTAATATGCATTGAATGGCGATACTCATTACAGTAAGTGCTAGCAACCAGCGTTTTATAAAGGTATTTAATTTTAGTTCATATATTTTTTGTACTTTGTAATAAAGACATAGTGTATACATTACAAGTCCAGCCACAGTAGCTATTGATGCCCCTGTGATGTCGAACTGTGGTATTAACAACAAGTTAAGCAGAAACTTCGTCATGATTCCGGCTATGACAGCTACCAACTGAATACGAAATGCGTTATAGATTTGTAGCATGGCTGTAAACATAATAATCAGTGATACGAATATTACAGATAACATATATATGGCTAACGCTTCATATCCCGTTATCGTTTCAAATAAAAATAAATTTAGAGGACGAATTAAATTCATCAATCCTACAGCAGCTGCACTACTGAAAACGATTGTTATCTTCAAAGCACTATCCGCATAAGATTTCATTTCAGTTAATGCATTCTTAGCTCTGCACTCTGCTAATACTGGAATGAGCACGAGCGAAAATGACGTTGTTACTATAAGCCCCACTTGAATTAACGAGCTGCCTCGGTCATAAACTCCTTTTAGTTCTCTTGCTTCATCTAAACTCATTATTTGTTTCAGTTGATTAATCATCGTAAAACTGTCAACCAGCTGCCATAAAATGAGTACTAAATAACTTAAGCTATAAAAAAATATTAAAGTAAAGAAATCGAGATAATAGGTTCGTACCTCATTGTTTTGATAATTACTTTCAAGATGCGTAAACCCTTTTACCTTTAAATAGATATAAGCAGCACTCAAACCTAAAAACGATCCGAATATACTGATGCTACCACTTTCATACACTGAAAAATCAGCTTTTACAAACAAGGTAATTGCAAACAATATCGTTATAACCCTAACAATCTGTTCAATAACCTGACTGACAGCAATATGCTCCATTTGATGTTTTCTTTGAAGCTGTCCACGCGCCAAAGCCACAAATGGAAATGGTAGGAGTACTAATGCAGATACTTGCAACATGCGCTCAAGCTCTGTATCTCCCATAAGAAATGCAATATGTTTACTAAATACAACAATTAACACTAAACTCAGTAAACTAACCATCGCCAGTATACTTCTTAACTGTTTCATAAATAAAGTGTCATACTGCGACTGACTGACAACGGAGGGAATCGCATTTAAAGATAGCACTGAGACAATTGCAATTAGCGGATACACTTGTTGATAAGCATATAACCCGGTATCCCCTAATACATTTTGGTATGGCACTCTATATATTGCACTTAATACCTTTACGAATAGCATTGTAAGCGTTAAGATAATTACGCTATTAAAGACTGGCTTATTCTCCATCCATCATAATTCCTTCCTGAATTCGATGAGATAGCTGCACAAGTGCAGATAACCAATTTGATTGTTTCTTTAATATAAATGTCAGTTTATTATCTTTGTATTCAATCTTCAAATCTCTGCCAAAAGATTCTGTCGCTTTAAATAAACGCTCACCATTAACTTTAGTCGTTGTTGCTTCTGAAGCTTCCAGTTCAATCGATTTTCCTGTGTCTCTCACTTGTACAATACCGAAGCTTAATGCATTTACTTTAATTTCAACAATTTTCATGAGGTGATCTACGGCTTCTGGATATTCCCCGTAACGATCGGTCATTTCGTCTTGGACATCGATCAGTTCCTGCTCTGTCGTAACACTACGTAATTTCTTATAAAATTCAATCTTTGCCTGTTCTTCTCTTATATATTCTGCCGGAATATATGCATCTATTTCTACATCAACCTCTAATTGTGGCACCGCTTCTTCCTCTTTAATCCCCCGTTTTTCATTCACTGCTTGCTGTAGCATTTCTGAATACAGGTCATATCCCACTGAGTCAATGAATCCGTGCTGTTGTTTTCCTAGTAGATTCCCTGCACCACGAATATTTAGATCACGCATCGCAATTTTAAAACCTGAACCAAGTTCAGTAAATTCCTTAATCGCTTGTAGTCTTTGCTCTGCAACTTCAGTGAGTACTTTATTCGGCGCATGAAGGAAGTATGCATAACTAATTCTATTACTACGACCAACACGTCCGCGCAGTTGGTACAGCTGACTTAATCCGAAACGATCTGCATCTTCAATTATCAATGTATTTGCATTCGGCACATCCACCCCTGTTTCGATAATCGTAGTTGTAACAAGAATATCATATTCGCCATTAATAAAGCCGAGCATCGTTTCTTCCAATTCTCTTTCAGACATTTGTCCATGTGCTACCGCAATCCTAGCATCAGGCATCATCATCTCGAGCTGTTCTGCCTTTTGATAAATGGTAGCAACGCGATTATAAAGGTAAAACACTTGTCCATTCCTTGATAATTCTCTTTCCATCGCTTCTTTTATGAAGTTATGCTGGTACTCAAGTACGTAAGTCTGCACTGGGAATCTATTTTCTGGCGGCGTCTCAATCACCGATAAATCTCGTACACCTAACAAACTCATATGCAATGTTCTTGGAATTGGTGTCGCTGTTAGAGTTAATACATCTACATTCGTCTTTAATGCTTTAATCTTTTCTTTATGCGTCACGCCGAAACGTTGCTCTTCATCTACAATCAGCAATCCCAGATCTTTGTATACGATATCTTTCCCGAGTAATTTATGTGTTCCGACAACGATATCTACAAACCCTGATTTGAGTCCTTTCTTTGTTTCATTAACTTCTTTCGTCGTTCTAAAACGACTCATCATCTGCACTTCTACCGGATAATCCTGCATACGCTCAATAATTGTTTCATAATGTTGCTGGGCTAATATTGTTGTAGGTACCAAGAACGCAACTTGTTTCCCATCCATAACAGCTTTAAATGCCGCGCGGATTGCAACTTCCGTTTTACCGTATCCAACATCTCCACATAACAGACGATCCATCGGCTTACTTTTTTCCATATCACCTTTAATTTCGATAAGACTTTGCTTTTGATCATGCGTCGGTTCATACGGAAAGTCCATTTCAAAGTTTTCTTGTTCTTCAGTATCCGGACCAAATTGATACCCTTCTATGCGTTCGCGTTCTTGGTAGAGCTTTAATAATTCTTCCGCAATATCCTCAACGTTCTTTTGAACACGCGCTTTCGTTTTTTTCCACTCTGTTCCGCCAAGTTTATTGAGCTTTGGATCCTTATCTTCTGAACCAACGAATTTTTGTACTTGGCTCATCTGATCAACAGGGACAAACAGTTGATCCGTACCTTTATATTGAATCTTAATATAGTCTTTATGCAGTTTATTAACGAGCAATGTCTCTACACCAAGATAACGGCCAACACCGTGATGTGTATGAACAACATAATCACCTATATTTAGTTCTTGATACGATTTTATTTTCTCAGCATTTGATAATTTTTTTTGAGTACGTTTTGGTTTTTCTTTACGTAACTTAAACAGTTCTCGCTCCGTTATAACAACTAGTTTCATATAAGGAAGTTCGAGCCCTTCTGAAAGATCCCCTTGTACAATTGTAGATATACCAGGCTTGCTTTCATCGATATTAAATGTTACTGGAAGATTCATATCAGTGAGCATCGACTTAATCTTTTCTTTTCGCGTATCATTTGTTGCTAACACCACTATATTAAAGTCATTCTTACGATAACGATCAAACTCTGAGAACATTAAGTCATATTGACCATAAAATTGTTGCACAGGTTTACATGAAAACTTAAAAACCTCATCGATCACTGCAGTCATACTTGCAGTAAATAAAGTGAAGTACGCAACTTTATGTTTATTCGTAAGTGCTTCTAAACTACCTTCTTTGATAAACGTCTGACCAATAAATCCACGACCAGATTCGATCAGTGATTCCATAAATTCGCTGTTTTCTCGAATCGCCGCATCTTTAGCCTCTATCACACGATTATATTCATCAATCACAATGATGGCATCCTCTTTAAAATAATCTGCAATTGTCGTCTCTTCACGATAGGCAAATTTAACCATGCGACGCAGAATATTATGACTAAACAACTCCGTCATATTAAGTTTTACCGTTTCATAAGTTTCTCTTAAATCATCTCGGACATTCGTCTTAATCTTCGTACGTGTGTTCTCAAATGCTTCGCTGAGATTATCTGACATCAACTTTAAATCTTCAGCAGAAAAAATAAATTCACTTGCAGTCGATAACTCCACCTTATCTATATTATGCAACGAACGTTGACTATCAATATCAAATGCACGAATCGAGTCTACTTCGGTGTCAAATAGTTCGATACGTACAGGTTCACCAATCATTGGGTATATGTCAATGAGTCCTCCACGAACGGAAAATTCTCCTAATGTTGTTACACGTTCTGTCTTTTGATATCCCATATCAATGAGTCGTTGCTGCAATTCCACTAAGTCTATATCAACACCTAACGTAATTTCTAAATGATATTTTAGGAATGTTTCTTTTTGACTAATTAATTTCTCAAGCCCATTCACCGGAATGAGAAATAGCCCATTTTGGCCTTTTGCCAAATGGGTGAGGGTTCTTATACGCTCTTGCATAAGGTCCGGACTCTTTGTAGAGAATTCTTCAATCATGATATCTTGTACAGGAAATTTGAAGACATCTTCTTCATTGACGAGCTGTACGAGATCTCTTTCTAACCTTTCAGCCTGATAAAGGTTGCTTGTAACAACAACCATCTGTTTTTGATGATGCATATAACTTTCAGCGAGCATCATTGCTTTTGCAGATGGGTTTAATCCAGTGATTAGTATATTTTTATTACCGATTGCATTGTTATAATCTTGAAATCGCTCATCTTTATATATGAGTTTATCTATTATTTGTTTCATACATCACCATTATACTGATTCATAATATTTTCAAATCTTTCACCTGCGATGAATGCCTCTACCGCCTTAATAGTCTGATCTATTACTTTATCCATAATAATCATTTCATCATGGGTAAATTTCTGTAAAACAAAGTCAACGACCTTTAAATGGCCCGTCGGTCTACCAATACCGATTCTAATTCTTTTAAACTGATCTGTTCCTAGATGCTGAATCAATGATCTAATACCATTATGTCCCCCAGCAGATCCTTTTTGGCGTAAGCGTAGTCTACCAGGCGGCATATCTAAATCATCATATAATACAAGTAAATCTTCTGTTGAAACATTAAAGTAATCCATCAATGGCCTCACTGCTTCGCCAGACAAGTTCATATATGTCATTGGTTCTATTAGCAGGACTTTTTCACCATTTATCATCGCAATTGTATAGAGTCCTTTAAATTTCTGTTGATTGAGCTCTAAATTATATGATTCAACCAAACGATCAACTACCATAAAACCTATATTATGTCTTGTTAATTCATACTTCTTTCCAATATTCCCTAAACCAACAATGCACTTCATAAATTATTCCTCCGAATTAATAATACTTCCATTATAGACAAATTATAATAATAATTCATTAAAGACACAAAAAGAGATGAGACTATAAGCCTCATCCCTAAAAACTAACGTATTATTCAGCTTTTTCTTCGCCTTGAGCGTCCTCTTCAGAAGCTTCTTCACCTTCAGCAGCTTCGCCTTCTTCTGACTCTACTTCGACTGTTGGTGGAACTACAGATACAATCGCTTCATCGTCTTCATTATTAATTGTATAAGCTTTACCTGATTTCAAATCTCCTACCATAATTGAATCTCCGATATTTAATTCAGTTACATCAACTTCAATCGTTTCAGGAATTTCATCTGGTGTAGCTGTTACAGATAACTGGAACAGTGGCTGTTGAACTACGCCACCTTCTTTAACACCTTGAGCTTCGCCTGTTAAGTTTATAACAACATCTACCGTTAATTCAGATTTCATATTAATTGCTAAGAAGTCAATATGCGTAACCTTATTTTTAAGAGGATCGACTTGATAATCTGAAACCATAACTTTAATAGTTTTTGCACCCACTCCTAGTTCAATAACTCCGTTGCGCCCAACTTCACGAATAACTTTAACGAATTCAGGCTCATCTACTTTAACTGAAGTATTTGATGCACCGTAGCCATAAACAACTGCAGGAATCTTACCTTCATTTCTAATCTTGTTTAGTTCACCTTTAGTTTGTTTACCTTGTCTAATAATTGCTTTTAATGAAGTCATAATATAATCTCCTTTTTGCGCACCATCGCGCTCCTACGTTTACCCATCAGTTGTGAAAACCTGCTTGTAAAACGTTTATTGTGTTCATCGATATATTATAAGTACCCATTATTTTTAACTAATAAACATAATTTTTAATTTTTAATTTTTACTTCGAAAGATGCAACAAAACCCTTTTTACTATTATGATTGACGGCCTAGACGACTGAATGCTCCTACCCAATTTCTTCTTGTTACTAATCAAATAAAATACTTACAGACTCTTGTTCATATACACGCACAATTGCCTGTGCTAAAAGTTCTCCTACAGATAATTGCTTAATCTTAGCTGGCTTATTCTCTTCTGGTAGAATAATGGAATTTGTTACAACCAGCTCTTTAATAGCCGAGTCCTCGATACGTTGATATGCTGGCCCTGATAGTACAGGGTGCGTACAACATGCATATACCTCTTTAGCACCTTTATCAATCAGCGCTTGAGCAGCAAGTGTAATTGTACCAGCAGTATCAATAATATCATCGATGATAATCGCCGTCTTACCATTGATATCTCCTACAATATTCATAACTTCTGCTACATTCGGTTTTGGACGACGTTTATCAATAATCGCAATCGGCGCTTTTAATCGATCTGCCATCTTACGTGCACGTGTCACCCCACCATGGTCAGGTGATACAACTACGATAGACTCTTTGTCAATCCTTTCTTTCGCATCGAAATAATCTGAAAGAATCGGAACACCCATGAGGTGGTCAATTGGAATATTGAAGAATCCTTGAATTTGCGGCGCATGTAAATCAAGAGCAATTACACGGTCTGCTCCTGCTTTTTCCATCATATCTGCAACAAGTTTTGCCGTAATTGGTTCCCGACTTCTTGCTTTACGATCTTGTCTTGCATAGCCATAATATGGCATAACGATGTTAATAGTTTCTGCTGAAGCACGCTTTAGTGCGTCAATCATAATTAATAGTTCCATTAAGCGTTCGTTAACAGGATTTGAAGTAGGTTGAACGATGAATACATCACATCCTCGAATACTTTCTTCAATATTAATTTGAACTTCCCCGTCACTAAAACGTTTAACACTTGATTTTCCTAAAGGAATACCTACGACTTTAGCAATTTCCTCTGCTAAAGGTTTATTACCATTTAATGCAAAGATTTTTAAAGACGTATTCTTATATTCGCTGTTCATCATTTTTTAAGCCTCCGTTTTGAAATATGAATATTTATTTATCATAATAGCCATCTTTAGTTGTCTGACGCGCACGACCTAGTGCCAGACTTTTTTCAGGTACATCATCAGTAATGGTAGAACCTGCTGCGATAAAGGATTCATCGCCAATTGTAACAGGTGCAACTAGATTCGAGTTGCAACCGATAAACGCATCTTTCCCAACAATTGTTTTAAATTTATTTGTACCATCATAATTGACAGTAATGGCTCCACAGCCTATATTCGTTCTAGCACCGATCTGTGCATCTCCTATATAGCTTAGATGTGACACTTTTGCTTCATCATCCAACTTTGCTTTTTTGATCTCTACAAAATTTCCAACCTTTACATCCGTTCCCAAGAGACTTCCCGGTCTTAATTGAGCAAACGGTCCAATTGTCGTAGAGTCACCCACCTCAGATTCAGCGATTACAGAATGCTTTATTGTTACGTTGTCGGCAATCTTACTATCTGAAATAGTACTACCGGAAGTAATGATGACATCATTACCAATTTGCGTGCTTCCCTTTAACATCACATTCGGTTCAATAATTGTGTCGCTACCGATGACTACATCCGATTCTATGTATGTCGTTAATGGATCAATAATGGTTACACCATTCATCATATGTTGTTTGTTAATTCTTAAACGTAGCGTTTGTTCTGCTATTGATAAATTATATCTATCATTAATCCCTAATGTTTCACTAAAATCTTCAGTGACATATGCTTCAACAAGTTCATTTCTTTCACGTAGTAATTTGATTACATCCGGAAGATAGTACTCGCCTTGTGCGTTGTTGTTATCGACTTGTCCAAGCAGTTCGAATAACAATGCGTTATCAAAGCAGAATGTTCCCGAACTCACTTCATTTACTAGTCGCTCTTCTATCGAAGCATCCTTCTCTTCAACAATGCGCTCTACTGCACCATGTGTATCGCGAATAATTCTACCGTAGCCAAATGGTGTATTTGTCTTAGCGGAAAGAATCGTCGCTTTTGCACCTGTTAATTCATGATGCGCAATAAATCCGGCAATTGTTTCTTCAGAGATTAATGGCGTATCTCCACAAATGACAATTGTTGTTCCTTGTTTACCTTCTAAATGTTCTGCAGCCATTTGTACAGCATGCGCAGTACCAAGTTGCTCACTTTGCATACTGAATAATGATTGATCTCGTAAAGCAGCCTTTACATCTTCGGCACCGTATCCCACAATCGTTACGATTTCAGTAACGTCTGCTTTCTTAATATTATCTATGACATGTTTCACCATCGGCTTACCACAGACAGGATGCAACACTTTGTGAAGTTTCGACTTCATTCTCGTCCCTTTACCTGCAGCGAGAATAACAGCTTGTCTTGTCATCATATGTCCTCCATTTTGAGTGATATTATAGTTTATGATAGAGCATCTTTTCTTAAGTACCCAGTCTATAATATTTTAACATATTTTTTATCTATTTAGGGCAATTTCCGGAAGGCATTGAAAGCAAATTTCGAAAGTGCCAACAATCCATTAAAAAAAAAGATAGGCATCTGCCTACCTTTTTTATGCTTTTAAATCTTCTGATAACGTCGTATCTGAATCAGACTCTTCTAATTGTGATGATACTTCACTTGTAGCACTATCAGCGATATCTATAGCACTTGTACTAGGTTCAACCGCTTCTGTTTCATCGTAAACTTTCATAACTGCTTCTTGAATTTCTTGTCGCATTTCGCTGTTAATAGGATGTGCGATATCACGGAATTCTCCATCAGATGTTCGTTTACTTGGCATCGCTACAAAAAGACCATTATTTCCGTCAATCACTCTCAAATCATGTATTACAAACGCTTCATCCAACGTAATGGATGCTAAAGCTTTCATCCTACTATCCGTAACTAACTTCCTCATTCTTACATCTGTGACCTTCATTCTGAATAGCCTCCTAATATAAATGTAAGTTAATGATCGTTTATAGTTTCAGGGCCACCGCTTCAATTTCAACTTTTACGTCTTTTGGTAATCTACTCACTTCAACACAGCTTCTTGCTGGTAAATGGGTATTAAAATATTCACCGTAAACTTCATTAATTAACGGAAAGTCATTCATATCACTAATAAAGATTGTCGTTTTTACCACACTATCCAAATGAGCACCGCTATCTACAAGAACGGCAGATAAGTTGTCCAGCACTTGCTTTGTTTGTTCCTGAACATCTTCACTGACTAATTCACCTTGTAATGTCAAAGGAATTTGACCGCTTGTATAAACCATATTGTTTACAACAACAGCATGACAATATGGCCCGATTGCTTCTGGCGCATTTTTAGAATAAATATTTTTCATGTTAATTTCTCCCTGCTTCAGAAAATTTGTCTAAGCAATTACCTTCTTCAACAGTAAAAGATTGATTATATTCATCTACATTAGATAATTTAACCAAAGAGGTATAGTCCTGAATTAAACGATTCTTAACTTCTTTCGATTCTACTAATACTGTTACCCCTTTTACTGTTGCTTTAAACTCATTCATTAAATTCATGACCCCTGTTATAGAGCCTCCTGCACGCATGAAATCATCAACAACCAAAACTTTCGAACCTTCAGGAAGCGTGCGCTTTGATAATACCATCGTCTCTATCTTTCTCGAAGATCCAGATACATAGTTGATAGAAACCGTAGAACCTTCCGTTACTTTGTTATCTTTTCTTATTACTACAACCGGTAAGTTTAAAATGCTGGCTACTGCATTCGCCAATGAGATTCCTTTTGTCGCTATGGTAACTACTGCATCTATTTCTTCATTCATATACATTGTAGCAATCAGTTTTCCCACTTGCCCAAGCAATCTCGGATTACCCACAACATCTGACATGAATAAATAACCTCCAGGAAGCAGTCTTTCCTCCTCCTGCAACATATTACATAATGTTCTGATCAGTCCTTCGGCTTCATCATAATACATTCTATGTCTGAACGTTACTCCACCACTCGCTCCAGCTGTTGTTGTGATAATTCCAATCTCTTCTTTTTCAAAAGTATCTTTAATAATTTGTACGTCCTCGCTAATTGAAGACTTAGCCTGTCCAAACTTTTCTACAAAGTAGGTTAATGGCACAAGCTCATTTGGATGGCTTAGCAAATAACTCGTCATGTAGACGATACGTTCACTCCTCTTAAATTTCATAAAATCCCTCATTTACGCATGATGTATGTTTAATATACCACAAATGTTCGGTTTTCCCTACCCCAGCATCCTTACCATATATACTTCTTTACAACATCCTTTTAATGCATTGACTACGCTTTTAGCTTGGCGTTCTTTTGCTGCTAATCCATATACAGTAGGTCCACTGCCGCTCATCATAGCAGCATCTGCTCCGGCTTTCATCATCGTTTCTTTAAGCATTTGAATAACAGGATGCATTTCTATCGTTACAGCTTCTAGCCTATTCCCTAAAGCGCGTATCATCTCCAGGTAATCTCCTGCTTCAATGGCACGTCTGCATTTCTCATTTTCAATCTGTTCATGTGCTTGTGATAGATCAAGTGCACTATAAACCTCTTGCGTCGATACACTGATCTCAGGTTTAGCTAAGATTACCCAGCATGAAGGTGGCTTCGGTAAATGTTCAAGTACTTCACCACGGCCTGTACATAGTGTCGTTCTTCCGTATATACAAAATGGAATATCTGACCCAATTTCACTTGACAGTTCTGCTAAAGTTTCAAGTGATAGGTTCAATTCAAACAGTTTGTTCATTCCGCGAAATGTGGCAGCAGCATCACTAGAACCTCCTGCTAGACCTGCCGCTATCGGAATTGTTTTATCGAGCGTAATCGTTACTCCGCATTTTATATTGTAACGCTCTATCATAAGTTCTGCAGCCTTATAAGCTAAGTTTCTATGATCGTTTGGCACGTATCGATGCTCTATTTTGAGTACAATTTTTTTATCTTTTCTCTTCTCAAAAGTCAGTCGATCATATAAGTCTACTGTTGTCATTATCATTTCTACTTCATGATAGCCATCATTTCTTTTATATAGTGTATCTAGTGTCAAATTTATTTTAGCTGGTGCATTCTCATAAATCATATCTCGTCCTCGCTCAATTAATTAATACAGTTATTTTATCACAATTCGATTTCTAAATTGTAGATTGATAAAGAAAATAAAAAATAAAGCATATTCTCTACGTAGAGAATATGCTTCACTAATTATTGTACAAGAAATTCTTCTTGTTGATCATTTACAAATGTAACTTGCACGTTTTCTGTTAAAACGTCCGTGTATGTATAAGACACACGCTCAAAATTATGTTGCTCCTGGTCTAGTTCGACCACGAAAACTGATGGATAAGTTTCTTTAAGCACACCACGACGCTCAATTAACTTTTTACGTCCTCCATTAGCTCTTAATACAATTCGATTACCCAACTGACAGTCAAGAATTTTTTTGATGTCTACTAATGTTTTTGGCATAATGACCCACCTCGCTATGCCCTTCATTTTAGCATTATAATGAAAAATAGTCAATAAAATTTTTAATTTTAACAATTTTATTTTCTGTTGTCAATGTTTTAAATCACCAACTCTGGATACTTTTTCATATTATTTGAAAGTTGTGCATAATCATTTAAATTAAGGCTCTCTCCACGACGTGAAGGTGCTACGCCACTTGCCTCAAGCCATTCAATAATACGTTCTTTGTGCTCCTTACTATCTTGTATCAAGCTCATATAGTTATTTAAGATTGTCTTCCTGCGCTGGACGAAAGCACCTCTAGTTAACTTAAAGAACAACGTTTCGTCTTCAACATCTACACGAGGGCTCTCTAATGTTGTCAGCTTAACTACGAGAGAGTCTACATTCGGCGGGGGCATAAAGACACCTTTAGGAACAACCATAATACGTTTCACATCCGTATAGTACTGCACTGCAATGGATAATGAACCATACGCTTTTGTTGAAGGGATTGCAGACAAACGCTCTCCTACTTCTTTTTGCATCATCACCACGTAACTGTTAATATTCAAGTTTTTTTCCAGTAAGCCCATTAATATCGGCGTTGTAATATAATAAGGTAAATTGGCCACAACGAAAATTTCATCGCAATGATGTAGATACGTTTCTATAGCAGAAGCTACATCTGCTTTTAATATATCCTCGTTGATTACAGTTACATTATCATAAGGACTTAACGTTTCTCCTAGTATCGGTATAAGTCGCTGGTCTATTTCAAATGCTAAGACTTGTTTCGCGTGTTTTGCTAATTGTTCAGTTAAACTCCCCATTCCAGGACCAATTTCAATCACACCTGACGTCTTATCTATACCTGCAGCCTCAATTATATTTCTGATGACATTTGTATCCACAAGAAAATTCTGGCCAAGACTTTTCTTAAACTTAAACCCGTATTGATCTAATAACTGTTTCGTTCTTGTTGGTGTTGCAATATCGTTATATTCCATTATTCCTCTCCTTTATCATATAGTGCTTGCTTTACATCCTGCTCAGTTATACCGAAAGCATTGAGTCTATGAAATAATTGCTTTCCATTACAATAACCGATTCTTAAGTACTTGCATACTTGCTTCCTTTTTTCCTTCGCATAAGGACCGATAATTAAGCCGTTATCTACTAAAAACGCTTTACTTACCGTTTCAGAAGTATAATCAAACGGCGTTGATACATGCATTAATGCATCTTGAATTGCTTCAATGGGTGCATGTTCGATACCAATCTTACCACGTTTACTTACAGCAATATCAGCATCAATAAACGCATGCTTTACTGCAGGTACATGACTTTCAATCGTCTTCCTGATTTTATTTCCTGGGTAATCAGGATCTGTAAGTACAATAACACCTCTCACTTCGGCTGCATGTCTAATCGCTTCAATGGTCTCTTCGTTAATAGCAGAACCATTCGTTTCAAGCGTATCACATTCTACTGCAAGCTTTACACGTGTTGTATCATCTTTACCTTCCACTACAATAATTTCGTTAATTTTCATATATATCTATCCTTTACTTTTATACAACTAAATATTATACGTTATATATATATAAAAGACCACGTGAGTAATACGTGGTCTTTATCGCTAAAGTTATTTAATCCCTATTTGCCATTTTAAATAATCTCTCAGCGTTAGCTGTTGTTTGTAGTGCCACCTCTTCTAATGTGATACCGCGTAGTTCCGCAATCTCTTCTGCCACCAACTTTACGTGCATCGGTTCATTACGCTTTCCACGATAAGGATGCGGTGTTAAATACGGCGCATCTGTTTCAACAAGTAGTTTATCGAGTGGTACATGCTTCGCAACTTCTTTAGGCTGTTTGGCATTTTTAAACGTTACAGGTCCCCCTAAAGAAATAACAAAGTTTAGTTTTAATACTTCATCGCAAGTTTCTGGGCTGCCACTGAAGCTATGCATTACGCCGCCAACTTCTTGGGCATTTTCTGATTTCAATATTTCAATTACATCATGAGTTGCTTCACGATTATGAATAACAATTGGAAGTTTCACTTCTTTTGCAAGTTGAATTTGTCGCTTAAATACTTCTTTTTGTATATCTTTTGGAGACTTATCCCAGTGATAATCAAGACCCATTTCACCAATCGCAACAATTTTAGGATGTTTTGAAAGTTCTTTTATCCATTCGTAATACTCATCAGTGAAATCGATAGCATCAACTGGATGCCACCCAATAACACCGTATACGAAATCATAATCCTCTATTAATTTCATTGTCCGTTTAATCGTTTTTTCATCAAATCCCACGACAATCATACGGTCTATTCCATTTTTACGTGCTCTATCAATAACTTCCTGTAAATCTTCATCATATTGGTCTGCGTTTAAATGTACATGTGTATCGATTAACACAAAATCACTCCTATTTATTTAACGATAGAACCATTTTCAATCGTGCTTGGTAAGCTTACAAGTGTTAATTGTCCATCTTTCTCAGCAGAAAGAATCATACCTTCTGATTTCTCACCACGTAGTTCTACCGCCTTTAGATTTGTAACGACTACTACTTTTTTGCCAATGATATCCTCTGGATTATAGAATTCTGCAATACCTGATACAATTTGGCGTTTTTCATTACCTAAGTCTACTTGAATTTTCAGCAGTTTCTTAGCCTTCTTCACGTAATCTGCATCAATAATTGTTGCTGCCTTTAATTCTATTTTATCGAATACATCAATTGTGATTTCACTTTTATCTTCAGCTTCATTTTTCTCAGATACAGGTGGTTGCATTGTACCTTTAATAAATTCCACTTCTGCTTCTACATCTAATCTCGGAAAAATCGGTGTCGCTTTTTCCACTACTTTAAGTTCCGTAATATGTCCATAAGTGTTTAAACTATCAAATTCATAAAGTACATTGTCTTTTAAATTTAACTGTTCAAAGATTTTATACGGTGCTTCTGTTAAGAATGGACGTAACAATACCGCTGCAAAGCGAATATTCTCAACAAGATGATACATTACGCTCTCTAAGAGTTCTTTTTGGGACGTATCTTTAATAAGAATCCACGGTGTTGTTTCATCAATATATTTATTAGTACGTGAAATTAATTTCCATACTTCTTGTAAAGCAACTGAATACTGCATATTTTCCATCGCATTATCATAAGCTTTCTTAGTTGCTACTGCTAGATCTTCAATTTCTGCATCAACTGTATGCATTTGCCCTTTGTATCCGGTAAGGTTACCGTCAAAATATTTGTTAATCATGGCTATCGTACGGTTTACCAGATTACCGAGATCGTTGGCTAAATCAAAGTTTGTACGATCTACGAAAGCTTCCGGAGTAAATACACCATCTGATCCAAATGGCAGCTCTCTCATTAAATAATAACGAACGGCATCTAGGCCATAACGATCGATTAATATATGAGGATCCACGACATTTCCTTTAGATTTACTCATCTTGCCATCCTTCATAAGAATCCAGCCATGAGCAAAAATTTTCTTAGGAAGAGGTAAATCTAACGCCATTAATAACGCTGGCCAGATAATTGTATGGAAACGCACAATTTCTTTTGCCATAATATGTACATCAGCAGGCCAGTACTTATTAAATTCTGTCTCATCTTCAGATAAATATCCAAGTGCCGAGATATAATTCGTTAACGCATCTATCCAGACGTAAACAACATGCTTCGGATTAGATGGAACTTTAATTCCCCAATCAAATGAAGTTCGTGATACTGCTAAGTCTTCAAGACCTGGTTTAATGAAATTATTCAGCATTTCATTTTTACGTGAAACAGGCTGGATGAAGTCTGGATGTGCATCATAGTATTCAATTAAACGATCTGTATATTTACTCAACTTAAAGAAATAACTTTCCTCCTTGACAAGTTGCACCGGATGCCCAGAATCTGGACTCTTACCCCCAACAATTTTTTCTCCTTCATAAATAGGATCTACAAGTTGCGTTTCAGTATAGAACGTCTCATCAGGTACAGAGTACCAACCTTCATAGTCGCCTAGATAAATATCCCCTTGCTCCAATAATCTCTCAAATACTTTTTCTACCACAACTTTATGTCTATCTTCTGTCGTTCTAATGAAGTCATCATTAGAGATATCTAATTTTTTCCATAGTGCTTGAATATCTGCGATGATTTCATCTAAATATTCAATTTCAGATTTACCAGCAGCTTGAGCTTTTTCTTGAATCTTTTGACCATGTTCATCTGTACCCGTTAAGTATTTAACATCATAGCCTTGCATTCTTTTATAGCGTGCAATTGCATCTCCAGCTACCGTTGAATATGCATGTCCTATATGTAACTTCCCACTTGGATAATAAATAGGGGTCGTAACGTAAAAAGTATTGTTCGTCATATGAAATCCTCCTCGTCTTTACTTATTAAATATACATAAAATAAAGGTTTTTTTCAATATTACTAATACTTACAATTCGACATGTTTTAAAAAAACATACAAATAATAAACATCAAATAATATTAACTATAATTAACAAACATTACTATTTCATTACAAATTATATATATAACCTTATTCCATTGACTTTGTAAAAAAAAGGTAGTACACTCTAATTAAGACAAATGTCGAACAATTTAATTCGAGTGTCGAATTTACTGATATTATCAAATATACAATTATATGGAGGAAATAAAATGAAATCTACAGGTATTGTAAGAAAAGTTGATGAATTAGGACGTGTTGTTATTCCGATCGAATTACGACGTATTTTAGATATTGCTGAGAAAGATGCTTTAGAAATTTATACAGACGCCGATAAAATTATTTTAAAGAAATATAAACCTAGCATGACTTGTGCCGTGACAGGCGATGTTTCTGAAGATAACTATCTATTAGCTGGCGGTAAACTTGTGTTAAGTAAAGAAGGTATTGCACAATTACTTAAAGAAATAGAAGAAAAAGAAGCGCAAGAAGAAAAATAAATACTATATCCATTAAAAAAGGTGCCGCAGGGCACCTTTTTTAATGTTCAATATGATAAATTTCATATACTTCATTCTTCTTTATATCTCTATCGACTGCGACTTGTTTGATTGCCTCTTTAGATCGCATACCTGTTTCAATATAATGTATCACATGCTCATATACCGTAAGCTCTGCCCACCAATGTACTTTATCCGCTTCGCTTACTGCATCGATTATGATTACAAATTCACCCTTCAAGTTGATTTCATTGTCTAACTTGTTATAGATTTCTTTGACATTAGCTGTTTCTACTTGTTCGAATTTCTTAGTTAATTCTCTTGCAATAGATACTTTTCTTGTTGCATCAATTTCCATTATTGTTTCAATCGTGTGTTTCACACGAAATGGTGATTCGTATATAATCGCCGTATGAGGGAGTTCCATTAAAGTTTGTAACCTCTTTTTCTTCTCCTTATCTTTACGTGGCAAAAAACCATCAAAAATAAATGAATATGAAGCAATGCCACTTGTCATAAGTGCTGAGAGTGCAGCATTTGGACCAGGTATTGTTTCTATTCTAATTCCTTTATCACGACATTCTACTACGAGTTCATAACCTGGGTCACTAATTAGTGGTAACCCTGCATCTGATACAAGTGCGATATGATTGCCGGATACCAATGTTTCAATCAGCTGATCGGTGACTTTATTTTTATTATGTTCATGGTAACTCTTCAGAGGCGTATCAATATTATAATGCATCGTCAAAGTTCTTGTGACACGCGTGTCTTCACAGTAAATACAATCTACTTCTTTTAATATTCTAACCGCTCGAAATGTAATATCCTCTAGATTTCCTATTGGTGTACCTACTAAGTATAATACCCCGGTCATGCTAAGTCTCCTTTTATGAGCTTAAGTTTCTGAGCTCTTGTCATTTGTTTTATCGCATATTCTCTTTGCATAGCTTCTCGTTTTGAATCAAAGCTTTCCTCATATACGCGTTCAACAGGTAACCTTACCCTTGTATATTTCGCACCTTTTCCGCTACTATGTACAGCTAACCTTCTATCTAAATGTGTTGTATATCCTGTGTAAAGGGAATCATCTGCGCATTTCAGAATATAGATATAGTGTTTATCCATAATAAACGCCATTCATCTCTGAACTATAAGTTCCGTCATCGTTATATATATAAAATGGCGGTTGTAATTTCAAATCTGGTTTACCACCTTTAATCCCCTCAACAATAACAGTAATCGCTTGAGTTTTAGATTTTTTGGAGTAAATAGGAATGAGTCGCTTCGGTTCAATGCCTCCGGTTCTCATATCCACAATAACATCTGCTAATCGATCTGCACGTTGAACAATCACCATCTTGCCACCTTGCTTAAGTAGGTGGTTTGCAGCACGTACACAATCCATGAATGTACACATTACTTCATGACGTGCAATACGATGCGCTTCCTTTAAATGTTGATAAGATTGATTCTCCCTGAAATAAGGTGGGTTGCATGTAACGACATCAAATTGACTTGGTAAGAATGTACTACCAACATCTTTGAGATCCATATGATGCATTTTTATTTGAGATATCAAATCATTATACTGGATTGTACGTACTGCCATATCAACTAATGCATCTTGAATCTCTATCGCTTCTATAGTCATTGTTGTACGAGACGACAAGAGTAAAGGTATAACCCCATTACCCGAACAGAGATCAATTATTTGATCCTTCGCACGTAATTGTGTGAAATGGGCTAGCAATAACGCATCTGTTGAGAACGAAAATACATCATCATTTTGAATGATAGATAGATTTTCTTTCAAAAGCTGATCGAATCGTTCATTTTCTTTTAACATTTTTCCCTCCCTAATAAAAAAAGGCCCTTCGCCCTCTTTTATTTGTGATCAGATAATAAATTTAAGCAGAAAATACAGCCTTCGCCCCCACGGTGTTTTCCGAATAAGTCTGTGGGGCATATATGAAAACCCTCTGCGTAAAGCATTGCAAGATTGTCTTTACTTTGCAGTACTTTATGTTTCTTTGGTACTTTCGCCTCTTCTTGTTTTGGTTCATGTATAAACATCTGTAAGTTATCGTTTTCTAAATTTAACGTGACATTTTCCTCAATGAGTTCTACAACCATTGTTTTTAAGTGATCATAGCTTTCATTAATTTGATTAATGTCTTTTTCAAGTTGCGAAAGTCTCATCAACATTTCGTCTCGATTCAATTCTAGCCCCCCTAAACTTCTACTTCGTCAATATGGAATTCAATTGGTGCTTCAATTTCCGGTACTTTTATCTGCATTGTAACATCTAAGATATTAAGTCCGATAACTTTTCCTTTACCATGCGGTGTATCAATAATTGCACCGATATCCGGTAGTTTATTTCTTGTTTCTTCATAATAATCATTTTCATATTTTAGACAGCACATCAACCGCCCACATGCGCCTGAAATTTTCGTGGGATTTAATGACAAATTTTGATCTTTCGCCATCTTAATAGATACAGGCTCAAAGTCTCCAAGATACGTTGCACAACATAGACTTCTACCACAAGGTCCTATGCCACCCAAAATCTTTGCCTCATCTCTAACACCAATTTGTCTAAGCTCTATACGTGTTTTCAAATCATATGCTAAACTTTTTACAAGTTCTCTAAAGTCCACACGTTCGCTTGCAGTAAAATTAAATATAATCTTCCCTTTATCTAATGTGTAAGCTGCATTGACGAGGCGCATATCGAGTTCATGATTTTTAACGTGTTTTTTACATATTTCAAGTGCAATATCCGCATCTACCATGTTCTGTTCATACTTTATAAGATCTTCTTCAGTCGCTCTTCTATGAATAACCGCAACTGGCATTACAACTTCATCTTCATTAATTTCCTTATTAGGTATTACGACGCGTGCTAATTCCATACCACGTTTCTTATGATTGATTACGACATACTCATTCTTATTAAATTGTTCATGCCCTGGACTATAATATTCTGTACGCCCAGCTCTGTGAAACTTGACACCTATAATTTCTATCATGCTCTAACCTCACCTACAATTTTTATTGCCATCTGCTCAAACACTAATGTTGCATTTACATATTGTAATAATTTTTGCTTTGCATTAAGCGCTGCTTCTATCATATTAATTGATTGTTGAATCGTAATTTTTTGACTGATACGTTGTATGGCAACTTCATAATCAGGATAGCTTCTTACTGACTGTTCATTCAGTTGAAGATATAGTATGTCCTGCAGAAATAATTGCACCATATCCAATGCAATTTGTTGATATACGCGTTCTGAGATGTGTGATTGTAATTGTGAAACTTGAATAAGCCCCATCATATCCCCATTTAATAATGTCTGTAGCCAAGTTACAACCTGGCTTCGAACTTCCCCAAAATTTTTCTCTGTATACCAAGAAATTGCCTCGTCCTCACTCATCATTAATTTGGATAATGTCATTAGTAAAGGCGTAGGGACTTGCCCACTTAACGTTAATGAGATATCCTGTCTGTTCTGTACTGAAATATGCTGGCATCGCGAATGAATTGTTGGCAATATTTCATTTGGTGCACTTGTTAACAATAATGCAATTGTATTCCCTGGTGGCTCTTCCAGGAATTTAAGAATGCTGTTCTCCCCTTGTGTTGTCACTTTGTCAAAATCAACGATAATATATACTTTATATGATCCTTCAATCGGCTTTTGGTTCATTTTATGAAGTACTTCTTCAATCATCTCTTTTTTTATCGTAGCTTCATCAGTTTCCATAATAATAAAATCCGAATGATTATGGGCAGCTATTCTAGAATGACAAACTTCATCATCGCCACAAATAATTGCTGAAGCGAAAATGATTGCTTCTTCTTTTAATGCCTGCATATTAGAACCTTCAAACAAATATGCATGACTGAGCTTATCATTTTTTATTGCTTGCATTAATTGTTGTTGCATCTTAAACTCCTTTAAATATATTGAAAAAGCCGCTTAGCGCAGCTTAATTAAAACTGATGAAATTGTTCAATCGGCATAACAAATACAGTTGCTCCACCAACTTCTACTTCGACTGGGAAAGGAATATATGCATCGGCGTTTCCACCCATTGGCGTAACTGGCGTAATCGTCTGCTCTCTATTTCTGCATTTCATATTGATAAGATTCAATAATTCATCAACACGTTCATCTTCTACACCACATAAGAATGTCGTATTCCCTGCACGCAGAAAACCACCTGTTGATGCTAATTTAGTAGTTCTAAAGTTATGCTTAGTTAGTTCATCAGATAACGTCTGGCTATCTTGGTCCTGTACGATTGCTATTACCATTTTCATATTAAACACCTCTTTATTAAATTATATCATAAATTAATTCAATAACTGATTAATCCATTTCATACTTTCTGATACCACTTGCTCCGGTGACTGTTCAGCATCAATAATACGAATACGATCGGGATACTGTGCGGCTAATATATCATATCCTTCAACTACTTGTTCATGAAAATCAATCGCTTCTTTATCTAGACGATTTGTTTCACGTGAATTATCTTTAATACGATTTAAACCGATTTCTGCACTTACTTTAAGATACAATGTTAAATCTGGATATTTACCTTCAATCGCAAATTCATTAATAGAGCGAATTTCATCCATTCCAATCCCTCTAGCATAGCCTTGATATGCTAATGAACTATCTATAAAACGATCACAAATTACAATTTCCCCTTTTTGAATTGCTGGCAACACCTTTTCAACAAGATGTTGCCGTCTGCTTGCAGCAAATAATAATGCTTCCGTACGATAATCCATTACATTCGCTTCATCTAGCAATATCTTTCGAATGTCCTCACTAATTTTTATACCTCCAGGTTCTCTTGTGCAAACCACATCAAAGCGCGCTATTAATTGATCAGCGATCGCTTTGATTACCGTTGTTTTTCCAGAACCTTCTGGCCCTTCGATTGTTATAAAATAAGACATAATCTTCTCCTAACTATTGATAAACTAAAATATTTCCTTCTTTAATGCCGTGTACCTTTCCACCATTAGATATATACTGTGCTAAGCCCTCAATCGCAGCTTTTTTAATCTCTTCTCCTTGCATAATTAAAGGTATCCCTGGTGGATATGGCACGATTGGCTGAACTGAAAAATACCCTTCACTTTCACTTATAGGAATCCATTTTTTTAAATCAGATTGCGTTCGATAATTAATAACACCATCTGAACTATTTTTGTTTAATAAAATATCATTTTCTTTTATGATAATATCCTTTAAAGCAACATGTTCAATCTTTAATTGTTTTATTCTTTCCAATAACGTTTTAAATGGATATCTATCCCCATTATGCCATAAAGGGAGGATAATCAGTGAAAATTTTCCGTTGCTTAACTCCGTGTATATATGATGCTGTGCTAATAATTCAGCAATTTGAAACCCTGAGAATTCTTGATGGGTTATCATTAATTTTAAAGGATCACTAGGAGTAATCACCTGAAATCCCTTTTTTCTAAACGTATCAATCAATTCTTGACGCCTATGGAAAAACAGCATCTCATCATAATCCAAGTAGAATTGATGCGCGTGCTCTAATCCTAACATTAACATATAAGATGGACTAGAAGATTGAAGTATCGAACACATACGCCACACATCTTCAATATATAGGTTATCTTTTCTAATATGCATCACTGAACTCATCGTAAAGGCTGGTAATGTTTTGTGATATGACTGCACAATGATATCTGCGCCATAGTTAATAGATGAACTTGGAAAAGAAGTAGAAATATCAAAATGTGCACCGTGAGCTTCATCTATTATAGTAACAATATTTCTTGATCGAAAAAATTCTATAATTTTTTTTATATGATATGTTTCTCCAAAATAGTTAGGATAAGTTAATACAACTACTTCTACATTTTTTAGAATATCATGATTAACTTGATCTAAGTCTACACCTGAATATTCATTTGTAGCCTCAGAAATTTTTGTAGGAAGTATATAAGTATTTGCTTTCGCTATATTGATAGCATTAATTATAGATTTATGTGCATTCCTCATAATCGCAATACGATACCCATCTACATGCTGAGATTTATGTAAGAATCCTAATATTGCTGACAAAATACCACTCGTTGTACCTCCAACTAAGTATTTAGATTCGTATAATTGATTTCTCGTTAATTTCTTTTCACTTTCAAGAATTATCGATTCAGGATGATGATAATCATCCATCCCTTCTATCTCCGTCACATCATATTTAAATTGGACTTCACTCAGATGACCAATCGTATTATAATGATGACCCGGTACATGCAATGAAATAGGCTCCAAATTTTCAAAGTGCGTTTTCATTTGATTCAATATAGGAGTATTCAAGTTCATCATCCCTCTTTTGGTTATCTCTATCTATACTATTATATCTCACAATAAAATTGACTTCGAATATAAAGAAGCAAATAATTTCACTTAAATTAAGACATAAAAAAAAGAGACCTAACAGGTCCCCAATGTGCGGCTCATCGCATCCATTTATGTATTGCCCGGCAACGTCCTACTCTCGCGGATCGTAAGACCAACTACCATCGGCGCTAGAGAGCTTAACTTCTGTGTTCGGTATGGGAACAGGTGTGACCTCTCTGCCATCGTCACCAGACAAATGAAAGAATAAATAGTTTATACTTTCAAAACTAGATAAAGTAAGTAAGATATATTAGATTCTACCCGGCAATCCCGAATAAAAAATCTATAAAATTGATTAAGTCTTCGATCGATTAGTATTCGTCAGCTCCATA
>NZ_JBVGOY010000039.1:0-430 GCF_058188655.1 Macrococcus sp. CoH-51_TC_04
GTTGGGCACTCTAGAGAGACTGCCGGTGACAAACCGGAGGAAGGTGGGGATGACGTCAAATCATCATGCCCCTTATGATTTGGGCTACACACGTGCTACAATGGATGGTACAAAGGGCAGCAAAACCGCGAGGTCAAGCAAATCCCATAAAACCATTCTCAGTTCGGATTGTAGTCTGCAACTCGACTACATGAAGCTGGAATCGCTAGTAATCGTAGATCAGCATGCTACGGTGAATACGTTCCCGGGTCTTGTACACACCGCCCGTCACACCACGAGAGTTTGTAACACCCGAAGCCGGTGGAGTAACCTTTTAGGAGCTAGCCGTCGAAGGTGGGACAGATGATTGGGGTGAAGTCGTAACAAGGTAGCCGTATCGGAAGGTGCGGCTGGATCACCTCCTTTCTAAGGATAATTACGGAAACAGACC
>NZ_JBVGOY010000040.1:0-377 GCF_058188655.1 Macrococcus sp. CoH-51_TC_04
TTCTTCATCCGTGTTGCGGCGGTCGTCACTCGATCACCTCAGACGTCCCGTCGCTATAGACCACCGTCAGGGGGAGGTGCGGAGAAGGAGTCGGCGCTTCAGGCGGTATGCCGGTACCTCCGACCCAACCCACGCCACTGTCCGGCCCGATGATCACGTAGTAGTCGCTGCCCTCGACTGTTGCGATCGCATTGACGCTCCACGCCGCCCCGAGACCCGGCCGATCGCCGTCCTGGGTGAACCGGACCTTCTCGACGTTCGGTTGGTACTCGTCGCGGAAGTAGAGCGCGGACGCTCGCTGCTGTTCTTTGACCGGCGGGTCTGGCGTCATAAGCCGATTTCGAATCGGCGTGCAGGCCGTCAGGCCCGCGACCAGG
>NZ_JBVGOY010000041.1:0-361 GCF_058188655.1 Macrococcus sp. CoH-51_TC_04
GGATGTTGCGGCGGTGTTGCCACCGTCCGAGTGCGAACCGTCGAAGGAAGTAGTGCGCGACGAGGGTGGCCCATGCGATCCACACCACGGCCGCGGGCAGTGAGCCTTGGCCACCGGCGACCGTGATTAGAACGACGATTCCGAAATGCGCGACGAACACCAACCACCACACGGTGGCAACGAAGGCGAACGCGCTACGGAACATGACCAGAGCCTAGAGCGCTCCTCCGACTCTTGTCAGGCGATGAACCGTTGACGCAGTGCAGTCAGGTCGGAAACGAAGCCGGAGCGGTCGGCTGTGAAGCGATCCGGCAACGTGCGGCGGTCCGATTCCTGAACCGTCACGTACCGCAGAGTCTCC
>NZ_JBVGOY010000042.1:0-358 GCF_058188655.1 Macrococcus sp. CoH-51_TC_04
GGCGGATCACCAGTGGGTCAGACTTTGCGCCGTTGGTGTGCGGAATGTCGAGAACGACGTTGCCGGACAGTTCGTACTTCGATGCAGCTGCCGAGTTCACGCACCAGATCGGTCCGGTTGCTTGTGCGTCGAGATCAGCGAGGGTGAGTTTCTTGATACCCATTTGAGTAGTACTCCAAAAATTTTGAGGCCCGTGGAGCGAGCACAGGCCGAAATAAGGTTTTGTTTGTTTTTGTGAGTAGTTGCGATTTATTTACTATAGCTAACTTACTCAGTAATCTCTTGTCGAAGGCGCTCAGTTACGATGCGTATCATCAACGGCTGTAGCGCTTCGTCAACTGGTGGGAGACCGACAATG
>NZ_JBVGOY010000043.1:0-353 GCF_058188655.1 Macrococcus sp. CoH-51_TC_04
GGCTCGTGCATCAGGCCCACAAGCTTCCGGTCAAGGGCGATTCGATGAGAAAGAAAACGAAATCCGAGTCCGCTGACGCCTGATCGTGATCACCGTCGCTATAATCCATTGACCGCGCAACACCACCTTCCAGACTGATCACGTTCGCCGAAACGATTGATCACCATCGCCGAAATCCGCACACACGGCGACGGCCGCGAGTACCACCGTCCACAGCAGCGCCTTTGCTGCGCGCCGGCTGAACAGCCAGCGCGGGCGCAGCCAGGCCGCACGCATCGGGCTCATGGCCGGCCTCCCGGATTGCCCTTCTGCAACTGATCGAGGCGGTCAGGCACCGGATCGCCTTCGTAGAT
>NZ_JBVGOY010000044.1:0-348 GCF_058188655.1 Macrococcus sp. CoH-51_TC_04
AGATGCCTGAAATTCTTCTGTCAGCTTTTTAATCGCATTCAATTCTACAGAACCAATATAGGGTTCACGTGCTAAAGTTTTTAAAGTACGTGTCGACTGATTCATATTGTTCCCCACCCTACTGATCTCTCCGGATAATTTTGAAAGTGGTGGTAAGATACTCTGAATATCCTCTGACTTCATCAGTGGACGATGAATCTTCCCTCCTAATGCGCGCGCCTTTAAATATGATGTGATGTTCAAGTTGGCACTTGAAGCTGTACCAGCGATCACATCATATTCATCTGCGTTCACTCGGAAAGAAATAATCTTTGATTTTTTCTTTGCCTCGCTCACTTGTTCGTCCCT
>NZ_JBVGOY010000045.1:0-344 GCF_058188655.1 Macrococcus sp. CoH-51_TC_04
GGGCAATGCTTGTGTCAGCAAGTCTTTCTTTTGCACGTCCTTTCCTTTTGTGGCGTTGACAGAGCGGGCCCCAAGGACCCGAATACGACTAGGTTACACTAGATCGAAATAACTGTCAAGCGCCAACAATTCGCGACTTGGCGACCTCGATGCCGCTCGCCTTCGACACGTACGTGGCTGTCAGTTCCTCCGGGCACGGACGAAGCATGAGCACCATATCGTGGGGCATCGCGAACTCTTCGAGCGGAGCGAACACCTTGTGGTGGCCAAGGTAGGGCGTCAGCATCACACCAGTTTGACCGCCGGGACCCGCGCCCGGAAACGTCTCCAGAATGTACGGCTTG
>NZ_JBVGOY010000004.1:0-188185 GCF_058188655.1 Macrococcus sp. CoH-51_TC_04
CTTTAAAATAACAATATTTTTCGAAGAAAAAAGACAAACTCACTTTTAGAATTGTGAGTTTGTCTTCAGTCTGAGCACCTTATTGATAAGGTGCATTTTTTTATACTTACTTTAATATTTGTTATGATGAGAGAAAGGAGCTGAGGGTATGGATTTAGGTTTAAAGGGTAAAGTAGCTATAATTACAGGTTCAAGTAAAGGTATCGGTAAGGAAACTGCGACGGTATTAGCTGCAGAAGGTGCTCGTGTAGTGATTGCTTCCCGTCATGAAGACGAACTGATTAATATTGCAAAGGAAATTAAGGAGCAAACAGGTCAAGAAGTATCTTATCAAGTATGTGATGTTACGAAGGAAACGGACTGTAAACAATTTGTTCAAAAAGCAATCGATACGTATGGAAAGCTTGATATACTCATCAATAATGCAGGAAGTGCGTTTGCTAAAAATTTCGAAGATGTTTCGCTGGATGACTGGCAGGATGATCTTGACCTCAAACTATTCGGTGCGCTTCATATGTTACATGCAGCATTACCAGAACTTAAGAAGAATGGGGGCGCCATAGTCAATCTTACAGCCATTGCTGGCAAAAACCCTCCAGCCGATACAACACCAACCTCTGTCACGCGTGCAGCAGGACTTGCATTGACGAAGACATTAAGTAAGGATCTTGCACAGTATAATATTCGTGTGAACGCTGTATGTATCGGTCTGATTCGCAGTGGTCAGATTGAAAAACGCTGGCAGGAGGAAGCACCTGAAAAGCCTTGGGAAGAATATGCAAGAGATCCTAAGTTTGAAATTCCGATTGGTCGTATTGGTGATACTAGAGAAGCGGCGAATGTCATTTCATTCTTAGTAAGTGATGCAGCAAGTTATGTTACGGGTACTGCTGTAAATATCGATGGTGGTAAATCACCAAGTCTTTAATGAAGATAGCATCGGGATATTTCCTGATGCTATTTTTTTTGTCAAAAGGTTGACGAATGCTGTATTAAGTGTATTATATTATATAGTACAGTTAATACAGTAGAACGGAGAGGTTTTATGATATCAATCGACAATAGGAGTCGTATTCCGATATATGAGCAGCTTATCAATGGATTTAAGCTTCAAATTATGAATGGCGTTCTGCTACCGGATGAAAAGCTGCCGTCCGTGAGACAGCTTGCGCAAGAGTTAACCATTAATCCGAACACTATTCAAAAGGCATACCGTGAACTAGAACATCTAGGTTACACCTATTCAGTCCCAGGTAAAGGAAGCTTTGTAAACACCATTCAAAATGAGATGAATAAGGAGCGCATCAACATGTTAACAGAGACATTGCATAAAACAGTGCAGGAATTACTATTTCTAGGTCTGACGAAAGAAGAGATTATAGCAGCAATTGAAAACATGAGGGGTGAGCACGATGACAATCAAACTGAATAAGGTCAGCAAGTCATTTGGAAAGTTCAAAGCGGTGGATGAAGTTGACTTAATAATAAAGCAAGGTTCAATTCAAGGGTTACTTGGAAGTAATGGGGCAGGTAAGACAACATTGCTCAAGCTAATTGCAGGTATCTATAAAAGTGATACTGGACAGATTACAGTAAATGATGTGGATATATTCGAAGACATCCATTATAAGGCGCATATGATCTTTATCTCTGATATTCCTTATTTCTTTGGACATGCGAGTCTGGATGAGATGTCTGAGTTCTATAAAATGATGTTTCCCGATTTCAGTGAAGAACGATACAAACAGCTTGTAAAAGTGCTTAATATGAATCCATCTAAGAAGATTGCAAAGTTATCAAAAGGTATGCAGCGTCAATGTGCATTTATACTAGCGATTGCAGCACGTCCTAAAGTTATGCTGCTGGATGAACCGTTTGATGGATTAGACCCGATTGTCAGACATACAATCAAGAACATCTTGATTCAGGATGTTACTAATCATGACATGGCTTTGTTCGTGTCTAGCCATAATTTAAGAGAAATGGAAGATTTCTGTGATGCGGTAACTTTGATGCATGAAGGACGCGTATTGATGACACGTGACCTTGATGACTTAAAAGGAAATGTAGCTAAAATACAGATGGCTTTCAGCACATTACCTGATGAATCATTCTATAAAGGGATGAATGTTATCGAGAAAGTGACTAAAGGACGTGTAGTTACTTGTATCGTAAAAGACAACCTAGACAGAGTAGAAGAATATATTACAACAGCAGATCCACTGCTCTATGATATATTACCGCTCACATTAGAAGAAATCTTTACATATGAATTGGGAGGTTACGGTTATGCAATTGAAAACATCATTGTGGAATAAAGCGCTGTTCAGAAACTTATCACGCAATATCATGTTTTTGACGGTAATTAATATCATCTGTACATTTATTTTAGTGCCGTTCTCCTATTTTATGATGGATGTTGAAGGTACGAATAATATTAGTAAGTATATTATCGGCTCATTAAATACAGCAGGGCTATATTTCTTTGGCGCAATGATTTATGCAGGATTAAGCGGTATTTTTATTACCTATTTCTTTAAAGGGCAAGGTGCATCTGACTTTATTCATAGTCTGCCGATAAAACGTTATCGTATTTTAAATACAGTTTACCTAACATATTTTACGCATGTGCTCCTCAATTTATTGATAAACGGTGTTATCACATTAATATTCGGGATTAAATTTAATGGCATAAATATTGAGAAAGTGCTGATATGGGTGCTGTTAAGTTTACTCATTCATCTGTTTATCTTTAGTTTAACTGTATTGTTAGGCTTATTGATAAATAATTACTTAAGTCATACTGTTGGGACGATAGCACTGCTTATTTCCCCGGTAATTATGGGAACACTAATCTATACAACGCATATGGTATTATTCAAAGGTCTTTCGGAATATCCTACTGTGCTGCTTAATGATATTACGATACCTGTAAAATTTATGGAATTCGTGATTGCAGATCGCTATCACTTTGTCTATTTGGTCGTGGTGTTTGTAATATCAATCGTCATGATTGCACTTTCTTATTATGCATATATGCGACGTAAGAATGAGCGCATCAATGAACCTTATGCGAATCAGTTTATCTATTTGATTATTTATTTTATTATGCTGTTTATAGCGACCATGCTAGGAGGATTGATATTCAGCTCATTATTTAGTGAGATGAAGATTATATCACTCATCATCTATGCAATCGCATTTACAGTTGCGTTCATACTAATGGAAATGATTTCACAAAAGTCTGCTCGAATCACTTTCGATAAGCGACTTTATATCACTTCGTTCGCGATTGTAGCTGCTGCGTTGATATTAGTTTTTATTTCAGGATATATGCGTGAACAATTTATACCTGATAAAAAAGAAATCTCATCTGTCGCAACAACTTTTGAAGATGCTAATCAAATATACATGAATCAAAGTTTGCTGAACGATACGAAAGTAAGCAATCAAGCATTTATTGATAGTGTTGTCGATGCGCATAAACAATTAAAGAACGCAAAAAAAGATGTATATAACAATGATGTAGCAGTCCGTACGATACATATTCAGTATATTATGAATAATGGTCGAGTAGTTGATAGAAATTATGAAGTCTTTGAAAAAGATTATGATAACTACATTAAGCGTGTCAATACAGAAGGCAATATGAAAGCGCTAGTCACTGCACTTGATCTTAGTAAGCATAAAAAAGATCAAATTTCTATTACCCATGAAGTGAATAACGATTCATTTACGGGTGACAGCATGAATAACAAACAAAAAGAAAAGCTTATAAAAGTTCTGGAAACAAGTATTAAAGAAAGAAGTTTTAATTCAAATCTTGAAGCAGGAAAAACAAAGTATAGTATTACTTTCGATTATGAACATGTTAAATCGAATGGAATGGTTACCGAGTCTGGAAGTTATGACGTTCCGATTTCGATATACGATACGAAGTTAATACAATTTCTAATTGATGAGGAAATCATCTCTGAGCCGAGTGATGTACTAAAAGATGGCAACGTATATGAACTTCCACGAAAAACATCTTTTGAACATGTCAGAAATATTGAAACGATAAATGAAGTAAAAGGTGCGAAAAAAATAGACAGAAAAGAATTTAAACGCATGGTAAACGCACAGCAGATTGATTCAAAAGGGCAACGAATCTTCGTTATTGATAGCCCGGAAAAATCATTTATATTTATAAAATAAGCAGGGAACTCCCTGCTTTTTGTTATAATTTATATGAGGAGGTGTGCTATGGCGACAAAAAGGAAAGCAGTTCAGACAAGAAAGCAATCTACAGCTAAAAAGCGTCCTGTGAATAAAATGCGTAAGACAAAAAGATCAAGGTCAAAGTCAAAGTTTAAATTCAAGCATTTCGTTATTCTAGGATGTATCATTTATATATGCAGTGTCATCTATGGTGCGTTCAAACCATTGCCAGGTGGCGTCAGCAAATGGTTTGAATCAAGTAAGACAAATGATGTGAAACTACTTGTAGACAAAACGTATGAGAAAGAAAATCATATGTATTATAACCATGAAATATTCAATGAACAGTTGAAAACGATTCAAGAAGCAGATGATTTTATCATTTTAGATATGTTTTTATTCAACAATACATATGACGGACAAAAAAAATTCACAAAGCTGACAGAAACACTGACGCAAGCATTGATTGATAAGAAAAAGGAAAGTCCCAATATTCGCATCTACATGTTGACAGATCCCATCAATTCTTTTTATGGAAGCTATACACCAGAGCACTACAGAAAATTGCGCGATAACGGTATCGTACTCTATGAAACGAACCTTGTGAAACTAAGAGATTCCAATCCACTTTATTCCGGGTTATGGCGTCCGACATTAAGATGGTTCGGTAATAATGAGAACGGAATAATCACGAATATATTTTCTAAGGACGCACCAAATGTTACTGTAAGAGGATTCGGCAGATTGTTGAATATGAAAGCGAACCATAGAAAAACACTGGTCACTGAAGATGCAGCAATAATCTCAAGTAGTAACCCCCATGATCCGAGTGCCCATCATCAGAATATTGCAGTAAAAGTGACAGGTAAGCTACAGGAAGATTTGATAAAAAGTGAAGTGAGTGCACTTAATATGAGTGGCAGTAAGCTGTCCGCAAGTGACTTTAATATTACGCACCGTGCATATAGTAGTGACATGGACTATACTACAACATTAGTCACAGAAGGTAAGATTAAAGCTGCACTGCTCGAACAGATCAATATGACGAAAACGGGAGATCGTGTGAAAATGGGGATGTTCTATCTTTCTGACAGAGATATCATTAAAGCATTGATAAAAGCATCGAAACGAGGTGTCGGGATTCAGATGATACTGGATGTGAATAAAGAAGCATTTGGTAAGGAAAAACCTGGTATTCCAAATAAACCGGTCGCACATGAGCTAGTATCCAAATCAAATGATAGGATCCAAGTAAAATGGGCGGTAAGTCATGGTGAACAATTTCATGCGAAGTATACGTTATTCCAATATAAAGATAGCAAGACGAGTACACTGGTACTCGGTAGTGCTAATCTGACACGTCGTAATGTTGGGGACTACAATATGGAGACAGATGTTATTATTAGTGGACGCAGTGATCTTCCGGTCTTCCATCGACTGAATCGGGAATTTAGTGCGATGTGGAATAATGAACAGGCTTATGTTACAGACGATTATGAAGTGAAGAAAGATCCGTCATTTATTAAAGATGTCATATACAGAGTCCAAGAATTTACAGGAATATCAAGTTTCTAATATAAAAAAAGTTGAGTAAATTCTGAAAATACATTGACTTATAAATCTAACCCATGTAATATAAAAAACAACTTAATCATATTTTATCAAGAGAGACAGAGGGATATGGCCCGACGAAGTCTCAGCAGCAGACTCTTTAGAGAGCACTGTGCTAATTCCATCAAGCTTTAGCTTGGCAGATAAATGTTGACCGTCAAACGCTCATTTAGCTCAGGCTAAGTGAGCGTTTTTTATTTTAAGGAGGAAAGAATGAATGGGAATTATTGAAGTACGAGACGTGACGAAGGTTTATCGCACGAAAAAAGGTGACATCAATGCTTTAGACCATGTCAGCTTAACTATTGAAAAAGGTCAGGTCTTCGGTATTGTAGGATATTCAGGTGCGGGTAAATCTACTTTACTTAGACTGATCAATCGACTTGAAAAACCGTCGACAGGTCAAGTGTTTGTTGAAGGTAATGAGATTACAGCATTGAAAGAAAGTGCGCTTAGAAAACAGCGACAGAATATTGGAATGATCTTTCAGCAGTTCAACTTATTTAAATCGAAAACAGTCAGTGATAATATCCGATATCCATTAAAGCTGACAAAGAAATATAGCAAGCAGGAAATTGAGGCGCGAGTGGATGAACTCTTAAACTTTGTTGGCCTGAGTGACAAGAAAGATGACTATCCAAATCAACTTTCAGGAGGACAGAAGCAGCGTATTGGTATTGCAAGAGCCCTTGCAACTGAACCGGATATCTTATTATGCGATGAAGCAACGAGTGCCCTGGATCCAGAGACAACAGACGATATCCTGGAATTACTCAAGAAAATTAATCAGCGGCTCAATATTACGATCGTTATTATTACCCATGAGATGGAGGTCGTCAAAAAGATTTGTGATGAAGTGGCTGTAATGGAAAAAGGGAAGGTTGTTGAGCAGAATAAAGTGTTCGAGTTATTCACTTCACCGCAGCATGCAACAACAAAACGATTTGTCCACAGTGTGCTGAATGATGATATCCCTAAAGATATTGACATTAGTAATCGACGTTTATATCGTTTTATATTCAATCATGAACAAATATTAAAACCGGCACTAAGTGAAGTTGGACGTCAGTATCATGTAGATTTCAATATTTTATACGGCGGTATAACGGAGTTAACCGATAAGTTATTTGGTAATTTACTGATTGAAGCGGTCGGACAACCAGAACATATAAACAGTGCGCTAGACGATCTCATACAAAAAGGCATTAAAGTAAAGGAGGTTGAAGGATTTGAAAACTGATATTACGACGTTCTATCCCGTTATTATCGAACAGACAATTAATACACTGATCATGGTTGCGATCACGTTAATCTTTGCAACGCTCATTGGACTACCAATTGGCATACTGCTTTATGCAACAGCAAAAGGTAATATACTCGAGAATAAAGTAGTGAACAGTATATTGAACGCCATTATTAATACGATACGCCCAATACCTTTCATCATATTTCTAGTAGCATTGATTCCGATAACCCGAATTCTAGTCGGGACATCTATCGGCATCTGGGCAGCAATATTTCCGATGACACTTGCAGCCTCGCTTTCTATCGCTCGAATTGTAGAAAATAACATCGTGTCTGTAGATAGAGGAGTCATTGAAGCAGCTGAAGCAATGGGATCAAGCAAGTTCGACATACTGTTCAAAGTACTCATCCCAGAAGCGGCAGGCGCTTTAATATTAGGTCTTACATTTACAACTGTATCTTTAATAGAATTCTCAGCTGTGGCAGGACTTGTTGGTGCAGGTGGAATTGGATATTTAGCATTTACTTATGGATATCAAAGATTTGACGTGCTGATCATGTTTATAACAGTCGTCATTCTGATTATATTAGTACAAATTACACAATTTATCGGTAACAAAGTAGCAAGCATATATACAAGTAGATTATAAAAGGAGAAAAAAATATGAAAAAATTATTGGTATTATTATTATCGTTAGTGGTTGTACTTGCAGCATGTGGAGGAAAAGAGGATAAAGATAAGACAGTAAAAATCGGTGTTACAGGTATAGATTCAAAGGTATGGGAAGTTGTTAAAGAAGAAGCGAAAAAAGAAGGCATTAATATTGAGTTTGTAGAATTTCAGGATTACACAGCACCAAATAATGCTTTGAATGAAGGTGAAATCGATTTAAACGCATTCCAGCATTTCGCATTCTTAGACCAATTTAAAAAGGATCATAAATTAGACCTTTCAGTTGTAGGGACTACAGTATTTGCACCACTAGGTGTATATTCAGAAAAAGTAAAAGATATTAAAGATATCAAAAAAGGTGAAACAATCGCAATTCCAGATGATGTAACAAATCAAGCACGTGCACTTCGCTTATTAGAAGCAGGTGGACTGATTAAGTTATCAGATGACTTCGGATTATTTGGTGGTCCAGATAAGATTAAAGAAAACAAGTTAAACCTTAAGATTAAACCGATTGAAGCACAGCAGACACCACGTGTATTACCAGATGTTGCAGCAAGTATTATCAATAACGGTGTTGCAGCGCGTGCAGGATTTAGTCCGCAAGATGATCCAATTTACTTAGAAGATTCAAATAGTGAAAATGTTGCACCGTATATCAATGTAATTGCTGCACAGACGAAAGATAAAGATAACAAGACATATAAAAAGATTGTAGAACTCTATCATTCAGATAAAGCGAAAGATGCATTGAAAGAAGACACAAAAGATGGCGAAATTGCGAAGAACTTAAGCGCAGACGAAATTAAGAAAATTGAAGAAGGATTAAAATAAAAGGACGTGACACGAGCGTTCAGATACGAATGAAATCATGAAAAGATGGCTGGAGATAATTTTCCAGCCATCTTTTTAATATTAGCGATTAATTTTCATGATGTTATTATGAATAATCTTGCTGATAACTTCAGGAGGTTCCGGACAATCATTTTGTAACCAGAAATACAACACACCGAACTGGCCCCCTAATGTGTAACTGATAAAATAATCAGGATACTGAAGACTAGCAGTTGTTTCAAGGACGTGCATATAATTATTGCGCCAATTTGATAATAATTTCTGTGTAAAGTTTTGTGCAGGATGCAAGGTGAGTAACACTCTGAAGAATTGTCTGTGCTCATAAATATACTGGAATATGTGTTCAAGGTATTTTTCTATTGATGATTTTTTGTCTCTCTGTAAGTGAAGGTCCTGCAGATCAGTATATAATATTGATTCTAGATGTGAAATATGTGAATCTATCATGCTATCCAGTAATGCGTATTTGTCTTCAAAATAAGCATAGAAAGTAGAACGATTAATACCAGCTTTATTACATAGCATCTTTATCGTTATTTCTCTAAATCGGTGTTCTTCCAGCAATTGTATTAAACTGTTTTCGATTAACTGTTTTTTGTCCATACATGACTCATTTCTTCTTATTTAATAGTATTATCTATTTATTTTACTTAATTTCCAACAGATTCACAAATATTGTTGGTTGATTGTTTAGTAAATCATTATATAATATTGTTTATGCGAAAAATTGGGAGGAAGTATACATGAAAAAATTAGTAATGATCAATATTTTAACTTTAATCATCTTAGCAGTGCTTGGCGTAGTCGCTTTTCACTTCTATGATGAAGCAACAAACTATGTAAAGACGGACAATGCGAAGATTGACGGAGAGCAAGTCTCTATTGCAAGTCCAGTTGCAGGTAAATTAGTTTCATTCAATAAAACGGTAGGCGACAAATTATCTAAGGATGACAAACTTGGTACTGTAGCAGGTGCTGGTCAAGACGGTAACCCAACTAAGGTTGATATTACGATGCCACAGGATGGCACGATTGTGAAGAAGCAAGCAACAGAAAATGGATTTGTAGGTGCTGGTACTCCGATTGCCTATGCTTACGATATGAATCAATTATTCGTTACTGCAAACATTAAAGAAACTGAACTTGACGGTGTTAAAAAGGGTCAGGATGTCGATGTATATGTCGATGGATATAAAGATACGACTTTATCTGGGAAAGTTGAACAAATTGGTTTAGCAACAGCATCTAGCTTTAGTCTATTACCTTCATCAAATGGTAATGCAAACTATACGAAGGTAACTCAAGTTGTTCCAGTTAAGATTGAACTTTCAAAAGGAAAATCGTTAGACATTTTACCAGGAATGAATGTAACTGTACGCATTCATAAAAACTAAGGAGGTTATCGTATGACCTCGATGATTATTTTATACAGCTTATTTTCTTTGCTGACATTCTTCGTCGTTAATAGAGTAATGCTTAAAAGAAAGCGCAAAGCTCAGCATCGTTCTATTCAAAAACAAGATAAAAAAGTATATGAACCAGTGTCAAACGCACAAGTTAAACCTACAACTGCACCGAAAATAAGTGAATCACATATACAAGATGAGAAAATGAAACAGGAAATAGATGTCAATCGTCCTGTACATGAACAGGTGAAAAAGCCTGAAGCACTTGTAACGTTCGGTAAAGGTATCACTTTGGCGAAGATTATTACTGCGCTCATGGCGGGGATGTTCGTTGCAATATTAAATCAAACGTTAATAAACGTGGCACTCCCTGTTATGATTAATGACTTCAGTATTTCTACTTCAACTGCACAATGGTTAACAACAGGGTTTATGCTTGTAAACGGGATTCTCGTTCCTGTCAGTGCTTATTTGATTCAGAAGTTTACGTATCGTCAGCTCTTTATGTTTGCGATGATTGCATTTACAATAGGTTCTGTTATCTGTGCCATAAGTACGAACTTCCCTGTAATGATGACAGGTCGTGTAATTCAGGCGGTTGGAGCAGGAATCTTGATGCCACTTGGAACAAACGTATTTATGACAGTCTTCCCGCCTGAGAAACGTGGAGCTGCAATGGGAATGATGGGGATCGCCTTCATTCTTGCACCTGCAATTGGACCGACATTAACGGGTTGGGTTATTCAGAACTATCATTGGAATGTGATGTTCTATGGGATGTCTGTTGTAGGAATACTCGCAATTATTATCGGTTTCTTCTGGTTCAAAATCTATCAACCGATAAGTAATCCTAAGCTAGATGTCCCTGGTGTCGTATTTAGTTCACTAGGATTTGGTAGTTTGCTTTATGGCTTTTCTGAAGCGGGGAATAAAGGCTGGGATTCAGCAACTGTAATTACAATGATGATCATTGGACTCTTATTCGTTGCATTATTTGTTTATCGAGAAATTTCTATGAAAGCCCCGATGATGGATTTACGTGCGTTAAAGTATACAGGGTTTTCATTTACATTGCTGATCAATGTAATTGTAACGATGAGTTTATTCGGAGGTATGTTACTTCTGCCTGTATATCTTCAGTCTATTCGAGGTTTTTCTCCTTTAGATTCAGGATTACTACTATTACCTGGCTCGCTACTCATGGGACTCATGGGACCTATATCGGGTCGTCTGCTTGATAAATTTGGAATTAAGCCGATTGCGATATTTGGATTATTTATTATGACGTATGCAACATGGGAACTCACAAAATTGAGCATGGATACTTCTTATTCAACGATATTAGGGATCTATGTACTGCGTTCTTTCGGTATGAGCTTTATTATGATGCCCATTATGACTGCAGGTATGAACGCATTACCACAAAGAATGATTCCGCATGGCAACGCCATCAGTAACACGGTACGTCAGCTTGCAGGGTCTATCGGTACTGCTGTACTGGTTACGATTATGACACAACAGACCACAGCACATGTCGGTGATATTTCGAATACAATGGATAAGACGCATCCAGAAATTGCAGGACAGTTCGCTGAGATTGGTCGCAGTGTCGGATCACAAGAAGCGGGTGGTCAACTTGTAATGGGATATCTTCAGAAGGTCGCAACAATCAATGGTATTAACGATGCCTTCTGGGTAGCGACAGCGCTAAGTGCACTGGCATTTATACTGTCCTTCTTCTTAAAAGGAAAAGAACATTATCGTGCTGAAGAGCTTTAATTAAAAATAAACAAGTAAGGCATAATTATTTGTCATACTTGTTTATTTTTATATAATAAAGAATAAGGAGTGAGGCGATATGAAGACAAAGTACATTGATAAAAGAAGTTGGCGTCGTCTCTTAAAGAAACATTATAAGGAAATTCGTGTCAGTGATGAGTGGTTTGATGGGATAATCGGTGAGATTGAGATGATAAAGGTAAAGTCACCGCTAGAAATTAAGGTTATCGATCAAAGCATTGTAGTAGCTGACAACGGGTTTCGCTGGTTGCAAATCTTACCGAAAGATAAGCACTATAGCATTACTGTAATGTATGATGCACAAGATAAGCCGCTACAGTATTACTTCGATATTAATGATGAGAATATTGTGGAAATGGGTGAGGCAAGAACCCATGATCTCTATCTTGATGTACTTGTATTACCTGACGGACGCTATGAACTAGTAGATGAGGCAGATGTGAAACGTGCACTTAAAAAGCAGGTTATTACGCAGGCGCAATATGATCTTGCCTATAAGACTGCTCAAGAAGTGATGGATGAAGTGAAAGACAACTTCATATGTTTTGAACAGCTCGCAAGCAAGTGCAAAGCCGAAATTAAAACGGAAAGGACATAGTCGTCCTTTCCGTTTTAATTTTATTCAATGCATTTTAACCTGAAATGTAGTCTCCACCATTGATATGAATTGTTTCACCAGTGATATAAGATGCATCGTCACTAGCAAGGAATACATATGCCGGTGCAATCTCGCTTGGTTGCCCGCGACGTTCGAGGGCGGTTTCCTGTCCATGCTTCTCTACCTTTTCAGCAGGGAACGTTGCAGGAATGAGCGGTGTATAGATTGGTCCTGGTGCAACAGCATTTACTCTAATGCCTTCTTCTGCTATGTTTTGTGAGAGTGAACGTGTAAATGATGTAATCGCACCTTTAGTAGCAGAGTAATCAATTAATGTTTTAGAACCTCTATAAGCAGTCACACTGCTCGTATTAACAATGGCATCACCTTTAGAAAGATGCGGTAGTGCAGCTTTAGTAACATACATCATACCGAATATATTCGTTTCGAATGTTTCTTTAATCTGATCACTAGAAATATCAAGTAAACTTTCTTGTGGATACTGTACGCCTCCATTATTCACAAGAATATTTAAACTTCCGAATTCCGATGTAACATCTGCGATTAATTGATTACATTGTTCTTCTGATTTAAGATCGAAAGCATAGGCCTTTGCTTTAACGCCAAGTGATTCTAGACGTGCGACTGTATCTTTGGCGTCTTCATGTTCGTTATAGTACCCAATCGCAATGTCTGCACCTTCTTTTGCATAACATATGGCTACAGCACGACCTATACCTGAGTCACCACCGGTAATAAGCGCGACTTTCCCTCTTAATTTATCTGATCCTTTATAATTATCATCTTCTGCAATCGGTTTTGGATCCATTTCTTTTTCGATACCAGGTTGTTCGGGTTGTGTATAACCTTTAATTTCTTTATCGATCTTTTCATATTTGTTCATTATGACTCCTCCTCAAATTGATAGTAATAATTAACTATTCCTTTTATGTGACCCTTTAAAACATTGTGTAAAATTTATGTTAAAATCAAAATGAGGTGTTTATGATGATAGATGCACATATTCATATCGATCAGTATAGCGATAAAGATATTCAAGATATCATGGCGCAAAATATACAGTGTGTTGCTGTTGCAACAGACTTGAAGAGTTGCTATCGACTACTTGCACTTAAGAATGAAAATATTCATATTGCTTTAGGGTATCATCCTGAGCAGCGCATTGATAAAAATGAAGTAGAAGAAATTCTTCGCTTAATCGATACGCATCATCATGAGATTGTGGCAATCGGTGAAGTGGGCTTGCCGCAATATTTAATGCGTCAGGATCAATCGATAAAATTGCAGCCGTATATTGATATATTGGAAGCATTCATGAATAAAGCGAGAGCCCATCAACTCCCTGTCATCCTCCATGCTGTCTATGACGATGCGAGAATAGTGATGGAACTCTTAAGAGAATATCAAATTCAAAAAGCGCATTTTCATTGGTTCAAAGCAGATAAAGATGTATTGGAAGAGGTTTTAAATAGTGATTACATGGTCAGTGTAACGCCTGATATTCTATGGAATGTAAAGACCAGAAGAGTAGCCCAGGCTTTCCCGCTCCATCGACTCATGATAGAAACAGATGGTCCATGGCCGCACGAAGGGTTTGAAGCAAAAGAGATTAAATCGCAACTTTCTGCTATAATAAAGGAGCTAGAGCTGTTTTATCCGAAGGCAGAAAACATAGAATCTATTATGACGTATAACACGAAAGCTTTCTATCGAATTTAAGATTGAGGATATAATATGAAAATAGATGATTACAGATTACTTGTAGCTTTGGATGAGGAAGAGACGCTTCGTAAAGCTGCTGAAACCTTATATATTTCTCAGCCCGCAGTCAGTCAGCGACTCAAGACCATCGAGAACGACTGGGGCACGGAAATTTTTATTAGAACGAAGAAGAAGCTGATTGTCACAACCCACGGCGAAGCGATTATTAATCACGCACGTAAGATGCTGAAAGAAGAGACAAATCTTAAAGAAATGATTCGTTCTTCTGAAGGTGTGGTGAACGGGAACCTGTCAATTGGTGTATCCTCGTTGATTGGACAGACAGTACTACCGACTGTACTTGAACGTTTTGTACATGAGTATCCTAATGTGAAGATTCAGTTGCAGGTTGGTTCCAGTACACGCATTATGAATAATCGTCATGACTTCCACGTGTCCGTTATACGTGGAACAAAGATAATGAACCTCCATAATGAACGGCTGATGCAAGAAAAGCATTATTTTATTTATCCGAAGGGTAAGAAGGATGTATTAGATACATTACCGATGATTGAATTTCAGGCAGATCCGGTCTATTTGAAAGAGATAGAACAATGGTACACTGAGTTATTCAACAAAGAATATGCACCACAGATAAAGACAGATCAGATAGCGACGTGTAAGGCACTCCTATTAAGTGGGGTAGGGATGACTGTACTTCCTGAAATTGTAGCAGAAGATATTGATCGTAAAGAGTTTGAAGTTAAGCTTGTCGAGGCACATGGACAGGAATTATTAAGGGAGACATACATATCCTATGAGAATGATATATTGAGTCTCCCTCAGGTGAGTGCGTTTATCGCATTATTAAAAGAAGTCGTCAACGGCTTATGAATTGAAAGAGGATAGCAAATGGATATTGAGAATGTAATGCAAAAAATAGAAGACCAATCCGAAATCATCAAGCTGGTCGAAGATTTTTCTTATTTATTTAAAGAATATGAGATGGGCTTATTAGAATTAAAAAGTGATATAGAGGTCATCGACTTAGAATGGCAGGCGAAGTATGGTTATTCTCCATTTGAACACATAAAGACACGTATTAAGTCACCCATCTCACTACGTGACAAAATAAAACGAAAAGAAATAGACTTTAATTTAAAGAGCATACAGGAGAATATATTTGATATTATTGGTGTAAGAATCGTTACAACGTTTGAAGACGATGTCTATAAAATATATGATATTTTAAAGGGACGTAATGATCTTAAAATTGTACGTGTGAAAGATTACATAAAAAATCCGAAACAAAGTGGCTATAAAAGTCTGCATCTAATCGTTGAAACAGAACTAGTGCTCTCTGAAGGTGTGAAGTGGGTCCCTGCAGAAATTCAGATTCGCACATTAGCCATGGATTTCTTCGCATCTACAGAGCATAAGCTGCAATACAAATATAATACCAAGAAATTAAATGACAGCATACGCCGTGAACTGAAAGAAGTCGCGGATGTTTCAAGTGAACTGGATCGTAAGATGACAGAAGTGCGTAATACCATATTATTAGATTAAAGATTCGCAGTACGAAGTCACTGGTATATGATATGAAAAGATGACAGGAGTATTTCCAGTCATCTTTTTAGGTTGATCGGCTACATCATTAAGTCGCAGTTCTCACATAAAAAAGTAATTTCATATATAATAAAACAAAATGAATCTAATGAAAAGAGTGTGTTCAATGTTTCGAGATCTTCTCACAATTAAAAACTATAAATTATTTCTTATCAACATGATTCTGCTTGGTATGGCTTTAGCGATTACAGTGCCGTTTTTTGTCCTGTATGCAACTCAGGAACTCGGAATGACACGAGGATTATATGGTGTTATGATGGCGTTGTTTGCCTTGGCTGGATTTATGGTCAACACAATTGTTGCAAGGTTTTCTGATCGGGCGAACTTTAATCGTAAGTATATGATCATGTTTTCAGTAATGATGGCTGCAATCGCATTCAGTACGTATTTCTATATCGATAATCCTGTCGTTTTCATCATGATATATGTGTTTTTTGGGGGTATGGGTGCGCCTGCTATGCCACAGCTCTATGCATCAGCACGAGAAAGTATCAATGTGTCAGCTTCAAGTAAAAATGCTGTATTTGCGAATACACTCCTTCGTTCTATGTTTAGCTTCGGTTTCTTGTTCGGACCGCTCGTTGGGACGGTCTTGCTTAAGAAGTTTGGATTTTCTGGAATATTTGGTGGCACAATTCTGCTTTATATTATCGTATTACTGTCGTTCTTATTCTTTTATAAAGAGGTTAAAGTGGAAAAACCAGCGCATGCTAAAGGCCACATTGAACCAGTTGCACCAAACCTTTTGAAAGATACGTACTTGCTTATCCCGTTCCTTGCTTTTGTATTCTTACATATTGGACAATGGATGTATACGCTGAACATGCCTTTATTCGTAACAGAATTCTTAAATGCAGATGAAGCGAATGTTGGTTATTTAGCAAGTTTATGTGCAGGACTTGAAGTTCCGTTTATGATTATTCTAGGTATACTAGCAAGCAGATTTCAAACGCGTACATTATTGATGATTGGTGCAGTATTTGGTGGAGGCTACTATCTTTCAATCGGTTTATTTGACAGTGTGATAGCGATGCTCATCGGTCAAATTGGGTTAGCGTTCTTCTTAGCCATACTGCTAGGTTTAGGAATCAGTTACTTTCAGGATATATTGCCGGACTTTCCAGGATATGCATCGACATTATTTTCTAATGCGATGATTGCAGGACAATTACTCGGCAACCTACTTGGTGGAGTCATGAGTGACGTTGTAGGACTTGGAAATGTATTTTATGTATCTTCGTCATTCGTATTAATTGCATTTATTTTATTAATATTCACGAAACCCATAAAGATGGAGGATTTAGCATGATGATAGTATTATGGATGGTCGTCATTATTAGTTTTATCGCAGCATTCGTTGGGCTGGTCGTACCAATGCTGCCAGGTGTGCTGTTGATGTGGGTAGGATTTTTTATCTATCATTTTGGTATCAATAACGAAGAATTGACATGGTTCTTCTGGATTGCGATGGCGATGCTGACTTTTGTTACGTTAATCAGCGACTATATAGCTGGCAGTTACTTCGTCAAAAGGTACGGTGGATCAAGAGCAGGAGAATTTACAGCAGCAATCGGTATCATTATCGGTAGCTTCCTTTTTCCACCGCTCGGCATTATCATCGTGCCGTTTATAATGGTATTATTTGTTGAACTTTTTATCCAAAGAGATATAACAAGAGCTTTTAATGCGAGCATCGGATCGCTCTTTGGATTTTTGACAAGTACCGTCGCCAAGTTTTTAATATTGATTATTATGGTCATCTGGTTCGTACTGGATGTGTTGATATAGACTTTGGTGGAAACAATAGTCTTGTTAATAGATAGTGATGTGGCAAGTTAGCGCATAAATAATACACATGAGCCAATTTTCTATAATCAAAATGTTTCATAAGCATCAATTGGTGGGATATAATAACTAATAATAATAAACCTAGGAGGAACATATATGTTTCGTAGCAAAAATGATTTTATTACCCAGTATCGTCAGGAAGGTGAAACGACTCTCGCCTGTATAAGAGAATTAACAGATGAATCTTTAACACAAGCGGTAACTGAACTAGATAGAACGTTAGGAGAGCTTACCTGGCATATCGTTCAAAGTCTCGGTGGGTTTGCAGAACGCGCAGGTATTTCAGTAGAAGGTGCGAACTATAGCTCTTCTATGCCAGAAACGAAAGCGGAGATTTTAGAGGAGGCAGAGAAGATAGTTAACAATACGTTAGCAGCCTATGAAGCTAGCCTAACAGACGAGAATTTGAATGATGATGTTGATTTCTTTGGACATAATCTCGCTAAAGGTGCTTTACTTTATTCAAATATTACACACTTGGCTCATCATAGAGGACAGATGACAGTATTGATGAGACAAGCGGGTCTTAAAGTCCCTGGCATTTATGGGCCATCACGAGACAGTGAATAATAAATAGTTTATTCAAGCGGACTGTATCTATTTTTTACAGTCTGCTTATTTTTTTGAATTAAATTTACAACTTTGAATCGTTAATAGCATCAAATATAAATATTGGAGTGGTCAGTTTTGGAGAATTTTATCGTAATACTCAGTTTGGTACTTGCAGTTATCATTTCCACCGTGATTCATTTTTACATCCCTAAAGTTCCGCTCGCTTTTATCCAGATAGCTATAGGGATGCTCATTTTTTTAACACCTATCCCTCTAAATGTAGATTTTGAACCGGAACTCTTTCTAATTGGTATTATCGCACCATTACTATTTCTTGAAGGTTACACTGTATCCAGGCTATATATGATTAAATATTTAAAACCAATTATATTGATGGCGCTAGGCCTTGTCTTCACAACTGTAATTGGTCTGGGATACATTACACATAGTATGATTCCATTTCTACCGATGGCTGCATGCTTTGCACTCGCTGCAATTATTTGTCCGACTGATGCGGTGGCAGTTCAGGCGATTGCACAAGATAAGAAACTCCCGCGTGGACTGATGACGATTCTTGAAGGAGAATCTTTACTGAATGATGCAGCGGGGATATTAAGTTTTAATATCGCGATTGTCGCTTTAACGACAGGTGTATTTAGTGTCACAGGTTCGATCACACAGTTCTTTATCTCTTCATTAGGTGGTTTAGTTGTGGGTCTGTTTATAGGATTAATCTTTGTACAGATTAGAATCCTTCTGGTTAGAAAAGGGTTTGAAAATGAATATATTTATATATTAATACAGCTCCTTACACCTTTTGTCATTTACATGGCTGCTGAAAGTATTCACGTTTCAGGTATTATTGCAGCTGTAGTTGGCGGAATCATCCATGGAATTGAACGAGATAGGTTATCTCAAGCGACGACACGTTTGCAACTTGGGTATAACAATACATGGGGATTACTCTCTACTGTTCTGAATGGCTTTGTCTTTACATTGCTAGGGTATTTAATCCCTCAAGTTACACTTTCGCTGACTGAACATGATGAAAAAAGTATTTTTTCAACAATGATATACACGCTTGTAATCGCATTACTTGTTTATATTTTTAGGTTTATATGGGTATTTGTACTCTATAATAAGTTTTATATTCCAGAAAGTCGTTTTGAAAAAGTGCTAAAGCATGAAGATATTGATAAATTTGATAAGAGACCCAATCGTTTTAAGTATGCGTTAATTGCTACTGTGTGTGGTGTGCATGGCACAATCTCTATGGCCATAGCATTGACGATACCAGTAGAAATCATGAACGGAGAGTATTTCAACTATCGCGATAACTTACTATTTATCACAGCAGGTGTGGTGGTCATTAGTTTAGTTGTTGCACAAATTTTCTTACCACTATTAACACCAAAAGCAGAAGATAATAGCGTAGATTCCCACCTTGATTTCAGAGAAGCATATATATTGATCAAAGAATTTGGAATGAAATATATTCATAAACAAACTACACCTGAAAACAGTATGATTGCCGGAAATCTCATACGTCAGTATACGATGCAGGTTGGATTTTATAGTGAGGTAAGTGACAGAGAGTATAATCCGAAAGAGTTTGATAGACTGCATGCGATTGCACTTGAAACAGAAATGAAAACGCTTGATGAACTGGTAGAAAATGATGAGATTACACAGAGTGCATTTAACAACTACGTTCAATATATCGAAAGAACAAAGATATTCGCCTCGACAAGCTTCTTCAGAAGAATGGTGTTTTTAATTCGCATGCATGGTAAGCGTAAAGCATTTGAAAATAGATTGAATCAGTCAAGTTCGCTCTCGCTAAAAAATAGTCTGTTAGAAATTCAAAAAATTGCATCACGTGTACACTATAACGTTGTGCAACGATTGTCCGAAGAAATAAGTAGAGAGAATCGGATAGAAGTTGCGCTTGTGTCAGATAACTATTTGAATCGGGTAAATCAGATTAAGAGAAATGCCACGAATGAAACGATTGATGATGATGAAACGTTATTTGCGCTTGATGTATTAGCAGTCGAAAAAGATATGGTAGCAAGGCTCGTGAAAAAAGCTAAGATCAGTCGTGAAGTAGCAGTTGAGTTGAGACAAGCATTGAACTATGATGAAATGATGCTGTTGGATACGGAAGACTAGACAGACATTGATACCATTAACGAATAAGAAGGAAGCCTGAAATGATACTCTTTCAGGCTTCCTTCTTATTCGTTCTAATAATAGTATCAAGCATTTAGGGGAGTTTTACCTTGGAAATCAACATATTCATATGCGAGATTTACAGCATCATCCGTTGGTGCTTCAACGTCTTCTAACGGATATTTAATACCAAGTGCTTCCCATTTATGAACACCAAGCTGGTGGTACGGGAGGATTTCGAACTTTTCAACATTTTCTAGACTATTGATGAACTGACCCAGCTTGATGAGATCATCTTTATCGTCAGTAACACCTGGCACTAACACGTGTCTAATCCATACGGGCTGTTTTCTATCTGATAACATACGGGCAAATTTTAGTATATGGGTATTGGGTTTTCCGGTTAAACTTAAGTGTTTCTCATTATCGATATGTTTAATATCGAGTAAGAATAAATCTGTATTTTCTTGTACAGGATCAAAGTGATTCATAAAAGCGGGAGTTTCATTAAAACATCCTGCTGATGTATCGATACAAGTATGGATACCTTCTGCCTTTAATCTTTTGAACAGTTGTTCTATAAACGGTAACTGGAGCAGTGGCTCTCCGCCACTGATCGTTACGCCACCGCCTGATGCGTTGAAGTAGGGGAGGTAAGGCACAATTTCTTCAACCATTTCTTCAGCTGTCACTTCGCGTGAAGGTGTTCCAATTTCCCAAGTATCAGGATTGTGACAGAACTGGCAACGAAGCAGACACCCTTGTGTAAATAAGATGTAGCGTAAACCAGGTCCGTCAACCGTCCCTAAACTCTCGATTGAATGTATATGTCCTTTAATCATTTAAATCCCCGTCCTTCTTGTTAATACTTATATCATTACATTTTTTCGTGGAATGTTCTAGAAATAACATCCAGTTGTTGTTCACGAGTTAATTTAATAAAGTTTACTGCATATCCTGATACACGGATTGTAAGCTGTGGATACTCTTCTGGATGCTCCATTGCATCGAGTAAAGTTTCTCTGTTGAACACGTTAATGTTTAAATGGTGACCATGCTGCATCGCATATCCATCTAATACTGCAACTAGGTTAGATTGCTGGGCATCGTCTTCTTTACCTAAAGATTTCGGTACGATAGAGAACGTATTAGAGATACCATCTTTACAGCAGTCATATGGTAATTTTGCTACTGATGATAATGATGCAAGTGCACCTTTAGTGTCACGACCATGCATTGGGTTCGCACCAGGCGCGAAAGGTTCTCCTGCTTTACGTCCGTCAGGTGTGTTACCTGTTTTCTTACCGTATACGACGTTTGAAGTGATTGTTAACACACTCATTGTATGCTCTGAATCACGATATGTTTTATGTTTGCGAAGTTTTGCCATAAATGATTCTACAAGTTCAACTGCAATATCATCAACACGTGGATCGTTGTTACCATATTGAGGGAATTCACCTTCAGTTTCGAAGTCGACAACAAGTCCGTTTTCATCTCTGATTGTTTTTACTTTCGCGTATTTAATAGCTGATAATGAGTCAGCTGCAACTGAAAGACCAGCGATACCTGTAGCCATCGTACGAATGACCTCAGTATCATGTAACGCCATTTCAATTCTTTCGTAGCTGTATTTATCATGCATATAGTGAATAACATTCAATGAGTTAATATATACGCCAGCTAACCATTCCATCATTTGATCGAATTGTTTGTATACAGTGTCATAATCTAAGACTTCATCAGTAATCGGTGCAAAGTTTGGACCTACTTGAGCGCCAGACTTTTCATCAATCCCACCGTTAATAGCGTATAACAATGTTTTTGCTAAGTTCGCACGAGCGCCGAAGAACTGCATTTGTTTACCAATCTTCATCGCTGATACACAACAGGCGATACCATAATCGTCACCGTAGCTCTCACGCATTAAATCATCGTTTTCGTATTGGATTGAGCTTGTTTTAATACTCATCTTAGCACAGTATTTCTTAAAGTTTTCAGGTAAACGCGTAGACCAAAGTACAGTTAAGTTTGGCTCTGGTGCTGGACCTAAGTTATCTAATGAATGTAAGAAACGGAATGAACTTTTCGTTACAAGTGGACGGCCATCAATACCAACCCCACCGATAGACTCTGTTACCCAAGTTGGATCTCCAGAGAATAATTCATTGTAGTCTGGTGTACGTGCAAATTTAACTAAACGCAACTTCATAATGAAGTGGTCGATAATTTCCTGAACTTCCATCTCAGTGATGGTACCCGCTTTAAGATCACGCTCAGCGTAAATATCTAAGAATGTAGATACACGACCTAAACTCATTGCTGCACCGTTTTGTTCTTTAATTGCAGCAAGGTATGCAAGGTAAGTCCATTGAACAGCTTCTTTGAAGGTCTCAGCTGGACGGCTTAAATCAAATCCGTATATTTCACCCAACTGTTTCAATTCGTTTAATGCACGGTACTGTTCAGATACTTCTTCACGTAAACGAATAATATCTTCGCTCATCACACTAGATAAGTTATGGAAATCTTTATGCTTTTCTTTCATTAAGAAATCCACACCGTATAAAGCGACGCGACGATAGTCACCGATAATACGGCCGCGACCGTAAGCATCTGGAAGACCAGTGATAACGCCGGCTTTACGGCAAGCTAACATTTCTTTAGAGTAAGCATCGAACACACCTTGGTTATGTGTCTTACGGTAATCTGTGAAGATACGTTCAGTTTCGGCATCTAACTCATAACCATACGACTCACAAGCTGCTTTCGTCATACGAATCCCACCGAACGGCTGCATTGAACGTTTGAAAGGTTTTTCAGTTTGAACACCAACGATTGTTTCCAGGTCTTTGTCTAAATATCCAGCATCATGAGAAGTAATGCTAGATACAACTTTAGTGTCCATATCCCACATACCACCACGTTCGCGTTCTTCTTTTGATAACTGCATCACTTGTTCCCAAAGTTTTTTCGTAGCTTCAGTAGGACCAGCCAAGAATTCATCTTTACCTTCAAAAAGTGTGTAGTTCAGTTGAATAAATTCACGCACATCAACGCGTTTGTTCCATTTACCTGATTTGAACCCTTCCCAAGCATTTGTTCTTTTTGTCTCTTCTTTAAACATATAAATCCCTCCAGAATTTTTTGTTCACCAATTCACAAACTCAGTATAACAAGGATTACGTGAAAAGTATCACAAAAATATAAAAAAATATAAAAAATGAAAAAACCCTTCATACCAGTACTTTAACTGTAATGATACAGAGGGTAAAAAAGAGATTATTATATATAACAGATTGAAACTTTTATTCTTATGATTCTAAAAAGTAGTTTTAAAAAATAAATACATGTACAATAATTGAGGTGATTACAATGAAAGAAATAACAAGCGAGGACCCGCTGATCGAGCAAATTGCATGGATACATGAGCAGATACCGAAATCCTATGATAGCCACTATGTAACGACTGAACTTGAAGTAAAACTCAGGACTGAATCTATACGATTGCTGATGAAATATAATCATGATCGCATCATTATAGTCGAAAAAGCACGATTATCAGCCTTTATCTGGTTTCATATTGGAGAGAAGACACATGTTAAGTCCTTATATGTCCATCCAGATGAACGCGGCAAAGGATATGCACATAGGCTTAAGCAATATGTAGAGAGATTATCATTAGCCGCAGATGTCCACTATATCTATGGACACGTTCATCCGGATAATCACGCTATGAGAAGACTTAACCACAAGCTTGGCTATAGGGCAGATGATAAATTGATGTATAAACATATTGAAATGCCATATGATTAGCACGTTATACATCGATGAAAGAAAGATTAGTTTTAATCAAGGGATTATTTAAAAATGGCGTTTCAGACTTTGTTGAGTCTCGAAACGCCGTTTTTCTACGTTAGCCACCTCTGACTGTACTGCACTGATAAATATTATGCCATTCTTTAAACATCGGGCCTGTACTTCCACCTACAGGGTCGGTGTCAGGTAATGGTACAGTATTGATGATCTTGTTTACTTCATTTATATTCTCATAAGATGTCAATGTTTGTGCTGCTGTTGTATCTGGATATGCACCTACAATAGTAAAATCGTCACTTTGTTCTAATTTTTTATGACCGTAACCTGCTGGTAATAATAGAACATCACCTTGTGTAACTTCAATATTTTGGCCGTTCTCCCCACCGATTAATAGTGTGGCACGACCACTTTTTACCCCAAGGACTTCATGCTGGTTGGGATGGAAGTGATGATAATCAAATACACCATTGGTCCATATATTATGCCATGCATTATTTTTAAAGCGTGTTTCGAAATGACTTTCCTCTGTATTATATATAATTACCGGCAGAATCATATGGTTGGGTGTAGAAGGGGATGTGGGTGTGTGTAATATTTTATATTTCATAAGCTATACCTCCTTTTATATGTAGTATACCCCTTGTAAAGGGTGTTAATACAATATATTTTATTGTTATTATGATAGAATATAGATATATTGTGAAGGTGGGATTGTATTGAAATATGTAACAAGTGTACTGGCACTTACTCTAGTGCTGAGTGCATGTGGTAATAAAGAGACAGACTTAAAGCAGTCTGTAGAAAAGCTTGACGCAAAAAAAGCGGAGCTAACGAAAGAATATCATGCGATTAAAGAAAAAAATGATAAACTAGATGAAAAAATAAAAGCAAATGAAGATAAATTAAAAGAGATAGAAGAAAAAAATGAAGCCGAAATTAAAGAACAGATCGCAAAAGAGGAAGCGGCTAAAAAGCTAGAACAGGAAAAGCGTAAGACGAGAGCTAAGCTAAAGAAAGAAGAACGATTAAAGCAGCAGCAAAAAGTTAAGGAAATGTTAGCTGCTAAAACGATGCCGAACACTATAGAGACAACAACGCACGGCAAATCGACACTTGTGAAGTCGATTGATAATGTTAATCTATCGATACATGATAACGGTGTTGAGAGCAATGTTAAGCGTCTACAGATTTTTAAGATTACAAACATAGAAAATCAAAAGGTTATTTTTAAAGGCGCATCTTCCGGTTATACACTTCTTTATGAAGTCCATACGAAAAATAATAATCAGGCTCCTGTCTACTATAATAATACGAGCAAGCTTGTAGTTGGAAAGACTGTCATTTATTCTGATGCGACATCATTTATTCCTCAGGAATTACAAGAAGATTTCGTGAAGTCTGAAGAACGGGCGTACAATGAATATGGGCCAAAGGAGTCTACAGTGAGCTATAAATCGATTGCACTAGATGAAAAGACATATCAAGCTTTAACACAAGATGGAGGAAAACTCTATTTATTAGGTGGTACATCGACAAAGCCGAATAGTGAAGCACAATCAGAAATTGTATCAGAACCTTATACGATTTCCTGATGTTTTTCTTTTATAATTAAGGGAATAATAAATTAAATATATTAGAGGTGATATCATGCATGAAGAAAAGTTCGTATTAATGGAAGGCGAAACGATGACATTGACTGAAATTGCAAGTGAGTTAGAGCATATTACAGGCTATACAGCACTTGATACTTTTGGAGATATTGAACGTGTTGTTGCACAAAAGCCAAACTTTGAGCAAGATTTTGAAACGTATATAATCAATTATCAGTTTAACGAGTCTGAAGATGAAGTTGATGTAACTGTTACAACCCGAAAGGATGGCAGACAACATCTTAAGAAGGATAAAGTTAAGATTAGATTAATATCATATAAAACGAGATCATAAAGCCTTAGCATCTGTTAAGGCTTTTTATAAAGGAGAAGGTTATGAAGAAGTTGATACTTTTATCCATATTGTTTCTCACGGGATGCACGCAGCCAGCACAGTTTTATGATGGACAAGCTGATGTCCTATTTGATGCTGCACATGGACAGACTGCAGGTGAAGCAGATTGGGTGATTGACGGTGCTTTCTCTAGTTTCAATGATGTAATTCGTGATATGGATTATAAAACAGTGAGCACTGATTATGACACGACATTAACATATGAAAAATTAAAACAGTACAAAGCAGTCATTATACCTGAACCTAATATTCCCTTTAAAGTTGAAGAACAGGAGGCTATTCAACGTTTTGTCGGTGAAGGGGGGAGTATTATGATGATTGCTGACCATTATAATGCTGATCGAAATTTAAATCGATTTGACTCTTCAGAAATATTCAATGGATATCGAAGGGGCGCATTTGATGATATTACAAAAGGATTATCACACGATGAAAAGCAATCAGAGCGTATGCAGAATGTGAAAGGTTCAGATTTTCTTTCAGATACATTTGGTGTACGTTTTAGATATAATGCCCTCAATAATGTCAGGATTGATGCAGATTCAGCATACGATGCTTTCGGTCTTCTGGATAATGTGCAAAGTATCAACATGCACGCAGGCAGTACAATAGCAATTACGAACCCTAAAATCGCAAAAGGAATTATCTACCCAGGCAAACTATCACAAAATGATCGCTGGCCGCACGCGGTTGACCAAGGGATATACACAAAAGGGGGTAAAGATGAAGGCGCCTTCGTAGCAATTAGTAAGTATAAAAAAGGAAAAGCTGTCTTTATCGGTGATTCTTCGATAGTAGAAGATGAAACACCAAAGTATGTACGTGAAGACAACGGTAATACGAAGAGAACGTACGATGGTATTGAAGAAGCGAGTCATAAAGTACTGCTCAAAAATTTGGTTACCTGGATGATGAAACCTGAAGCTTATACTACATTAGAAGGTAAAGTGACGTCAGATCAGAAGACGCCCCTATTAAGAATGGAAGTTCCACAGCAATCTAAGGAACCAAAACAAGAACCTTGGGGACAACCTGGCCACGGTTACAAGTGGTATGACCCTACTACTTTTGAACAGGGGAGTTTCGGTGCAGATTCAAATAAACGAGTAGAGAATAAGTCCGTTACAAAGAAATCTGAGCCACTTGAAATACAGGCGCCATCATCCGTTTATCCGGGAGACTATGTCAAGATCGATATATATAGTCAAAAGCAGATGAAAGATGTTGCAATTAAACTCATAGATAGTGATGGAAGACAGGTTGGATTATTTAACGGTCGTCCACCAGGGAAATCTGATACATATAATATGAGCGCAAAAGATAATCGCTTTCATTGCTATTTTAATGGTAAGATTGCAAGAGAAGCAGTGCATTCAGTTACGATTAAAGTGTATGTGAAAGAACAGATGATACATAGTAAGCGTATAGACATAAATAGCTGAAAAGAGGTCGGACAGTGAAGCTTATAAAGTTGATTGTGAGTATTGGAATATGTTCATTAACATTTACTTGTAATGTTCAGGCAACTGAGAAACAGCCAAATAATAATGTACAGTTGCAGAACGCTGAAAAAGTAAAGACAAAACCGATAATTACCCAGAAGAAGACAGTTCAGACGAAAGCAATACCACCTTTTAAATCCAGACCTTATAAAGGACAGGTCATTAATGAAAATGTACTGGTTGTATTAATGGATTTTAGTAATGCACCGCACGGAAAGCTTACGCAGAAGGATACCGAAAATTATATAAAATCATATGATAAGAAATACTATAATGACCTGTTCTTTGGTAAGAATGTCACAGGTCCAGGAGGATACAAATATCATTCACTTAAATCCTATTATAATAGTGCATCAAGTGGCAGTCTGTCATTAACAGGACAAGTAGCGGGATGGTATCGTGCGAAACATCCGATTCAATATTACGGTGCTAACAATGATGCACGGGCTTCTGAGCTGGTTATGGAAGCAGCGGAAAAAGTTGCTAAAGACAAAAAGATTGATATGAAACGCTATGACAGATTTGATTATTATGACCTTGATAAAGACAAAAAAGTAAACGAACCCGATGGTATCATCGATAAGTTTGTTGTCGTATATAGTGGTATCGGTGAAAGTGAAGGTGGTGGGAAATTTGGACAGAATACGATCTGGGAACATGTTTCCGAAGTGCCATTCACTAAAGATAATAAGCCGTCAACGATTCCGGGAACCTATAGCAAGAATTCAAAGTTTCTAAAGAAACGACTAGCAATTGCAGAATATGGCATGATATCTGAAGACAGTACAGTAGGGACAGTGGCACATGAGTTTGGACATATGCTTGGACTACCTGATGAATATGACACAGCAAGTAGCTCGGTGAGTCATGCAGGTGAACCAGTTCGTTATTGGTCGCTTATGAGTTATGGTAAAGATGCCGGAAAGATTCCTGGATTGAACCCTGTCAGTATGAGCCCTTATGCTAAGATGCTTATTCAGAGAATCTACGGTGGTAACTGGATTCGTATCAATGAAGTAGATTATAAGCAGATTAATGCGAAGAAAAAGTATTATTTGCTGGATCAATCTGCTTATAAAGGACAGAACAATAACGTCATTAAAGTAAACTTACCCCCGTTACAAAAGAAAGTAAAGGGTAAGCTAAAGAGCTATAAGCGCTATTATTTAATTGAGTGGAGGAATCATACAGGTTTAGATATCGGTTTATCGAGAATTAAAGATTCTTTTGGCATAAATAAATATGGTAAAGGAATGCTTGTGTGGTATGTGAATGAATATTATAAAGATAATAGTAATTTATCTAAACATTTTGGTGAAAGTTTGATTGGCGTAGTCGATGCGAGCCCTGGAAATATTCGTACTTCTGGCGGGTATATGCCGATGACAGATATACAAATTTTTGATGCGCCATTCAATACAAGATCTTTTGGGCAATACAATTCGAATAAAAACTATTTCTTCAAGAAGAAATCTACAGCACCAGTACTACTTTTTGATGACAGGAATTATTCGAAAAAAGCGATGTTAAATATGCAGGCCCCAGATAGTAGCCGTGTATTACCTCAACTTGGTATTAAAATTAAAGTTGAAGACCAAAATAAAGAAGGTACTGTCGGAAAGATCAGTATATATAAATAAGGGGTAATCGATGACATACTTTGAAACGGAACGTCTCATTTTTAGAAATTGGCATAACTCAGATCTTGCGCATTACATTGAACTGAATCGGAATTTTGAAGTGAGAAGATACTTCCCGGATATACTGAGTAAGGAAAGAAGTGAGCGTATCTTTGATATCATGTACAAAGAAATAGAGCGTGACAAACATGGTTTGTTTGCAGTGACTTTAAAAGATGGCACATTTATCGGTTTTATTGGGACGCTGTTTGCTGAATATGACGCTTCAATCCCACATAGTCCATTTTATGAAATTGGCTGGAGGATATTACCGCAGTTCACTGGTAATGGATATGCGACAGAAGGTGCACAAGGTCTGATAGATTACATGCGTATGCTAAAGATAGAAGATTTATATGCGTATACATCTGTAAATAATATAAAGAGTATCAATGTAATGAAGAAGTTAGGAATGAAGGATGTTACAGCATTTGTTCATCCGCACTATCCAGATGAACAAATATTATATAGGAGTGTAGTGAATGATCTTAATCAGTAGCTGTCTTGTAGGACATCCAGTGCGCTATGATGGCCGGAGTAAAACAAATGAAATTATTGCTAGATTAATAGATATGAAAGAGGCGATACATGCTTGTCCGGAAATGCTGGGTGGATTGACTGTTCCCCGTGCACCTGCTGAAATTGTAGGGGGAGATGGCGATGATTGTCTGGATGGAAAGGCGCGTGTGATAACGATTCATGGGACTGATGTCACTGCTGAATTTATCGCAGGGGCCAAGCAGACATTACAGTATTGTATAGATTACAATGTATCTACTGCTGTATTAAAAGCAGACAGTCCAAGTTGTGGTAGCGATCAAATCTACGATGGTTCATTTAACGGAAAGCTGAAAAGTGGGGACGGTGTAACTGCAGCTTTACTACGAAGACATGGTATTCATGTCATAAGTGAAGTTGAATTTGTTAATAATCTAGATGACACACTTTAGTTGAGTAGAATATGTTATGATATTTATTATTGAATGGGGTGAAACGAATGATAACGATTGAACAAGTGAAGGATAGTGCATCGATATCTTTAGAACAATACATGCTGCCAGCAAAACAGATGTTCTTCTCAGGACATCCACGTTACATATTATCCGTTCAAAGAGCAGATTATGCTGCTTTTATTATTAAGAAGGATAATGATGTCATCGGTGTCTTTGCTCTGGATAGAGGTGATATTCTAAATAAGATAGATGCCCCTAGTACAGCAATTTACCTGCGTGGGTTATCGATAGATTATAAATATCAGGGCAGTGGTATTCTAAAGGAAGTCCTGCCTTTGATAGAGACTTATATTAAATCGAACTATGCAGATGTGTGGGCGATTTATTTAATGGTTAATGTAAAGAATGATGCATACTACGCTTTTATCAAATGCGGCTTCATCGATCAGAAGATGATGGTACGCCAAGGATTTAGCCGTCTTAAAGTATTAAAGAAGATAATAAATAACGTCCCTGATTAATAATTCGGGGACGTTATTATTTGTTCAAGCGTTGTTTTGAATTTCGTTCTGTCAGAAGTAGTAAATTTGGCAGGACCTTTTATTCGCTTGTTCATCTTTCTGGATTCATGGTTGATAAATCGTGTGATCAGCAATGCATCAAGGTTGGATTTGGTATATATAAATCCAGTATGATGCATGACAAGCGCTTTATTGATGACAATACTTGCTAATCCATAATCACCAGTTATGACAATGTCATCTTTGTCGACAAGAGATAATATTTTGTAGTCCGCACTATCGCTGGCAGTATCAACATATATCGAACTGACATCTGGACCATATATTTTTGATGAATGATGTGCATAGTCTTTTACAAGAATCACTTCAATGTGATATTTTGCAGCAATGTGTACTGTTTCATCAATCACAGGAGAGCTATCGGCATCGATGATGATTCTGTAGTTAACGTCTGCCAATTTTTTCGGCCATCTGTTTTCTGTGTCGTTCAAAAAGCTGTGCATTACTAAAGTCTTCATCATTATGCATTTGTGCATTATGATAATTGTTCGGTTTATGTGGTTCTGTTAACTGATGTTTCTTTAAACCAAATAGAGAACGGTTTTGCTTTGGCGTTTTCACTTTATAGTTTTTGTATTTCTTTAACGCTTTAATTCTTAGTTTTTCGTTTTCTTCTTTTAGCTGGAGCTCAGCTTTATGTCTTTCTTCAATTGATTTGTTGAGCTTCTTATCTAATTGATCGATTTCTTTCTTAACCTTCTTATCTTGTTTAGAAGTTACCGTTTGAGCTGCGTGGAAATTTCCTTTTTCTGCAAGCTTCATTTCTTTGATCAATCGTTTTTCTCGTGCTTTCTCTTTCTTTTCTTCATCACGTCTTCTTGATTCAATAGACTGTGACAATGTTTGACCTAATGTGTTAATCTGTTTTTGCTCAACTTTCTTCTGTTTCTTTTCTTCTTTCGCTTGCTGTACAAATGGTTTCATCTTTTTTTTGTAATGGAGGGCTTTTTTCTCATCTTTATATTTGTCTGCAATAAATGAAGATGTCTTTACAGCACCTCTTTTAATAGTTGTTGTAGCGCCTTTTGCTTTTCTTGCGGCTGTTACTGTTTTATCCTTTGTAACGTCATAGGCTTTAACCGATAAGCCTGTCAGTTGTTGAACTTCTCTCTGCTCTTTCAGTTTATGACGCTCATTGATCAGAGGGACAAGAATGACTGCAGCAACGTTTACTGCTGTTTTAACTTTGTTTTTATTCATATGCAAGCTCCTTTGTATGTAGTTAATAGTATTATAGTATAGATACCCTATAATTAATAAAATTAACAAGAGAGTGGACTAATGTCCACTCTCTTGTTAATATTTAAGATGCTCTATTTGATTGATTTAATAAGTCATATTGTCTGAAAGTTTCTTTGAAAGTTTTATAAGTAGTTGATATTCTTCGACCGAGAGATCACTGCTCATATACATATTGAGTGGTATGTCTTTAAGAGGTTCAATCAACTTCTTAGCTTTCTCTGTTAATATTACTTCAACTACACGTTCATCCGAAGACATTCTTCTTCTTTCGACAAGACCATTCGCTTCCATCTTCTTAACGATTGGCGTAATTGTACCAGATTGAAATGCTAACCGTTCTCCGAGCTGTAATACTGGGAGTACGTTATGTTCATCCAGAACCATTAATACGAGGTAATGCTGATAGCTTAAAGAATAGGATTTAAGCAATTCTCTATTATACTTCTTGATGATTTCTCTTTGGACAAGATATAGTTGATAGTCAAGAGTATCTTTGTTCATAATATTGACTCCTTCTATTCAACTTCTTGACTAAACTATAACATCAATTGTAAGAGAATGATAGTAAATTTCATAAAGATGAAAGAAGCAACCAATAAAAAAAACAGCAGTGAATACTGCTGTTTAGATCCCCTTGCCGATACCGAATCCAAAATAAAGTACTGCAATAACAGCGACAAGAATGAGACGGTATATTGCAAATGGCATAAGTTTTACACGATTGATTAAACTTAGGAACAGACGAATAGATAATACCCCGAAAATAAATGCAGCGATAAAACCAACAATATAAAATAAAATCTGGTCGCTATGAATATATTGTATATTGCTCGCTAAACTTTTAGCACTTGCTGCAAACATGATAGGAACTGCCATGATAAATGTAAAATCACTTGCAGCTTTATGGTTCATCTTAAGCAGCACACCCGCTGAAATCGTTGATCCACTTCTTGAGAAACCTGGCCATAATGCAAGACATTGTGCAACCCCGATGATCAGTGCTTGCTTATAGGTCATTTCATCTACGGTCGTTGTATGTGTTACCTTCTTATTGAATAGGTCTGCTGCAATCATCAACAGCGCACCTAAAGCAAGTCCGATAAGCACAGTAGGGACACTGAAGAGATGTTTGTCAATAAAGTCATCGAACAATAGTCCCATAATTCCTGCAGGTATTAACCCGATAAATATATGAAGTAAATTAAGACGTGGACCCTCAGTCTTAGTTTTTTCTATATGGAGCACTTCCAGAAATCGATGTCTGAATATCCAGGCAGCAGCAAATATTGAGCCGAGCTGAATCACAATTTTAAATGTATTGGCCGATTCCTGGCTATTAAGTACGTACTTCGTCTGTAACCACATATCATCAACTAAGATCTGATGTCCTGTTGAAGAAACCGGCGCGAATTCTGTAAGTCCTTCTACAATCCCTAATATTAATGCTTTAACAAGCTCAAAAAAAGTCATGTGTTAACCACCTTTTAGTCATTATTTAATATTTCCATGAACACTTAAAAGATTATAGCATAAACGACACTTTTCCACACTTTTCATTTCTATGAAATATAAGCGGAAAAGTTTATATTTATAATAAATGCCGTTATAATGCTTTATAGGAGTGATAATGTGAAATTTTTAACAAAATTATCTTTTAACTATAGATGGGCCCACGTTATATTTTTTATATTAAGTATATTATTGAGTGTTATTATTGTATTGCAAAGTATACAAATTGGTAAGGTGGTTGATGCGGTACTTTATCAGCATAAGATAGATTTTACTTTTGTTCTGTTTACGATTTTTATCATTTTAATATCTAGAAGTAGTGTACAGATGGGACTAAAGGTAACAGGAAACACGCTCAGTATTAAGGTGAAACATCAACTCAGAGCGTTTTTAAGCAAGAAAAAAGATGATGCAGGCACTGTTATGAATAACATACAGCAAGGTATAGAGGGGATTCATCCATTCTTCAGTGACTATTTGCCACAAGTGTATCGTTCTACGTTTATTCCATGTTCAATTCTGGTATTTTTATGTTTCTTTCATTATCAGACTGCACTAATTATGTTAATTACAGCACCTTTTATTCCTATATTCTATATTATTATAGGTATTAATACTGAAAAAGAAGCGACACGTCAAATGCTGAGTCTCAATAGTTTCTCAAACTACTTTCTAAATGTTATGAAAGGTATAATGACGATTAAAACATTTGATTATGAAGAAAAAGCGCTGAAGCAAACAGCACAATATTCAGAACGTTACAAAGAACATACGATGAAAATTTTGAAGACAGCGTTTCTTTCTACCTTAATGCTGGAATTTATCTCGATGCTATCAATTGGTATCATTGCTTTAGAAATTGGACTGTCACTGCTAGTGTTTCATAGTGTAAGTTTTTATACGTCAGTCGTAGTGCTGATGCTTGCGCCGGAATTTTATAATGCGCTCAAGGATCTTGGTCTAGCATTTCATACAGGTAAAACAGCAGCGGGTTATGGAGAAATATTGAGTGAGCAAATGACAGAATCCGTGCCGCAAGTGGAGTATATCACTGAAGACATTATTCGTTTTACAAACGTTAAGACGCATTATGACAATAGTGAGTTTACTCTTGACATTCCAGAGCTTGATTTACCGCTTGATCATTATACGATCGCTGGTGCGAGTGGTTCTGGCAAATCAACATTCGCGAAATTACTGTGTAATAGGGTTCCTTTTGAAGGACAGATGTCGTTAAGCAATAAGTTACAGAACGAAGTTGTCTATTTATCGCAGTTTGATGCAATTCTTTCTGATAGTGTGATCAATAATATTACGATGTTCAATGATTACAACTTCGAACAAGTCGTGGCACTAGCGAAAAAATTTAGGCTTCATGAGCGATTTACAAGGATGCCTGATGGTTATGACACAGTTATTGGACCAGAAGGTGAACAGCTTTCTGGAGGAGAAACGAGAAGATTATCATTAATGCGTGTATTTTTGTATCCTAAAAAGCTGATTATTCTTGATGAACCAACGGCAATGCTGGATAAAGAAAGTCGAGATATCATACTCGGGGCAATTGAAGAATTAAAAGCGCATAGTTATATCATGATGATTGCCCATCATGAAGAAACGGTGAAGCAAAGTAAGCGACTGGTATACGTCCAGAATGGTCGTATTACACGTGTTTCAAATGAAGAAATGAGGTTGAATAATGATGAGATGGATGAATGAGTGGGTCAGTAAATCGATTATTTTATCAATTGTTATCGGTTTATTAGGAGCACTTACATCAATCGGAATGTTTAGTTTAAGTGGTCTCATGTTATCGAAGAGCGTATTGAATGTGCCGCTCTATACTTTAATTGTCCTTGTCGCAACAATTAAATTGTTCGGTGTCGTACGCGCAATATGCAAATATTTTGAGCGTCTTATCTCTCATGACGCAACGTTTGAGATGCTTAAAGATATCAGGGTTAGGACTGTAGGTATACTACTTGAAAATTTTGAGCATATACAGTCAGATTACAAATTGTCTGATGTGCTGAACCGTACTGTCAATAATATTGAAAAACTTCAGAATAAATTGTTGAGAGTGATCTATCCACCGATTATCGCACTCTTAACAACATTAACTGTAATACTTGTATATATTCAGTATAGTATGTATGCCGTAATTGTGATTGCAATTGCCATGATGATAATGATTATTGTACTTCCTAATATATTTGCAAGACAGCTGGAAGTGGTTGTCCATAATAAATATGAATCGACTGCACAATATGAAAATAAGCTCATGGATTATCAGCTGCATTATGAGACAATTCAAATCTTTGATGAAAACCACCGCTTTGAGCAGCAGTTAAATACACTGCAAGATCGTATGGAAGCGAGCATAGCGAAAGAAAATAAAGTTATTACTCTGTATGATTTTCTGTTGAATGCGATATCTATGGCAGCAATATTCTCAACGATTACTGTCATGATTGTTGATCCTTCACTAAATGTGATGATGTACTTAAGTCTTGTGATGGTAACCATTACATTATTTGAAATGAGCATACCGATGGTGCATTATCCCTACCACAAAGCGGAATCGAATCGCGCAGAAGAAGAGATTTCTGAACTAACATATAATGATGTAAAAAAAATCAACCTCCCGTTTGAAGCGTTAGAATTGTGTGATGTATCTGTTAAGAAAAAAAAATTGATTCTAGATACAATCAATCTGAAGATGACAAAAGGTCAAAAGATAGGGATTGCTGGTCGTAGCGGTTCTGGGAAAACGACTTTGGCGCATACGATACTGGGCTTAAATCAGATAGAAGGAAATTATATGTTAAATGGAAATTCTATACAATTACCTGTCGATCTGCTGTCAATGTGGAATGTCGCGACACAGGATACGCATTTTATCGAAGGAACAATCTCTGAAAATATGTTTTTATCTGTTGCAGATAAGGAATTAGAAGAACTGCTTCTTCATTTTAACTTGCCCTTTAAAGCCCAAAGTACCGTAGAAGCTTTCGGAAGTAATCTATCTGGAGGCGAAAAGAAACGACTACATTTTATAAGGATGATATTAAGAAATAAACCGTTATGGTTAATGGATGAACCATTTAATGGCGTAGATAACGAAAACATTGAAATTATGATGTCATACTTAAAAAGAAATCAAATTACACTGATACTCATAAGTCATGATACTGAATTATTGAAAACGATGGATGAAATCTTAGTGATGGATGCAGGTAAGATTGTAGAAAGAGGAACATTTCAACAATTGTACAAAAATAAAACGACATTGTTTAATGCACTTTCAGAGGGGTAATAATTATATTAATATAATTAAAATGTAATTCTTTTGATATTATCATTAATAAATTATTATTTATATCAAATATTATGATAAAATAATAATAAATAATAATCAGGAGGATAAATTATTGAAAGTCGCATGGATTACAGATACTGCATCAGGATATAAGATTGGTGCTCATCAAGATATATTCGTCGTGCCAATGGGTGTGATATTAAATGATAAGCATTACCAGGATCAAGCAGAATTATCAGTGGAGGAATTCTACTCTTTACTGCAGGAATATGGAGATGGAGCGAAAACAACGCAACCTAATTTTCAGGCACTGCATGAAATTTATGAACATATTGAAAAGCTCGGTTATACGCATGTTATTGCGATACATCCTTCAAGCGAACTCACGGGATCATTCCAGAATTCGGTGAAAGCAAGTCAAGAATCTTCACTAATCAGTGCAGTTATTGATTCAAGAATCGGTAGTTATCCGATGAAAGCAATGATTAATAAAGGGATGTCTTTATTTGAAGAAGGGTATTCTTTTGAAGAGGTCGTTGATAAGTTAACGTCTTATACAGAGGATACAGTCCTATTCTTACAACCAAAAAACTTAAGCCAGATGAAAAAAAGCGGGCGTGTCTCTAAGACACAGAGCTTTATGGCAGGATTATTAAATATTCAGCTGATTCTTCAGTTTGAAGAAGGTAAAATCTACCCTATAGAAAAGGTGAGAACCAAGAGGAAAGTCATAGAGGCAATGAAAAGGTGTGTTGATGAGGCACTTAAAACTGCACAACCGAAAGAAATCTGTGTGGTTTACGCAGGTGATAGAAGCGAAGCAGATATTTATATCGAATGGTTAAAAGAAAAATACCCAGACATTCATATTACCAATGAATTACTTGTCCCAGTTGCTGGTGTTCATCTAGGTTATGGTACGGTAGGAATAGGCTGGATTAATGCATAGATAAAGAGGATTGGTATACACCAATCCTCTTTATTATGTTCAAATGATAGATTAATCGTTTGACAGATTATTAATAAGTTTGTTCAGGAGTGTACTATAGCATTTTCTCTCTTCCTCCGTGAATTGAGAGACTTCATTGATGATTTCAGTCACTTGATATAAATCATCCTTCATTGCAATACTTTTATCTGTTAAAGAGATGAACACTTCTCTTTGGTCTAGTTCTGAACGTGTACGAACAATTAAGTTGTTAGCTTCCATACGTTTTAGGAGGGGTGAAATTGTCCCGGTATCTAATGACAATTCGGTAACGAGCTTCTTAACATTTACTGGAGACTCATCCCATAAAATTGAGAGTACAAGATACTGGGGATAAGTGATATTATATTTCTTGAAAACTTTATTCGAATAATATCTATTTACTTGGCGGTGTGCATTATATAGATTGAAGCACAGCTGTTTATCTAATCTGAAGTTTTCTGACATTTATTTCCTCCTACTTTATGCGCAAAAATAAATGCGTTTGCTTTTTGCATATCTCTATATTTAGTATACTCTATAATAAATGAATCACCTAACGCATTCTTTTGTAATTTAATACAAAAAAGAACGATATTCAATGCTATTTACAATCTTTAAGTATGGGTGTTAAAGCGCCTTACTTATGTTTATTGTTTAATGGAAAAAATATATAATACTCTAAAAAAGGAAGGTTAAATTTATGTCTCAGAAGATGAAAATCATTATTCTTAGTGGGTTTTTAGGGAGTGGTAAGACAAGTTTATTACTCAATATATTAAAACATAATAAAGAAAACAACGATTCCAATATCGCAATATTAATGAACGAACTTGGTGGTTTTAATGTTGACTCTAAAATCATTGGAGAAGAAACACCGTATAACGAATTATTGAATGGCTGTATCTGCTGTGATTTGAAGCATGATGTCGCTGTGCAGATAAGCGATCTCTATCATCGACATCATCCGGACTATGTCATTATCGAGGCGACTGGTGTAGCACATCCTGTAGAGATTTATGATGCATGCACAGATCCAGTGCTTACACCGATTGCCGATGTATATAATATTACTACGATAGTAGATGCTAAGCGTTTTCTGGAAAGAAATAAATATACGGAATCTACAAGAAGACTGATGGAAGAACAGGTAAAATATGCTGATATTGTGATTGTAAATAAGGTGGATATGATAGAGGATGATGAACGTATAGAGGTAACACATCAGCTATTAAACATCAACGCACGTGCCACAATGACAGAAACATCATATAGCAAGATTGAATTCAACCTTTTAGAGCAAAAAGGGAATGAACAGCATGCGCATGTGCATATGCACCATGGAATATCATCTGTTGTGTATACGTTTGATGGACCGGTTGATTCACGTGCGTTCGTAAGTTGGTTGATGCAGTTACCGGACAGTGTTTTGCGTGTAAAAGGATTTATTAAGTTTAGAGAGAACAAAGAACAGACTGTACTGTTTCAGTATGCCTATGGAATTCCTCAATATGAAGAAGAGGCAATGAACCTACCACTTAAACTGGTCGTTATTGGTGAAGGACTGGATAAGCACAAAATTATGGATCAATTAGATCAACTGCAATTTAGTTAAGAAATGTGAATATTTTATCACATTTCTTATTTTTTTTTGCATTTTTATGATTGAAATTGAATGAGTTTGATTGACAATGAATGAAAACAATCATATTATGAAAGTGTTCACAAAGGAGGTCTTCTATGCTGACGATTGAAAGACACAATACGATATTAAGACTTTTAGAGATACATGAGATTGTTACGCTTCAAATGCTTATTGATGAGACGCATTGCAGTGAGTCTACAATAAGAAGAGATCTCTCTACATTAGAAAGTGAAGGTCAGCTGATTCGCATTCATGGAGGCGCAAAAAAGGTGACCGAAAAACATAGAGATGTCGCGTTGTCTGTGAAGTCTACGAAGAAAACGAAGGAAAAAGAGGAAATCGCAAAAATTGCTGCAGCACAAGTGCGGAATAATGACTGTATCTACCTGGATGCAGGCAGCAGCACATTGATGATGATTCCTTATCTGGATCAAGCACATATTACCATTGTAACGAACGGCCTGACACATGTGCCGCCACTTGTTGAGAAAGGTTATGAAGTTTATATGATTGGCGGTTATATTAAACCAGATACGCATGCAAGTATTGGTGTACAGGCGATAGAAAGTTTAAGGCAATTTCGCTTTGATAAAGTATTCATGGGTGCAAACGGTGTGCATTTGACACAAGGTATAACGACGCCCGATATCGAAGAAGCCTATATTAAGCGAAAAGCGATTGAAAAAGCTGAACAGATTTACTTTTTAGTTGATGACAGCAAGTTTGATGAAGTGACATTTGCGAAAGTGTCAGACTTACAAGAAGGCAGAACGATGTTAATTACGAATCGTGAGAATGACCTTCAGCACAAATATGGTAAATATTTAATATAGGAGGTAGTATATGATTTATACAATAACATTGAATCCATCTATCGATTATGTGATGTTTACGGATGGATTTGAAGCAGGCGCATTAAACCGTGCACATACGACTTATAAGTTTGCAGGTGGTAAAGGTATCAATGTTTCAAGAGTACTTAAGTCGCTGAACACAGAGTCCACCGTACTCGGTTTTCTAGGGGGATTTCCCGGGCAATTTATCGAGGATAAGTTGAAGGCGAGCGATATCCAGGTGGATTGTGTTCAAGTAGAGAGTGATACAAGGATCAATGTGAAATTGAAAGGCGCAAGTGAAACAGAAATTAACGCACCAGGTCCTGATATTAATGAAGAAAATATTCAACAGCTAATGAACAAGCTTAAGGCGTTAACATCTGAAGACACTGTCGTAATTGCAGGTAGTATTCCTTCTTCGATGCCAGCTGATATTTATGCACAGATTGCAGAGCTTTGCCATGAACAACAGATTAAATTTGTTGTTGATGCAGAAAAAGCTTTATTAAACTCAGTGTTACCTTATAAACCAGTGTTTATTAAGCCAAATATTGTGGAATTAGAAGAAATGTTTAATACAACGTTGACAACAGATGATGCAATTTATGAAGCAGCGAAACGGTTATTGCATAAAGGTGCGCAGATGGTATTTGTTTCTATGGGTGGAGATGGTGCGATGTTAGTCACTGAAGAGCGATGCTTGAAGGCAACGGTACCGAAAGGACAAGTTGTAAATACTGTCGGCTCAGGAGATTCGACAGTAGCAGGTATGGTTGCCGGATTAACGAACGGCTTATCATTAACGTCTGCATTTAGACAAGCGATTGCTTGTGGTACAGCGACAGCATTTACAGAAGACTTAGCAACGAATGAAGAAATTCAAGAGATAATAAACCAAATACAAATTGAAGAGCTTTAATAATTAGGAGGGAAAATAATGAGAATCACTGATTTGCTTACATTTGACACGATGGCAATGGATTTACAAGCGACAACGAAAGACGGTGTGATCGATGAGTTAGTCGATACATTATCAGCTGCTGGGATATTATCGGACAAAGCATCATTTAAAGAAGCGATACATGCACGTGAAGCACAGAGTACTACAGGTGTTGGTGAAGGGATTGCAATACCCCACGCGAAAAATGATGCGGTTAAGAAACCAGCCATAGCATTTGGTAAAGCGGTAGATGGCATCGATTACGATTCACTTGATGGGCAACCAGCGCGCTTATTCTTTATGATTGCAGCACCTGCAGGAGGTGCACAGACGCATCTTGAAGCTTTAGCGAAGTTATCAGGGATATTAATGAATGAAGATGTTAGAACTGAATTATTACACGCAAAGACAAAAGAAGAAGTTATTGAAACAATCAACTTACACGATGAAATTGAAAAAGATGAAGAAGTCGTTTTAGCACCTACTGGAGATGAGGATGATGATAATCTCGTGCTAGCTGTTACCGCATGTCCTACAGGAATCGCACATACGTATATGGCAGCAGATGCACTGAAGAATCAAGCTGTTAAGATGGGTGTGCCGATTAAAGTTGAGACAAATGGTTCAGGAGGCATTAAAAACAGATTAACAGAGGAAGAAATTAAAAAAGCAAAAGGTATTATCGTTGCAGCAGATGTGAATGTTGAAACAAATCGTTTCCATGGTAAGAATGTTGTGACAGTACCAGTAGCAGATGGCATTAAGCGTCCTGAAGAGCTGATTAATATGGCTTTAGATACATCAAGACCAGCATATACTGCAAAGGATGATAAAGGCACTACGAATTCAGGTGGAGAGCGTAAAGGATTTTATAAACACTTGATGAGCGGTGTATCTAATATGCTACCTTTCGTTGTTGCAGGTGGTATATTAATGGCCATTGCATTTATGTTTGGGATTACATCGTTCGATCCAACGAAATCAGATTACCATCCGTTTGCAGAAGCATTATGGGCGATTGGGAATAAGTCTGCATTCGCTTTAATGGTTCCGATATTAGCAGGTTTCATCGCAATGAGTATTGCAGACCGTCCTGGATTGGCACCAGGTATGGTTGGTGGTATGTTAGCTGTTATGGGAGGTTCAGGCTTCCTTGGTGGACTGATTGCCGGATTCTTAGCAGGTTATTTAGTAGAAGCGATTAAGAAAATGTTAAGTGGTATGCCACAAGCATTAGATGGATTAAAACCGACGCTATTATATCCACTGCTTGGTGTAACAAGCACGGGATTAATTATGTACTACATTATCAACCCACCAGCGAGCTGGTTAAATAAATTAATGGCAGATACCTTAAATAGTATGGATGGAACAAATATCGTATTGCTGGGCTTAGTATTAGGTGGTATGATGGCCATTGATATGGGTGGACCGTTCAATAAGGCATCATACGCATTTGGGTTTGCAGCAATTGAAGCGGGGAACTATGCACCGATTACTGCTGCGATGATAGGTGGAATGGTTCCACCATTAGCAATAGCGCTATCAATGATTTTATTTAAGAAAAAGTATACAAAGACACAACGTGGATCAATCGTTTCAAATATCGTAATGGGAGCATCATTTATTACTGAAGGTGCAATTCCGTTTGCAGCAGCAGACCCATTACGTGTCATCCCATCAATGATTGCAGGAAGTGCAACAGCTGGAGCACTTGCAATGGCATTCGGTTGCCGTGTCCCAGCACCACATGGTGGTATATTCGTAATTGGACTTGATAAAGCACACTGGCCGATGTTCTTACTTGCATTATTCATTGGTGTTGTCGTATCAGCAGTCATTTACGGTTTAATTAAGAAACACCCAGAAGAACTAGAAGTGAAATAAAGTATAAATTATAACCTGCCGTACTAAAATAAAAGTTCGGCAGGTTTTTTATAAATATTTTCAATAGATTGACATATTATAAATCTTTTCTCATTATTTACTGCGTAATATATAATAAATGGGGTATAATATCATTACTTATTAATTGTGAAATAAAAGAACGGATGATATGGATGCTATATTATAAAACATATATAAAAGATAAAGACGCACCTTGGATTACATTTATTCATGGTGCAGGGGGAAGCTCGACGATTTGGTTTAAACAGATACGATACTTCAGAAAAGATTTTAACATATTACTCGTAGATCTTCGCGGACATGGACGTTCATCGGAAGTAATCTGGAAGAAGGAGGACTCATTTAAGACACTTGCCTCAGAAGTTGTCGAAGTACTGGATGAACTTGGTATCCAAAAAACACATATTATCGGAATGAGCTTGGGGACAATCGTTTCTCAAACAGTGGCGAACAAATATCCTGAACGAGTGATATCACTCGTGTTAGGAGGTGCGATTATATCGCTTGATATTCGTACGAAATTCTTGCTGATGATTGGACGACTAACAAAGAATCTTATTCCGTTTATGTTGCTATATAAACTGTTTGCATGGATTATTATGCCGAAGAAGGCTCATGAAGAATCACGTCTCGCTTTCATAAACGAAGCAAAGAAGATGAGTCAGAAGCAATTTGTGAAATGGTTTAGTTTGACGAAACTGATCAATCCTTATCTAAGTCATCTGCAAGTCGCAACGAAGACCATACCGACATTGTTTATTATGGGAGAAGAGGATTATTTGTTTATCCCGCCAGTTGAAAAGGTAGTGAAAGAAAATGGAAACTTTAGCCTAGAAGTGATTAAAGATTCTGGACATGTATGTAATATCGATCAGCCAGAACGTTTTAATGATTTGAGTAAGACATTTATTAATATCCATTCCGCTAATGCTTAAAGCTTTAATTTAGATATTACAGTGTATTTAAATACACTGTAATATTAATGTACACAAATTTGTGATAAAATATTGAGTAATCTACCGAGGAGGTGACTACTGTTGGGAAGGTCATAAATTGTATAAAAGCAAGTTTAAATCAAGAAATAACCGTAACAAAAATCAAATGTGACTTGCGTAGTCACCAAACATATTTCGGAGGTGAATCCCTAGTATTAGGGAATTAATTGGACATACAGACCATATCAAATTTATTATTATTCGCATTATTAATCGCACTCACTGCATTATTCGTAGGATCAGAATTTAGTTTAGTTAAGGTAAGAACTTCAAGAATTGATCAGCTTGTATCAGAAGGTAATTCTGCTGCAAAGATTGTACAACATATGGTGCATCATCTAGATTATTATTTATCAGCATGTCAGCTTGGTATTACAGTAACAGCTTTAGGGCTTGGTTGGATTGGTGAATCAACATTCGAAGCATTAATTCATCCTGTTCTACATTTATTCCATATCCCAACTGATTTGAGTAAGCCAATAACGATATTCTTAAGTTTCTTTATCGTTACATTTATTCACGTAGTTATCGGAGAACTTGCACCGAAGTCTCTAGCTATCCAATATGCCGAGAGGATGACTTTAGCATTTGCTAGACCCCTTTATTTCTTTGGTATTATTATGAAACCATTGATCTTTGCTATGAACGGTACGGCCCGTTTAATCTTACGTATCTTTGGTGTCCAGCCTGCAGATCATGAACAGGCGATGAGTGAAGAAGAGCTGAAGATTATTATGACCCAGAGTTATCAAGGTGGAGAAATCAACCATACAGAGCTTGCGTATATGCAGAACATCTTTAGTTTTGACGAGCGATTAGCAAAGGATATTATGGTACCGAGAACGCAGATGGTATCATTAACACAACCATTCAATATTGATGAGTTGTTAGAAGTGATTAACGAACATCAATTTACACGTTATCCAATTACTGAAGATGGCGACAAAGATCATATTATTGGATTTATTAATGTAAAAGAATTTCTAACGAAATATGCTTCGGGTAATCCTGTACGTATTAAGGATCATATTCATGATCTGCCGTTAATTCATGAAGTGACGCGCATTAGTGATGCTTTAATTAAGATGCAGCGTGAACGTGTGCATATTGCACTTGTTATTGATGAATACGGCGGTACAGCAGGGATTATTACGATGGAAGATATATTGGAAGAGATTGTCGGAGAGATTCGTGACGAATTTGATGATGATGAAGTGAATGATATTATTAAGACTGGAGACGATACATACCAGATTAATGGTCGTGTATTATTAGATGATATTACTGAGAAGTTTGGTATAGAGTTTGAAGATTCAGACGATATTGATACGATAGGGGGATGGATTCAAGCGCAAAATCCCGATATTGAGAAAGATGATTACATTGATACTAAGTATGACAAATGGGTTGTATTAGAATCTGAGAACCATCAGATTATCACTGTTGCGTTGCATAAAGACTTCAATGCTTCAAGAAATAATCCAGACGAAGAAGAGGAAGCGTAATATGGAAAGTAGTACTTTGAAGAGTGTGTTTAGATTCTTTGGTTTCCTAGAAGGGGGCTCACTCTTGTTATTATTAGGTATTGCAATGCCCCTTAAATATTCAGCTGGAAAGCCTGAAGTTGTAACAATAATAGGTTCAATTCATGGGTTTTTATTCACAGTGTATGTAATTACATTAATATTAATAACGATTCGTACGAAATGGCCTATGAAGTGGCCGGTCATCGGTCTTATTGTAGCATTCATACCATTTGGCACATTTGTGTATGATCATTATTATATTCGTTCAAAATATTATTGAAGCGTGTGAGGCAATGCCTCAGACGCTTTTACTTTGAAAGGTTGCTGGTTGTATGAGAATTAATAAGTATTTATCAGAAGCGGGCATTTGCTCACGTCGTGGAGCTGATAAGTGGATTGAGGCAGGACGCATTAAGATTAATGGCGTTAAAGCTGAACTTGGCAGTAAGGTGACAGAAGGTGATAGTGTTGAAGTCGATAACAAAGTTGTGACATTGAACACGGATAAAGGTTGCGTATATATTAAGCTGAATAAACCTCGTGGTATTACATCGACAACTGAGCGCCATATTAAAGGGAATATCGTTGATTTTGTGGGGCATAGTGAACGTATATTTCATATCGGTAGATTAGATAAAGATTCAGAAGGCTTAATCTTGCTCACGAATGATGGTGATATCGTAAACGAAATATTACGTAAGGAAGGTCGACATGAAAAGGAATATATCGTAACTGTTGATAAACCCATAACTGATGATTTCGTGAAACAGATGTCAGAAGGTGTGGCAATATTGGATACTGTGACATTACCTGCAGAAGTTGAGAGATTAAATGCGAAGACATTCAAAATTATATTAACACAAGGATTGAATCGACAAATCAGACGTATGACAGAAGCATTAGGATATGAGGTGAAGCAATTGCGTCGAATTCGCGTGATGAATATATTGGTGGATGACTTAAAACTTGGAGAATGGAAAGATTTAACTGAAAATGAAAAGGATGAACTTTTTTCGACGTTGAAGTATGTGCCAAAACGTTAAATATAAGTAAATCAGAAAAGAAGCGCCAAAACGATTAAAAAGTATCGTTTTGGCGCTTCTACGCATTAATCACTGAACATATCAAATAGTCCACCGATACCGCTTTCTCCCTTTTGTTTACCAGTAACAGGAGCTGCAGCAAAGATTCGACTTGCGAATCTTGAGAATGGCAGTGATTGCACATAAACACTTCCTGGGCCACGTAATCGCGCTAAAAATATACCTTCGCCCCCAAAAAGTTTTGTTTTAAGTCCCGGTACTGTCTCGATATCGTACGCTACATCTTTTGTCATACCTACTAAACAGCCTGTATCTACCAGCAAAGTTTCTCCAGGCTGTAGATCACGTTTCATAATGGCACCCCCTGCATGGATAAACGCCATACCATCACCTGATAAACGTTGCATGATGAATCCTTCTCCACCGAAGAAGCCAACACCTAAACGTTTCTGAAGTGCAATTCCAATTTGTACGCCTTTAGCAGCTGCTAGAAAAGCATCTTTCTGACAAATAAATTCTCCTCCCAATTGAGATAAATCAATCGGAATGATTTTACCTGGATATGGTGCTGCGAAATAGACATGGTCTTTACCTGTTCCACGGTTTGTAAATGTTGTCATAAACAAACTTTCACCTGTTAATGTACGACGGCCTGCTGCAAATAATTTATCCATAAATCCATTGCCACCACTTGTTGAACCATCACCAAAGATTGTTTCCATATGAATATTTGGATTGATCATCATCATACTGCCCGCTTCAGATATCACTGTTTCATTTGGATCAAGCTCAATTTCAACATATTGCATATCATCGCCATAAATTTTGTAGTCTATTTCGTGATTGTTCATTATTTTCCTCCATTTATTAAGATTATCATTATTATACTAAATATTTGAAGCGTCTAAAAATATAATGATATTCATTTTGTAAGAAAGCTTGTTTAGTGTATGATTTAATAAAGGAGATGATAATTATGAACCATATTCAGTTAAACAATGGTGTAACTATGCCACAAATTGGACTCGGTGTGTACAAAATTTCGGATGAAGAAATGTCAGAGGTCGTTAATGCCGCACTAGATGCAGGATACCGTGCGTTCGATACGGCGCACTTCTATTTTAATGAAGCCTCGCTCGGTAAAGCATTGAACGAAAGCAATATACCACGAGAAGAACTGTATATTACGACGAAACTGTGGAATGATCATCAAGGTTATGAATCAACGAAGAAAGCATTCAATGATTCGCTTCAGAAATTAGATATGGATTATGTAGATCTTTATTTGATTCACTGGCCATGTCCGGAAGACGAATTATTCGTTGAAAGTTATAAAGCGATGGAAGAACTGTATCACGAAGGGAAGATTAAAGCGTTAGGGGTCGCTAATTTCAAAGAACATCATCTGAATAAGTTACTACAAGAAACAACTGTAGTACCTGCAGTAAACCAAATTGAGTATCATCCGATTTTTAATCAAGATACGCTGCAGCAGTACTGTAAAGATAAAGGCATTGCAGTTACTGCGTGGAGCCCATTAATGCGAGGCGGAGCACTGTTTGAAGACGAAACGTTGAAGCGTATCGCAGAAAAATATAACAAAACAGTAGCACAAGTCATTATTAGATGGCATATCGACAGTGGCCGAATCGTCATTCCTAAGTCATCAAACATAGAACGTATTAAAGAGAATATTGATGTTTGTCATTTTGAGTTAATGGAACAAGATATAGAAGCAATTAATAATTTAAATAGAAATGAACGTCAATTTAAAGATCCGGATAAGATTAAAATTGGGGATATGAAGTAAATATTGAATAAACGATGAGATGGTGATGTTCAATGGCACCATCTCTTTTTCATGAGTTCGTCACAATTAATGGTTTTTAACATATATATTAAATGTATGTTTATTGTACAATAAGTTTGAGGTGAACGTATGAAATTTAAAAAACCAAATCAGCATGGCGCATGGGCAATGATTATTATGCCTGTATTGTTCGGAATGTTTGCAACAAAGTTTAATATATTTCAGCTGCTCTTTTTTGCAGGATGGTTTATGACATTTTTCTTTGCAGATCATTTTCTGTTTTATGTGAAGCAGAGAAAGAAGGAAATCGGATACTTAAAGTGCGCATTATTGTTTTTATTCATCGCTGCAATTTGTTATATACCGATAATCATTTATGAATATAAAGTTATGATGTTTTTCTTAGCAATGCTACCGTTTGGTATTATCAATTATTTCTTTGCAAAAGCACGTAACGAACGCCATATTGTTAATGATTTCTCAGCAGTTATGATTTTCTCGATTGCAGGCGTGCTGACATACTATATTCAATCTCATCAATTTGAATGGCCGATGATTTATGTATTCGGATTAAGTGTAGCGTACTTCATTGGAACAGTATTCTACGTGAAGACGATGATTCGTGAGAAGAAGAATATCCATTATCGTAATATGTCATGGGTATACCATGTTTTACTTGTTATCGTAGGCTACTTTATTCATCCACTGTTACTCATCGCATTTTTACCGAGTTTGATTCGTGCAGTAATATTATACGGCAAGCAGCTTAAACCCATTAAAATAGGGGTGCTGGAAATTGCGAATGCGGTGTTTATTACAATATTTATCGGTTTATTTTTTAATATCATCACATAAAAATAAGAGCAGCGAATTCGCTGCTCTTACTGTTTGCCGTATATTAACGACGTTTGTGCATTAATTGTAATACAATTGATACGATTGCAATTAAAAGGATTGTACCTACTAATGCAGGGATAATACTTACGCCCCAAATTGTTGGTCCCATTTCTCCTAATAAGTTACCACCGATAGATGCACCGATAAGACCGGCAATGATATTACCGATTTTTCCGCCTGGAATATCAGTACCCATAATCATACCTGCGATCCAACCAATCAGACCACCCATAATAATTGTTAAAATAAAGCCCATAATAATTTCCTCCTATATTAAACAATTTAAACGAATATTATAAAAACGTTTATAAGCGTTTCGCTTATGATTCATAAATACCACGTAAAAAAGGAGATAAACATTTTTATTAAAATTAATGAAAATTAATTTTAATATAATCATAAAAAAGCTTATTGATTGTTAAACAGTAAGCTTTTTTTAATATAAATGATGTATAGTATTCCTAAAATGAAATAGACGTAATTATATGGAATAAACATTACGAGTAATATAAAACTAATTGCAAATAAATATTCTCCGATACGTTTCGGATGGTTAATATATTTGTATATATTTAAATATTCAAACTGAAACCACTTTACTGTACCGTTTACTTCTGATAACTGATACATAATAAGACCGATGATAAAAAATGAAACGCTCAAATATGGACTTGATAAATAAACAGATTCGTCACTATGTATAATAATAAATGGTATTGATATATTAAAGAGTAAAGCTAATAATAAGTGCAGCCATTTATAGTGAATATAGATGTTATAGTTATCGGAATGATAATAGCGTAAGTATAGATGCATGACACTTATCGAACCGATAAAAAGCACGAATGTTTTAGAAATAAAGTTTGCATGTCCAAGTAATGGATAGTTCGTTAATACTACGATCATCGTAGATATATTCAAATGAATATATGTCATGTTCTGTTCTTTAAAGTTAAAGAACAGAAATACGAAGAGCGTCATTAATAAATTTCCTATCAGCAAGTAACTCATAAAGTGTCTCCTTAAATTTCAATCGTGTTTCAATTATAACGTTTACATAAAATGAAACACAATGATTATTATACACCTTTTTTGTTACTCCAGAGCAATGTGTGCAGTTGTGGCGTTATATACACATCATTCATTTCACTGTCCGGCATTACTTTATCGATTAATGTTTCATAATGTGAAAGTAGTCTTGAAGTATGGTCTTCTACAGTATCATCAAGATAGGGATTACCAACCTGTAAATACATTTTAATATGTGGGTAGCGTTTATGGATCATTTTGCTGAAATGATAATCTTCATCATTAAAGATAACCACTTTTAATGTTACTTTATCTGAATCCAGCTCACGAATCACAGCGTCCAGCTGGTCTAAATCGTGTGTCATCGTTGAACTTGGCGGTTTCGGGCTAATCGTCAACTGATCGATTTCAGTCATCCAGCTCTGGAATTTCGTACCTTGTGTTTCGAGCGCCACTTCAATACCTTTATCGTGTAATAACGATACAAATCCAGCTAAATTTTTTATCAGCGCAGGATTACCACCCGATATCGTGACATGATTAAACTGATTAGGTGCAATAGACTGAAGACGTTCATAGATTGTTTCGGGTAATAACATTTCAATTTCATCTTTCATCGTACCATCCCATGTAAACTTCGAGTCACACCAAGCGCAGCTGAAGTCACAGCCTGCTGTTCTGACAAACATCGTCTTGCGCCCGATAACTGCACCTTCACCTTGAATCGTTGGACCGAATATTTCTAGTACAGGTATCTTCATTATCGTTTACCTCTATATAATACGTAGCTTGTTGGTGTTTCACGTAAATAGACTTGCAGCACTTTTGGTCCATGTGAAAGTGTATCTAAATGTGCTTCAATTTTTTCGAATATGAGCTTCGCAACGCTTTCTGTTGATGGTGGTGTGCCTTGAAATGCTTCTAAATCATTCATTAAACGATGGTCAAACGTATCATTGATGATAGATTTTATATCTCTGAAATTAACGAGAAATCCCATTTCATCTAGTTCATTTCCACCAATTGTTACATTCGCAAAGTATGTGTGTCCGTGAACACGGCTGCATACACCTGCCTTCTCATTCGGAATAAAGTGTGCGGCAGAGAAGTTAATATCTTTGTTCATTTCAAATGCATAATTATGATTCACTTGAGGATATAGTTGCTGCATCATTATAAGTCACCGCTTTCTTTTTCTTGCAAGTATTGGTTAAGACCTTTATTTCTCAGTTTACAGCTTGGACACTCTCCGCATCCGTCTGCAGGGATTCCGTTATAGCATGTTAATGTTTTGTTACGAACATAGTCCAGTTGTCCTAACGTATCTGCAAGCGCCCAAGTTTCTTTCTTATCAAGCCACATTAATGGTGTATGAATTTCAAAGTTTAGATCCATCGATAAGTTAATCGTGACATTCAGTGACTTAATAAAGTTATCACGGCAGTCAGGGTATCCTGAGAAGTCTGTTTCACAGACGCCGGTAATGATATGCTTCGCATTAATCTGATACGCAAGTGCCGCCGCAAAGCTCATAAACAGCAAGTTACGCGCAGGAACGAATGTATTTGGAATATCATCCTCTTCGATTGTTAAGTCGTGGTGCGTCAATGCATTCGGTGATAACTGTGAGAGTAAAGACATATCAAGGACATGATGTTTTAAATTCTGTTCTTCTGCAATTTGTTTTGCGATATCGATTTCAAGAGCATGACGTTGCCCATAGTTAAAGGTTACAAGTTCTACCTCATCATAATGATGCATCGCATAGAACATGCATGTTGTGCTATCCTGACCGCCACTAAAGACGACCAGCGCTTTGTTAGAATTCAGTTGTTTCATTATATTCACTCCATTAAAAAAGACACCAATCCTAGCGGTGTCGTTCTAGTTTTTTATAGAGGGTGTGCGCTAGGAACCTCTTATATTGAATTCGCTACTCATTATAACAGAAAAGCGTGTATAATAATATCTGTTACTTCAAGAAAACGTTTTTAGAAATGAGTGAAGTTTATGATTTTAATGATAGACCACGATGATTCGTTTACATATAATATCGTTCATTATTTAGAGGCAATGGATGAAACTGTTCAAGTCGTTCGTTCTAAAGTTGTGACCATTGAACATATAGATCGATTATCGCCGGAATTTATTATTCTATCACCAGGTCCGGGACATCCGGCAGAAGCAATTATCGCACATAAAGTTATCGATACATTCGGAGACCGTATTCCTGTTCTTGGCATATGTCTTGGTTTTCAGGTGATCATGCAGCACTTTAATCATGAAATTAAGAAGCTGTCACCAGTACACGGGCATATCGGCCATGTAGAACATGACGGTACAGACTTATACCAAGGTGTAGAAGCGCCGGCACAAGTTGCAAGATATCACTCTTTAGGAACGATGGACAAGATTCAAAGGCCATTAATCGTTACCGGTATAACGGATAATATTGTGATGAGTGTAGCACATGAATCATGGCCGATTTACGGTATTCAGTTTCATCCAGAATCTGTACTCACAACTTCCGGCTATATGATGCTCAACAATTTCTTATCGTTAGGACGTGAATTTCATGCGCGCGGTCATTAACTTTCAGCTCTATCGCGATGGTAAGACGATACCTGTTCAATATACCTTTACGAACCCTGTAAAAGTAGATAGAGTGTATACAGAAGACGGTATGCTAAATGCTTTAACAGAAGCAGAAGAGAGTGGACTATATGTTGTCACTGCGATTAAGTATGAAGCGGCGAAACTGTTTAATCCACTTATGAAAGTTCATCATATAGATGGGCCTCTTGCATTGTTTTATTACTTTGAAGATTATGATGCATTTGAATATGTAAATGCAGAACCATTGAAAACACAGTTTACTTTTGAACAATCTGCTGAAGAAATCATGAAAGCTGTAGAATCTATCCAGGAATATATTCGACAAGGTGTCACGTATCAAGTTAATTATACGACACGACTTAAAGCGACATTAACAGAAGATCCATACGCACTCTATCAATACTTGAGTGCACAAAACGGCAACTATACGGCTTATGTAGAAGATGGGGACGATTATATCATCAGCATTTCACCGGAACTCTTCTTCCAATATGATGTACTGAATAATCAGCTGTTAACGAGACCGATGAAAGGTACGCTTGAGCGCGGCAGTAACGAAGCAGAAGATGCTAAAAACTACGAACAGCTCAAAAACTCAAGTAAAGATAAAGCAGAGAATGTGATGATCGTCGATTTATTACGTAATGATTTAAGTCGTATCGCGAAAAAGGGCAGTGTGAAGGTCGATCAACTGTTTGAAGTGGAACGATATCAAACAGTATTCCAAATGACTTCAACAATTACGGCAACGAATAACAACCATTCATTGTATGAAATTATGCGTGCGCTTTTCCCGTGTGGCTCAATTACTGGCGCACCTAAAATTTCGACGATGAAAATCATTAATGAACTGGAGTCACCAAGAGGAATTTATTGTGGGACGATTGGTTTTATTAAGCCAGATGATTATATGATATTTAATATTCCGATTCGTACAATCTCCTTGCACCATAATGAAGCGGTATATAGCGCAGGCGGTGGGATTACAATTGACTCACATCCACAAGCGGAATATGAAGAAATTATCGCAAAGACACAAGTCGTGCAGCCACGCTTCGAATTAATTGAGACGATGCGCGTTACTGATAGTATTATCCAAAGAGAAAAGTACCATCTGGAACGATTATGGCATGGCATTATAGCATTTAATATTAATGTAGATTTAGACAATGTAAAAGCATTTATTCGTGATAATAAGCCAAAGAATGGAAGGTATAGAGTTGCACTTAGTGTAAATGGAAATTTAAATGCTACGACAGAACCGTTACCAGATAAGAAAGTATTTACTGCGGAGCTCCTCCCATCTGTGCAAGGTGAAGAACGCTTCTATCAGCATAAGACTTCCGTCCGTACCCACTATACACAGCCAGAGCAGGAGCTTGCACTATATTATGATAGGTATCTCTTAGAATTTAATATAGGAAATTTAGTCTATAAAATTAATGATAACTATTATACACCGAGTGCGCAGCAGTATATTCTTGAAGGTTGCATGAAACAGCAGCTACTAGATGAGGGCAAGGTTTCAGAACAGGATATCACGATTGAAGAATTTATAGAAATGTACGCATCTGGACGACTCACTGTTTATATGATCAATAGTTTAAGAGAGTGGTCTGAAGTGAAAATCATTTTGTAATTGATGCGCAAATAAAAAATTTAAGTTACAATATAGTATAAATTATTGAGAGATTAGGTGATGCAATGTTTTTAAATATAATCATCATACTGATGTTACTGACAGGTTTATCGCTTGGCGTCTACATAATGAACAGGGTAATTATCGACGAGTTCAAAGCTCAAAATATAAAACAAGCTTATATTTATCTTTATATAACAATGTTCGGCGCATTATTAGTTGTTGCGGTAATAACGTTTTGCTTTCAGAATATATTGATTGATTTTTCAAATTTATTCTACCGATCATAGTTATCGGTAGTTTTTTTAGGTCTTTGGGCTGATGTATGGTTATGTAAATGAATTTATAATAATTATAAAGGAGCAATCAAATGTCAATTGTATTCGAAACGACGGGCGTATTTACGAGTCTGCAGCAGATCAATGATGTCGCATATGCAGCAACTTCACTGTCTGGACCCTGTGATAGTCTGGCGCATATATTAGGTAATGCATTACTTGGTAATGATATAACGAGAGAAACGTTAGAGATGACCTTCACTGCACCAGTGATACGTTTTGAAGAACGTACGCTGATTGCGTTAACCGGCGCAGAATTCTATGCCTATACAGACGAGCGTGAGATTGCACCTTTTAAAGTGCATTTAATGGAAAAAGGTGACGTGCTAAAGTTTCGTCAGCCCAAAAAAGGGACACGTGTATATATGGCTGTTGCAGGTGGGATGCACTTTGTAAACAATCTGAGCGGCAACATTGTCTTAAAGGCGGGAACACGAATCGAGCTTGAACGTGATTATAACGAACTCCACAAAAAAATGTTTGATAACCTAGAACATCAGAAGTGCGCTACTTGGGGAATCGATGCCTATTCGCTCGCGCGACTTTATTATTCAGATGTATTTCATATTATCAGTACAGCAGCACTCGATACTTTATCAAGAAAACAGCTGACACAAGACACTTATACAGTGACGCAGCACTTTGATAGAACGGGGTTTATACTGGAAGGGCAGAAAGTGAAATTGATTTCAAATAATAATGTTTCTGTTGAGCGCTGCGGTACACTACAAATTACGCATCAGCATGACATCGCGATATCTTTGAAGCACATTACCCAAGATGATGATTATGTTCAGTTCGCTTATATCGCAGATTATCATCTCGCTAAGCTTTCCCAGAAGAAACCCGGTTCGAAGCTGTTATTTAAATGGGTGGATCAAGAAGAGATGGTGCGTCAAAAAGAAAGTTATGAAAACTGGATTAAAACGGTTATGCATCAAATTGCTTTCCAGCACAATATTGAGTTAAGTAAATAAATGCTCTAAAGAAACAAATTACACATTTGTTATCATTTTTAAGTAATAATACTTGAAAATTGTTGCGAATAAGTATAAATTAATATATTGTACGATAAATATTACAAGACTGTTACAAAGAATAATTAATTGTAAGTATTATAAACATCATTAAATAAAAATATTGTCTGAAGTATATAGATAGTCTGAATAAATGGAGGTATGAAGATGAAAGATAAAAGGATTACAGTTTTTATGTTTTTCCTGTTAACTGTTATCACAGTTTCGATAAAGACATATTTTGCCTATTATATTGATTTATCATTAGGCGTTAAAGGATTAATCCAGAACTTAATATTACTGATGAACCCCTATAGTTTGGTGGCACTAATTTTAAGTGTGTTTTTATTCTTTAAAGGTAGAAAAGCTTATTGGTTTATTTATATTGGAGGGTTTCTGTTAACATTCCTTCTTTATTCTAATGTCGTTTACTTCAGATTTTTCTCAGATTTTATTACTTTTAGTACATTAAACCAGGTGAGCAACGTAGAATCAATGTCAGGTGCGTTGTGGAGTTCATTTAAATGGTATGACTTTATATATTTCCTGGATATTTTTGTATTCTTATATTTATTATTGATGAAAAAGCAGTACTTTTCTACACGTTCATTCAAGAAAAAGTATATCCCGGTTGTAATGGGTGTTTCAGTATCTTTATTTTTCCTGAACCTGGCCTTTGCTGAAACGGATCGTCCCGAATTATTAACAAGAACGTTTGACCATAAATATTTAGTCAAATATCTTGGACCGTATAACTTTACCGTATATGACGGTATCCAGACGATTCAGAATAACCAGCAAAAAGCACATGCGAGTTCGGATGACTTAGCGCAAGTACAGTCATATACAAAAACGAAATATGCTGCACCAAATGGTGCTACATTCGGTATTGCTAAAGAGAAGAATGTAATTAAGATTCATCTTGAAAGCTTCCAGACATTCTTGATCAACTATAAAGTGAACGGCGAGGAAGTAACACCATTCTTAAATTCACTTGCTTCAGGAAATAAAGATTTTATTTATTATGATAATTTCTTCCATCAGACTGGCCAAGGTAAGACAAGCGATTCAGAATTAACGATGGATAACTCAATTTATGGCTTGCAGCAAGGTTCAGCTTATTCATTGAAAGGTGATAATACGTATCAGTCGTTACCTGCGATTATGAATCAGCAACAAGGATATTCAACTTCTGTTATGCATGGAGATTATAAAACATTCTGGAACAGAGATCAGGTGTATAAACACTTCGGTATCGATAAATTCTATGATGCGACGTATTATGATATGAGCGAGAAAAACTTAGAGAACTTAGGATTGAAAGACAAAGAGTTCTTTAAAGAGTCAATCCCATATTTAAAGAATGAGAAACAACCGTTCTACTCTCATCTGATCACATTAACAAATCACTATCCATTTACGATTGATAAAGCTGAAGCAACAATAGATTCACCTGAAACAGGTAACCCTACTGTCGACGGGTATGTACAAACTGCAAGATATCTAGATGAAGCAGTTCAGCAGTTTATAGAAGATTTGAAAAAGGAAGGACTCTATGATGATTCTGTAATATTAATTTACGGTGATCATTATGGTATATCTGAAAACCATAATAAAGCGATGGCAAAATTATTAGGCGAAGAAATTACGCCAACAAAATTTATGGACCTACAGCGTACAGGTCTATTTCTTAAAGTGCCAGGTGTTGAAGGTAAGGTTGATCATACTTATGCAGCTCAGGTAGACGTAGCACCGACGTTATTACATTTACTTGGAATTGACGCTAAACCATATGTGATGTTTGGGACGGATTTATTCTCTAAACAGCACAAGGACACTGTAACTTTTAGAAATGGTGATTTCATAACATCAGAATATAAATCGATTAATGGTATCTTTTATAGTAACAAAACAAACCAGCCTCTAACAGATAAAAAGCAAGAGGCTGCAGCAGAAACAATAAAAAGACAAGCTGAAAAAGAATTAGAAATGTCTGATGCGCTTATCAATGGTGACTTGTTAAGATTCTATAACAATCCAGAGTTTGAGAAAATTAACGCTTCAAAATACCATTATGATAATGGTGACGTATCTCAATAATAAAGAAAGCCGGTCAATATAGAAAACTTAAATTGTTTTCTATATTGACCGGTTTTCTTTTGCTGAGGGCCAAGAATCGCATTTTTTATTAAATTCAGCGATGAATAAATGATTATTGACGGTGAAAAAAATGCTGACCCTGGCGACAAAATTCAAACGACGCAGAAAACAAAGAACATTTTCTTGGCGCCGTTTTTATTTTGCTGCGGATCAAGATCGCATTTTTTTCAACCTTAGCCCAGTGCGACGTCTAATATCATCATAATTGTAAATCCGACCATGAGTCCCATTGTAGCTAAGTCTGTATTATCTCCAGACTGAGATTCTGGTATCAGCTCCTCTACGACTACGAATATCATTGCACCTGCTGCAAATGCAAGTGCGTACGGTAAGAGTGGCGTTACAAGTAAAACAGCACCTGCTCCGATAACTGCAAATATCGGTTCGACGATTGCTGAACCGTGTCCGAGATTAAATGCTTTCATCTTAGACTTACCATCACCATGTATTGGCAAAGATAATGCTGAACCTTCAGGTATGTTTTGAATACCAATACCGATTGCAAGCCCTATTGCACCCATTAGTGCAGCACTATTCCCGCTGACAACACCACCAAATGCGACACCTAAAGCTAATCCTTCAGGAATATTATGCATCGTAATTGCTAAAAAAAGTAATGTAGATTTCTTAAGATTTGTTGATGGTCCTTCATTAATATGCCCAGGATTAGAGGCATTTGGATGGATATGTGGAATAACGACATCGAGCAGGCGTATAAAGAGACCGCCTAATAAAAAGCCGATTGCAGCTGGTAACCATGGTGTTACGCCATTGTCTTCACTAAAACTGATTGCTGGTGATAGCAAAGACCAGAAGGATGCAGCAATCATAACGCCCGCGGCAAAGCCTTGCATCGTATTCAGCACTTTATTATTTACAGTCTTGAAGAAAAATACGATAGACGCACCAAGTCCTGTCATCAGCCATGTAAAGATTCCGGCGATTCCAGCCTGTACCATTGGTGATAACTCACTAAACCATTCGAACATATGTACCTCCTTATAAAAAAACTGTATAATATTATATTGATATTTATAATACATAACTATATCATATACGTGTTTAATGAGATATTGTTTCTTATATGAAATAAAGAAAATAAGTGGGAGTTTATATTATGGAAGCATATAAAATAGAAAATTTGACAAAGCAGTACGGTGTAAAAACGGTATTCGAAAACCTTAGCTTAAGCATTTCAACCGGCGATAAAATTGCACTTGTTGGTATCAATGGAACAGGTAAAAGTGCACTGTTAAAATGCATTGCTGAAATAGAGGAACATAATGGAACAGTGACTCATCCCAATGGATTTACAATCGAGTACGCAGCACAATCGCCTGTACTAGATGAATCACTTTCAATTACTGATAATGTGCTGGACCGTGCGCATCCAGTGATGCAGTTGTTTAAGAAATATAATCACATATTAAAACAGATGGAATCAGATTATAATGACACATTGGCACATGAACTTAGCGAAATTCAGACGCAGATTGAACAAATGGATGGATTTACATATCGCAGCTCTGCAGAAGCAATTCTTACGAAACTCGGAATATTGAATCTTGAGGCGCCGATTACTACACTTAGTGGTGGACAGAAGAAGCGTGTTGCGCTTGCAAAATCTTTACTTAAGGCACCTGATTTACTGTTACTTGACGAACCGACCAACCACCTTGATTTTGAATCCATATATTGGCTCATTCAGTTCATAAAAAATTATAAAAAAGCTGTTCTCATAGTGACACATGACCGTTACTTCCTGAATGAGATTACGAACCGTATTGTTGAATTAAGAAATGGTAAGCTCTATCAGTATCGTGGTAACTACGAAGATTACGTCGTTCAAAAAGCCGAAGATGAACTTATCCTTGCTAATCAGGAACAGAAGGAAAAGCAATTGTATAAACAAGAACTCGCCTGGATGCGCAAAGGTGCGAAAGCGAGAACAACGAAACAGCAGGCGAGAATTGACCGTTTCAGTGATATAGAAGATAAAGTGAAAGCGCAGAAGAAATCGGAAACGATGGAAATCAATCTTCAAAATAAGCGTCTTGGTAAGCAAGTATTTGAACTAGAATCGGTTGGGATGCACTTTGACGATAAAATATTATTTGAAAGCTTCAGTGATATTGTGCAGACGACAGATCGTATCGGTATTGTTGGTCAGAACGGCACAGGAAAGTCCACGCTATTGAATCTGCTGGCTGGAGAGCTTACACTAAAAACGGGGACGATCAAAGTAGGCCAGACAGTGAGAGTCGGATATTACCGACAAGTAGAGATGGAACTGGAAAAAGATATGCGTATGATCGACTTTTTAAGAGAGAAAGCTGAAATAGGTTTCACTTCTACAGGTGAAAAGATTTCCGTTACGCAATTACTGGAACGCTTCTTATTTCCGTCCGCTGTTCACGGTACCTATATTAGTAAACTGAGTGGTGGAGAACGTAAGCGCCTCTATTTACTAAGTATATTGATTCAAGGACCTAACGTATTATTGCTGGATGAACCGACAAATGATCTGGATACAGAGACATTGACCGTATTAGAACAGTATCTTGAGTCATTTAAAGGTGCTGTCATCACGGTCAGCCATGATAGATATTTTCTGAATAAAGCAGTGACTTCCTATTGGTATGTACATGAAAATACAGTTCATAAAATACTAGGGGATTTTGAAGATTACCTGGACTTCAAATCACAGATAGAGAGCAATATTACCATACAGTCGCCAGAGAAAAGTGAGAAACATAAAAATCAAGAAAAGGGAACAAAACGTGTATCCTATAAAGACAAACGCCGCTTTGAATTTTTGACAGATGCGATTGAATCATTAGAACAGGACATTGCAGATATTGATAATAGAATTGCACAAGAGACGACAAATTATGATAAACTCAATCAATTGACGACTGAACGTCAGGAGAAAGAAATACTATATGAAACATACTTTGAAGAATGGGATGAACTTTCTGCACGAATGGAGTAGGTTATGAAACACATATTACAAGAGTATTTTGGTTATTCCAGCTTTAGGCCCGGACAGCAACAATTAATAGATTATGCGATAAATAATATTCCGACACTTGGCATTCTTCCGACAGGTGGCGGGAAATCTATATGCTATCAAGTGCCGGGCATCTACAAAGGAGGATTGACGCTCGTCATAAGCCCGCTCATCTCATTGATGAAAGACCAGGTGGATGCACTCAATGCGAGTGGTATTAAAGCTAGCTATATCAATTCTTCATTAACGAAACAGGAAATGCGTGCAGTTGAAACGCAATTAATTTCAGGTGAGTGTCAATTTCTGTATGTTGCGCCTGAACGATTTGATAATCATTCTTTTCAGCAGCTGTTATACGCCCTTGATATTCGACTTGTCGCTTTCGATGAGGCACATTGCATATCAAAATGGGGACATGACTTTAGACCCAGCTACCGTGACGTCGTACAAAAGGTGATGACGTTACCTCACCATTTTACGCTTATGGCATTAACAGCTACGGCTACCGTAGATGTTAAGGAGGATATATGCAGCTTACTGCATATTCAACTGGAGCATGTTGTTGAAACAAGTACAAAAAGAGAAAACTTGAAGTTCATCGTAGACCCGACGTATCAGAAACAAAAGATGGTGATTGACTATATAAAGAGTCATAGTGATGCATCAGGAATTATCTACGCTAGCACAAGAAAGCAAGTAGAGTTGTTAAGTGAAGTGTTTGAAGTGAATCAGATTCGTCATACATTCTATCATGCCGGACTTAAGAAGGAAGAAAAAGAACGTAATCAAAGTGCTTTCGTTCGAGATGATATTCCGGTAATGATTGCAACGAATGCATTTGGAATGGGGATTGATAAATCCAATGTCAGATATGTCATTCATTATAATATGCCGCAGGACTTAGAGAGCTATTATCAGGAGGCAGGGCGAGCAGGCCGTGATGGTTTGAAGAGTGAGTGTATTTTAATGTATTCAGAAGCGGATATTAAGTTGCAGCATTTCTTTATTGAGACAGCGCCTGAACCAGTGCAGGAATTAAAGAAAGACAAACTGAGTAAAATGATTCAATATACGAAGACGAAGCGCTGTCTGCAGTCAACCATCATTAATTACTTTAATCCAAATGAACCACTGAAAAATTGTGGTCAGTGCTCTAACTGTCTGAGCCAGGATGAGAATTATAATATGACGACAGAAGCGAAACAAATATTAAGTTGTCTCATCCGCATAAAGATTCCTGTAACTAAACACCTGCTTTCTAAAGTGCTGCACGGAGAAAATGATGATCAGATTCACAACGAATCACTGCACAAGCTCTCTACTTTTGGGTTATTAAAGGACTATGAGGCGAGCGCTGTGCAATCATTTATCGATACGTTAATCTTTAATGGCTATATAAGAATCCATGATCACTATCTATATTGTGATGAAGCAGCAAAAGCCATCTTATTTAATGATGAACAGGTGATGACATATTATAAACCGAATCAATACAATGAGAAAGTAAAAATTACAACGATAGGTGCTATAGATGATACATTGTTAAGGGCACTTAAGACCGCACGTAAAGAATTAAGTGAACGGCTGGATATACCACCATTTACTATATTTTCTGATCATACACTTGAGCTCTTTGCTGATAAAAAACCTGTTTCTAAAGAAGATATGATACTAATCGAAGGTGTCGGATCATATAAGCTAAAACATTACTGCCCAAAATTTATTGAAGTGATTCAGGATTATGTAAGCTAATGTGTTGTTTAACTTCTAGAGTTTAGGTTATATATATTACATTAAATTCTATAAGAGGTGCAACATGATAAAATTTAAACATGTATCGAAACGTTATGGTGAAAATACGGTTGTGGATGATATCAACTTTGAAATTGAAGAAGGAGAATTCTTTGTTATCATCGGACCTTCGGGTAGTGGAAAGACAACGACATTGAAGATGATCAACAGATTGGTTCCGTTGTCAGAAGGTTACATTTACTTTAAAGATCGACCTATCAGTGATTACAAACTTGATGAGATGCGCTGGGATATCGGCTATGTGCTACAACAAATTGCACTATTCCCTCATATGACAATTAAGGAGAATATTAGTCAAGTGCCTCTTATGAAGAAATGGTCTCAAGAACGTATCGATAAAGATGCGGTGCGCTTATTGAATATGGTTGGACTTGAAAGCGAAGCATATTTACATCGTTATCCTGATGAATTATCCGGTGGACAGAAACAACGTGTAGGTGTTGTTCGTGCTTTAATGGCGGATCCTCCAGTAATATTGATGGATGAACCATTTAGTGCACTAGATCCTATCTCACGTGAAAAGCTGCAGGATGATCTCATTCGTCTTCAATCAGAAATTAAGAAGACGATAATCTTTGTTACACATGATTTATCTGAAGCTTTGAAGCTTGGTGATAGAATATGTTTGATGAATAATGGGAAGATAGAACAGATTGGAACACCTGAATCATTCATCAATGCCCCGAATAATGAATTTGTTAAGACATTTATGGGTGATGCGGTGCAAATTAAGCAATATGCTAGAAATATAATGAGGTCAATCGATGTAGCTACTTCAGCACAAGTAGCACCGGATACTTCATTGCATGATGTCTATGCCTTACTCACTGAGCATGAATATATCGCTGTAATGGAAGATACAAGAAGAATTGGTGTTATATCACGCAATGACGTATTACGTCAACTGAGTAAGGAGGCGATGTAATGAATACGTTATGGCAGACATTTTCAGAACGTAAGTATGAATTATTGGAGGCATTGTTCGAACATATTCAAATTTCATTTATTGCTTTATTAATTGCAACATTCATTGCGATACCGATTGGAATCTATTTGACACGTCATTCGAGGATTGCTGAACCTATTATTAATGTGACAGCGGTATTACAGACAATTCCATCTCTTGCATTGCTCGGGTTGATGATTCCACTATTCGGTATTGGTCGAGTGCCAGCAATCATAGCCCTCGTCATCTATGCTTTACTGCCGATTCTGCGCAATACATATACAGGGATCAAAGAAGTAGATCCTTCACTGAAAGAGGCAGCGAGCGGAATCGGTATGAATACATTCCGTCAGCTGACAAAGGTTGAAATTCCTTTAGCGATGCCGGTCATTATGGCTGGTATCAGAACAGCGATGGTCTTGATCATCGGTACTGCGACACTTGCAGCATTTATAGGTGCGGGTGGCTTAGGAGATTTAATTCTTCTTGGTATAGACCGTAATAATACAAGCATTCTCCTGTTAGGAGCAATTCCGGCAGCACTACTTGCATTAATATTTGACTTCCTGTTAAAGCGTATGGAGAAATTGAGCTACAGAAAGCTTATCTACATTCTCGGTGTGATGCTGCTTGTATTTTTACTTGTAGCAGTAGGACCTTTATTATTTGGTAAAGAAGAGAAGCTGAAATTTGCAGGGAAGCTTGGAACAGAACCAGAGATTATTACAAATATGTACAAATATGTCATTGAAGAAAAGACGGATGTCTCAGTTGAGGTTTCACCAGGTATGGGTAAGACAACATTTTTATTCAATGCTTTGAAATCAGATAATATTGATGGCTACCTGGAGTTTACAGGGACAGTGCTTGGAGAAATCACTAAAGAAGATCCTGAGGCAACGACAGAAGCTGAAGTTTATCAGCAGGCTAATGAAAGTCTGAAGAAAAAATATGATATGGCTTTACTAAAACCAATGAAATACAACAACACATATGCACTCGCAGTAAAGAAAAGTTATGCTGAAGAACATAACTTAAAAACGATATCTGATCTTGAAAAGATGAAAGATGATATCAGAGTAGGGTTTACTTTAGAATTTAATGATAGAAATGATGGTTACAAAGGAATCCAGAAGAAATATAATATCAAGTTTAATAACGTGAAGACGATGGAACCGAAGATTCGTTATCAGGCAATTGATCAGAATAAGATAGATCTGATGGACGCTTATTCAACGGATGCAGAACTTAAGAAATATGATATGGTCGTGCTGAAAGATGATAAACACCTATTCCCACCATATCAGGGTGCGCCTTTATTAAAACAAAGTACAATTGAGGAACATCCACAGGTTGTCGATGCATTAAATGAACTTGCAGGTAAGATTACGGATGAAGAAATGCAGAAGATGAACTATGAGGTTGCATATAACAATAAGACGCCAGAAAGTGTCGCAAAGGCATATTTAAAAAAAGAAAAGATTATAAAATAAATTAATTTGTTAAAAAGATAGCAAAAATTTGCTATCTTTTTTTATTTTCTCTATCATAATATAAAATGAATTGGAGGGTCTAATATGAAACCACAACTAGAAAGTCTAGGCGTCTACAAGGCGGGATTATCAGAGGAAGCATTAAAGCGCAAGTTTAATGTTGAGGGAGACTTCAGCAGACTGGCATCGAATGAAAATCCAATGGGCCCGTCCCCGGAAGTATACAAAGCCATTCGCTCACAAGATGCACTCAACTATTATCCTGATCCAGAAGCGGTACACTTAAAAGCATCACTCGCTCATTTCTATCAGGTAGATAGTGACCAAATTCTCATAGGAGCTGGATTAGATGAAATTATCATGATGATTTCGCGTGCACGTCTGAATCCCAAAGGCCACATCCTGACGAGTGAAGGTACTTTTATTCAGTATACGACACATGCACTGATTGAAGATAATGAAGTGGTCAGTGTACCGTTGAAGGAAGGGAAGTTTGATCTGGAAAGTTTTAAAGATAAGATGAATGATGAGACAAGTATCATCTGGATCTGTAACCCGAATAATCCGACAGGTACTTATGTTACTGAAACAGAATTAACTGGATTTTTAGAGAGTGTACATGAAGATGTAATGGTCGTACTGGATGAAGCATACTTTGAATTTGTTCTGCGTGAGGATTATCCAGATGGCGTAGCGTTACTTAAACGCTTCCCGAATCTGATTGTGCTCAGAACATTCTCTAAAGCCTATGGGTTAGCAGGACTACGTGTAGGATATGCCATAACATCTAAAGCATATATTGATGTGTTCAATAAAGTAAAGCTGCCGTTTAACGTGACAGCACTTTCGCTAGTCGGAGCAATTGCTGCATTAAAAGACCAGCAATATTTAAAGGATTATGTTGCTCATAATGATAAAGAACGTAATAAATTCTTTGAAGCGGATTACAAAGAACACCTTATAGATAGCGTAACAAACTTTATATTTGTGAAGACGAATCAGGCTGAAGCGTTATTCGAAGCATTGATTAAGGGTGGAGTAATTGCTAGACCGATGCCTAACGGGGTAAGAATATCAATTGGTACGCGTGACGATAATGAAAAAGTTCATAAAGTACTCAATTCATTCTTCAGTTAATCAAATTACTACAATTAGCAATCTAGATTGCTTATAATAATAGTAATACAGGATAAAGGATGATTATGATGAGACAGTCAATTGCAATTGATATGGATGAAGTACTTGCAGATACATTGAAGAAAGTTATCTTTCAGTTTAATGAAAGTGCAGGTATGTCCTTAACAAAAGAAGATTTGTACGAAAGGAAACTTCGCACAGAATACCCAGAACACGTGGATAAATTAGACAAGCTGTTACTAGATCGAGGTTTCTTTAGAGATTTAGAAGTATTTCCTGATGCAGTACGTGTCGTAGAGCGACTCAACCATCATTATGATGTCTATATTGCTACAGCTGCGATGGATGTGCCGACATCATTCGATGCAAAATATGAATGGCTGAGAGAGCATTTTCCATTTTTAGATCCACAGCATTTTATCTTCTGCGGTAATAAAAGCATTGTTGGAACAGATTATCTGATAGATGATAATCCGAGACAGCTGCGCGCATTTAAAGGCAAAGGTATTATCTTTGATGCGGTACATAACCGAAGTATTTCTGAATTTGATAGAGTAAATTCATGGAGCGATGTTGAACGTTATTTCCTGGATAAATAGATACTAAGCTTTATATATGTAACGACAACACCCAAACCATATCTATATGGTTTGGGTGTTGTCGTAATAATGATAGTATCTATATCTATTAAAATAATGTATTCACTGGCGCTGTTAAGATCTTAAGTTTATTTGGAACAATCGTAACGTCAAGCGGTGTCACAAGATCAATTTCTCCGTCTACATCTACTGACAGTTCATCTTTTGTTTTCAGATGAACATGTTCTCCGGAGATGTGTTCAATATTCTGACTGATTTCATTCCAGTTGACTTCTGATTTCTCACCGATCATGTCTGTAAATGATTTAAGGCCGCTATCTTTAAAGATGAATACATTGAGAATGCCGTCACTTGGTGAAAGTTCAGATAGTGGTATGCGATTTCCGCCGATAAACTGACCGTTTGCGATAATAATCATAGAAGATGTACCATATGATTTGGTGCCATCAACTTCAATTTCATACTCAAAGAAGGTAGGATTAGAGACATTTTTGATCATAGAGAAGAAGTAGCTGAACTTGCCGATTTTACTCTTTACTTGTGGATTGACCCCTTCAGAGTTATCAACCATGAGACCCATTCCTGCAAAGTTAAGTGCATAGCGTTCATTAGTCTTTAGCACATCATAATATTTAACTTCTGACTCGAGTAGCTGAGTAGCAGCACGTACAGGGTCCGGGTTTAGATTTAACGTTTTTGTGAAGTCATTAAATGTGCCACCTGGGAGGATTCCGATTGGTTTATGGTAGCCGCCATCAATCATCCCGTTAATCAGTTCATGTACAGTACCATCACCACCAAGAATAAGAAATATATCATATGGCTGTGAAGACTGTGTAAGTAGTTCATAGATCTCACCTTGCTCTAAGCTTCTGTAGATTGTTAAATGGGTAATTATCTGTGATAGATGCTTTGTAACCTCTCCGATGATTTCGTGTACATCACCTTGTCCTGCTTTATCGTGATAAAATAATATGCCGTTATTAAATTTATGCACATTGACACCTTCTTATTGTTATTTGTTATGTTATATTATATACCTCGTTTGCCCAAATTAAAAACACAGCGCATAGGCGCTGTGTCTAGTGAATACCATCCATTTTCTTTGAAATCCATTTATTCATTAACAATATGATAACAAACAGTATCATGGCAATCGTACCAATAAAAATAAAGTATTTCGTATAACCAAGTGGTTCTATAAGTTTTACAAACTGTGCATTTAATCCTTGAGCTGTAGCATTCGATAAGAACCATAAGCTTAGCATTTGTGAATTAAATGCGACAGGTGCCAATTTAACAGATACCGAAGAACCTGTCGGGGATAAACATAATTCTCCGATAACACATAGTAAGAAAGATAAAACTAGCCATAACGGATTGATGAGGTGTGTCTCATTTTGTGTTAATGGAAGAATCATCACTAAGAAACTCAATCCTGCAAACAAAATCCCTAAAGTAAATTTAAATGGTGTCGTTGGATTACGCTTACCTAATTTAATCCATAATGTCGAAATGACAGGTGCTAATATTACGATAAATAATGGATTTAATGATTGGAAGTATGCAGCTGGCAACGTATAATCAATACCAAATAAAGGTTTCAAGTCCAGCTGAGTTCTTTCAGCTGCAAATAATGCCAGGGTATTTGCGCCTTGTTCCTGAATGACCCAGAACATTACACTCGCTAAGAACAATGGAATATATGCAAGTAATCTTGAACGTTCAGTTGATGTCACATCCTCACTTCGATACATAGTGAACCAGTAGACGATAGGGAGTACAATGCCGAGAATCGTTACGACGAATGAAAATGTATTAAATGTAAGGATTCCCATCATTAAAGTAACTACAATGATACTAATAAGTGCAATTGCTGCGATAACAATGTTTCTTGAGTAACGTTTCTTTTCTTCGCCTTGTAATAGGTTTGTAGGCTCATTTCCGACTAAACCGAGTGATTTACGATTGAAGATGATATATACGACTAATGCAAGCGCCATGCCAAGGGCTGCTGCTAGAAATCCGATATGATAGTTATATTGTTTTTGGAGTGCACCAACAATTAATGGGGAAAGAAAGGCACCCATATTAACAGACATATAAAAAATTACAAAACCACCATCCATACGACTATCATTTTTATGATACAGTCCGCCGACGACATTAGAAATATTGGGTTTCATTAATCCGGATCCCACAATAATTAAAAACATAGATGCTAGAAATGTAGGAACTCCAAACGGTAAGCTCATTGCAATATGTCCGAGCATAATTAATGTTGCCCCGTAGAGCAGGGCTTTTCGGGAACCAATCAATCTGTCGGCAACCCAGCCACCTAAAATTCCTGTCATAAAGATCAATGATCCATACATCGATCCAATACTCGCGGCAGTTGTCTTATCTATACCCAGCCCACCGTTAGCAACCGTATCATACATGTAATAAATTAAGATTGCGCGCATCCCATAATAACTGAAGCGTTCCCAGAACTCTACAAAGAATAGAATCCCTAATCCTCTAGGATGTCCGAAAAACCCAGTCTGTGGTACACTTTGTACCATTTCTTCACGGGAGTATTTCGTTGTTTCCATAATTTCACCTTCCGTAATAAAAATATTCTGAAAATTAATGTTATTTCAGAATATAATTTTACCATTAAATTAATATCATTCAATAACTTTTTAAAAAGACGAAATTTTCAAAAAGTTGATATGCTAGTTTCGTTTAAAGAGTTAAAGTGTTATGTTTTAATTTTAATATAATATATTAATTATAATATGTATTACTAATATAATAATTTCACGATATTAAGCAACTCAAAAACACCCTTAAAGCATCCTATATACTTTAAGGGTGTTAAAATTTATAAAGTTATTAGTGAATCCCTTTCATGAAGCGTTTCATAAAAGGACTTACAATAAGTAATACAATCCCTAATCCGATTGTAACCATTCCGATGTTACCGAAGTATGTTGCGTTATTAACAGTATCATAATATTTAACGAGTACTTGACCGTTAAATAACTGCGCGACTGTGTTTGCTAAGAACCATATACTCATCATTTGAGATGCGAATACACTCGGTGCAAGTTTTGTTGTTACTGATAAACCAGTAGGTGATAAGCAAAGCTCAGCCATTGTTACTAGCAAGTAGCTTAATACTAACCAGGCCGGATTCATTAAAGCGTCGCCGTTATGCGTTAATGGATAAACCATCACGACATAGCTGAAACCTGCTAAAAATAGTGCGATACTGAACTTAACTACTGTTGGTGGATTAAATCGTCCAAGTTTTACCCATAACCATGCAAATAGTGGTGCAAGTGTTACTATAAATAATGGGTTTAGTGACTGGAACCAAGCTGGTGGAATTACAAAGTTAATGGCACCATTTGTCACTTTAGCTAAATCTAACTGTGTATTCTTATCGGCAAACGCAGCAAGGATTGTTGAACCTTGCTCCTGAATTGACCAGAATACAACAGATGCTAAGAATAATGGAATATATGCTGCTACACGTGATTTCTCTTCAGATGTCGTCTTTTTGGATACGAACATCATAATAAAGTAAACAACTGGCAGACCAATACCCAGTGCTGTTACAAGTGACATAAATGTTTGTAAGTTTAAGTTTCCAGTAAGTTGGGCGAATAAGAAATAAATTACAAATGCAATAACAATCACTGTTACATATGTGAGTGTTTTCTTTTTATCTTCAGGTGTTACTGGGTTTGGGATGTCCAATCCAGATAGCCCTAAAGTGGGTTTAGCACGTAATACATAAATAATTAGTCCAAAGAACATTCCGACAGCTGCAACAGCAAATCCGTAATGGAATCCGGCATTTTTCTGTAGCCATCCGACAATTAATGGTGAAATAAATGCACCTAAGTTAATAGACATTACAAATAGTGTGAATGCTGAATCTACCTTCGGATCGTTCTTCTCATAAATTTCTCCGACATTTGAAGAAATATTCGGTTTAAGCAATCCTGTACCTAAAATGATAAATAATAGTGCGACAAGTAACAAGGTGAAGTTATTCGGTAGAGATAGTAATATATGACCGATCATGATGAGAATCGCGCCATATAATATGGCTTTTCGCGTTCCGATAAATCGGTCAGCAAGCCATGCACCTACCACACCGCTCATATAGATCATCGCACCATATATTGATACGATTTGTAATGCAAGTGCATCAGGTAATCCAAAACCGCCATCTTTAACAGAATAATATAAGTAATAAACTAATATTGCTTTCATTCCATAGTAACTGAAACGTTCCCAGAACTCAGTTATCATAAGTGTAAACAGACCTTTAGGATGTCCAAAGAATCCAGTTCTCGGCATACTATTTATAATTTCTTCCCTTGTATGTTGAGACATTCATTTTCCCCCTTCAAATTTAAATACTATAATAAGATAATATTGTACACCTAAAAGAATATTTAGACAATTCGAATTTTGAATAATTTTAAAAAGAATGTAAATAATAAAAATAACGAAGCGGAGATTTTGAAATCTCTCAGCTTCGTTATACCGTGCTATCTATTTGTAATCGTTTCAGGATATAAATCATGATTCATCAGACGATAAGATGCCATTTCTTCATATTTAGTTCCTGGGCGCCCGTAGTTCGTATATGGATCAATTGAAATACCACCACGCGGTGTGAACTTACCCCATACTTCAATGTAGTGTGGGTCCATAAGTTCAATTAAATCATTCATAATAATATTCATACAGTCTTCATGAAAATCTCCATGGTTTCTGAAGCTGAATAAGTATAGTTTTAATGACTTTGATTCAACCATCTTGATATTTGGAATATAGCTGATATAAATTGCAGCGAAGTCGGGTTGTCCTGTAATCGGACATAAACTTGTGAACTCCGGACAATTAAACTTAACAAAATAGTCACGACCTTGATGTTTGTTATCAAATGACTCTAATATTGTCGGGTCATATTCATATAAATATTTATTGTTCTGATTACCAAGTAACGTAATATCCTGTAATTCTTCTTTTTGTCTTCCTGACATAATAGCCTCCTGATTAATGTTGTTTCACTTTTGCTTTTACAAACATATAGTAGCTCGCAAAGAATATTATAATATATCCGAGATAACTTAGTAAGTCCGGGGTCTCATTAAATAGAATAAATCCTATAATTGCACTGAATAACACAGTCGTATAAAAGAATATTGAAATATCTTTCGCTGGTGCATAGCTATAAGCGATTGTTAATCCGAATTGTCCGAGCGTAGCAAATAGGCCGGATAGAATCAGATAGATGATCTGCGCATTTGTCATGGGTTGATATGTCAGCAATGTGAGTGGAATAAGTACAATTGTTGATACGAACGAAAAGTAAAACACAGTCGTATAGAACTTCTCTTTTGAACCGAGTACACGTAATGTTGTATAGGCAAGTCCTGCAAACATGGCGCCAAGGACACCTATTATGGCAATATACATATCTGAACTGAAATTCGGCTTAATGATAAATAGAGCACCAATAAATGCAATTATCATGCTGATGAATTGATACTTTTTAATATATTCCTTTAAAAACCATGCACAAAATAAAATAGTGAAGAATGGACTGAGTTTATTCAGCATATCTGCATCACTTAACACCATGCGGTCAATTGCATAATAGTTAAGAAGCACACCAATCATTCCAAAGACACTTCTTAAAATAAGCGTTAGCTGGTTCTCTCTATGACCAAAAAGAGGCGCTTTATACTTGTATACGAAATACAGAGGAAGGATTATTCCGATAATATTACGAAACAATGATTTCTGTATGACTGGCAAATCTCCAGAGAGCTTTACGAAGGCACCCATTAAACTGAAACCAACCGAAGCAGCAACCAACCATAATATTCCTTTTATTTTATTATTCATATGTGTCCTCCTTTTTCAGTAATATGAATATATTTTCAATAATTTAAATACAAAATTTCTTACGTTTATCAAAGTGAGTAGTAGCAAAGGGTTGCTCGTTTTCTTCAAAAGTCAACCCTAAAAATATAAATTTTTACAAGGTTTTAACGTTGAAAACCCCTTTATAAATGCTATAATTATTCGTATATCTTGTGGTTGTTGGAAAATATACCACTATATCTTGTGTTCGGTATTGATGCGAACACAATACTTGCGAATTGCTAAAAGTCAAGCACATAATACATAAATTTTTGGGTAGTTTTAAAGATAGTTTTAATATTATTGTTCACAACTGCTTTTAAATGAGAGGAGTGATATTATGCTCATCGTCTATTATTCGCTCACTGGAAATGTGAAACGTTTTATACAGAAAACAAAGTATGCAAATACATTAACTCTGGATCAAGCGGAAGGTATAAATGAACCGTATATCATTGTAACAGGAACGATAGGGTTTGGCGAGATACCGGATCCAGTTAGACAGTTTCTGGACCGTCATAGTGCAAATTTAATAGCTGTAGCAGCCAGCGGTAACAGAAACTGGGGTCAGAACTTTGCACGTGCAGGAGACTTAATAAGTAGTACATATCATGTGCCATTATTAATGAAGTTTGAACTACACGGTAATGATAAAGATGTGAAAGAATTTAATATAAAGGTGGAAGAAATCAGTGAATATCGCACAAGAGAAACAGTACAATCATATTGAACTTAATAACCAGGTCACAAAACGTCGAGAAGATGGCTTCTTTGATATTGATAAAGATCAAGAAGCGCTTAAAGTTTACTTAGAAGAAATAAAAGATAAAACGATAACATTTGATACACCGATTGCGCGTCTTAAGTATCTCGTTGAACAAGATTTTTATTATGATTTATTTAATGAATATAACGAAACAGATTTGAACGATATTATTAAGTATGCACAAGACATTGAATTTAACTTTGCGAGTTATATGTCGGCAAGTAAATTCTTTAAAGATTATGCATTGAAAACAAATGATAAACAGCAATATCTAGAAGATTATAAAGAGCATGTTATTATTGTAAGCCTATATTTAGCTAAAGGTGATGTAAATAAGGCGAAACAATTAATCTCTGCGATGATTGAGCAACGTTATCAACCGGCGACACCTACATTTTTAAATGCAGGCCGTGCAAGACGCGGTGAGCTTGTATCTTGTTTCTTATTAGAAGTAGATGATAGTTTAAATTCTATCAACTATATCGACTCAACTGCGAAACAATTATCTAAAATTGGTGGCGGTGTTGCAATTAACTTGTCAAAGTTACGCGCACGAGGAGAAGCAATTAAAGGCATTAAAGGTGTGGCTAAAGGTGTATTACCTGTAGCTAAAGCGCTCGAAGGCGGATTTAGTTATGCGGACCAGCTAGGACAACGTCCAGGTGCAGGTGCTGTATACTTAAACATCTTCCATTATGACGTGCTTGAGTTCTTGGATACGAAGAAGGTAAATGCTGATGAAGACTTACGTTTATCAACGATTTCTACTGGACTTATCGTACCAAGTAAATTCTTTGATTTGGCGAAAGAGGGCAAAGATTTCTTTATGTTTGCACCACATACAGTGGAACGTGAATATGGTTTAACGCTAGACGATCTAAACATTGATGAAATGTATGACGAACTTGTGGAAAATCCAAATATTATGAAGAAATCTAAAGATGCACGTGAAATGTTAAACTTGATTGCTCAAACGCAACTTCAATCGGGTTATCCATACTTAATGTTTAAAGACAATGCGAACAAAGTGCATGCAAATTCGAATATCGGTCAGATTAAGATGAGCAATTTATGTACAGAAATCTTCCAATTACAAGAAACATCCATTATTAATGATTATGGCACTGAAGATGAAATCAAACGAGATATTTCATGTAACTTAGGATCATTGAATATTGTGAATGTAATGGAATCTAAGAAATTTAAAGATTCAGTACATACTGGTATGGATGCACTTACAACTGTGAGTGATGAAGCGGATATTAAAAATGCTCCTGGTGTGGCAAAAGCAAATCGCGAACTGCATTCGGTTGGGCTTGGTGTCATGAACCTACATGGCTACTTAGCAAAGAATAAAATTGGATATGAATCAGAGGAAGCGAAAGAATTCGCAGCGACGTTCTTTATGATGTTAAACTATTATTCATTAGAACGCTCTATGGAAATTGCCCTTGAACGAAATGAGACATTCGCAGACTTCGAAAAGTCAGATTATGCATCTGGTACTTATTTCGACAAATATATTGCGAAAGACTATAGACCTACAACAGACAAAGTTGTTGAACTTTTTGAAGGGATAGCAATCCCAACGCCAGAAGATTGGGCAGGTCTTAAAGAAAAAGTGATGGAAAATGGACTATTCCATGCATATCGTCTTGCTATTGCACCGACACAAAGTATCTCTTATGTGCAAAATGCAACAAGTTCTGTTATGCCGATCGTTGATCAGATTGAGCGTAGAACTTATGGTAATGCTGAAACATTCTATCCTATGCCATTTTTATCACCTGAAACAATGTGGTTCTACAAATCAGCATTTAATACAGATCAAATGAAGTTGATTGATCTAATTGCGACAATTCAGGAACATATAGACCAAGGTATCAGTACAATATTATTTGTGAACAGTGATATTTCTACGAGAGAACTTGCAAGACTATACGTATATGCACATCATAAAGGTTTAAAATCACTGTATTACACAAGAAATAAATTGTTAAGTGTTGAAGAATGTACAAGCTGCGCAATCTAAATCATTAAAGGCTGAATTATCAGCCTTTAAAATATGTATAACAATCAAAAGGACTGAAAATATGATAGCCGTTAACTGGAATACACAAGAAGACATGACAAATATGTTCTGGAGACAGAATATCTCACAGATGTGGGTAGAATCAGAATTTAAAGTTTCAAAAGATATTGCAAGCTGGAAAGAGTTGACTGAAGATGAAAAGTATACATTCAACCATGCACTTGCTGGTCTCACAGGATTAGATACACATCAAGCGGACGATGGTATGCCACTCATCGGTCTGCATACGAAAGATTTACGTAAAAAAGCAGTTTATTCATTTATGGGGATGATGGAGCAGATCCATGCAAAAAGTTATTCTCATATTTTCACTACGCTCTTACCATCTGCTGAAACGAACGATTTACTTGATAACTGGGTTGTGAATGAACCACATCTAAAGTTTAAATCAGAAAAGATAGTTTCTAGATACCATAAACTTTGGGGCAAAGAAGCAACAATCTATGATCAGTATATGGCACGTGTTGCCAGCGTATTCTTAGAGACATTCTTATTCTATAGTGGATTTTATTATCCACTATACTTAGCTGGTCAAGGTCGCATGACGACGAGTGGAGAGATTATTCGTAAGATTCTGCTAGACGAATCTATTCACGGTGTATTTACAGGATTAGATGCACAAAGTTTACGCAATGAATTAACAGATGATGAGAAATTGCGTGCAGATAAAGAGATGTATGATTTATTAAAGGAACTCTATGCAAATGAAGAGCGTTATACTAAGATGCTGTATGACCGTGTCGGGCTCACAGAGGATGTCTTAAATTATGTACAGTATAACGGTAACAAAGCATTAGCAAACTTAGGATTTGAACCTTATTTTGAAGAGAAAGGCTTCAATCCAATCATTGAGAATGCCTTAAACACTTCTACGAAAAACCACGACTTCTTCAGTGTTAAAGGTGATGGTTATGTCATTGCATTAAACGTAGAAGCATTAACAGACGAAGACTTCCAATTTGAATCTTAATATTTGACGAGCTTGTGACAAATGTCGCAAGCTCTTTTTAAGTACAGTATTTGTCACAAATTGGACATTGCTACAAATATATAAAACAGACATAATTGTAAGCGTATAAATATTGAGGAGGAACACTATGAACGCTAAAAGATTATTGATGATAGGTCTATGCACAGTTGCTTTAGCAGCATGTGGCAAAGAAGAAAAGAAAGAAGGGCATGAAGGGCATGAAAATCATGCAACAACATCTGATAAAAAAGTACAACCGTTAACGGTAGATCTAACTGTACCTGAGCATGTAGAAAAGGGGAAAACAGTAGAAATTAAAGCACTCGTGAAACATGGAAAAGAAAAAGTGAATGATGCTGATGAAGTAATGTTTGAAGTGATTAAAGATGGCGACACAAAAAATTCTGTTAAAGAAAAAGTTAAAGAAGCGAAAGATGGTGTTTACACGTTTACATATAACTTTAAAGAAGATGGCACATATAACATTATTAGCCATGTTACAGCATTTAACCAGCATACAATGCCGAATAAAGAAATAACGATTGGAGATGCTGCACAACAGCATAGTCATCAAGATCACCATCATGCCGGTATGATACATATAATGGATATTAAAGCAGAGAAAGATAAAGAAACAACATTAATGATGCATGTAATGGATGCAGAAGGCAAGCCGTTAACAGAGGCATCTGTTGCAAGATTTGAAGTGAAGACACCTTCTGGAAAGACTGAGTGGGTGGACTTGCAGGAAAGTAAACTCGGAGAATATGAAACAAAACATACATTTGCTGAGAGTGGGAAATATACCGTTACAGCACATGCAGAAAAGCAACCTGACTTTCATGTTCATAATGATACAGAATTTGAAGTGAAATAAGCGCGTCAATAATAAAGAGCTTGAGATATCATACTGTATATCTCAAGCTCTTTTTGGCTAATATTAACTCTTTTTATTATAATGGTTCTCCGATAATTCTTACTTCTGTTTCTAGCGCAATGCCTGAATTTTTATAGACAGTTTCCTGAATGTGGGCAATCATATTTTCGTAATCAGTCGCAGTTCCTTCGTTCACATTTACGATAAAACCAGCATGTTTTTCAGACACTTGCACGCCGCCGATGATGTGACCTTGTAACTGTGCCTCTTGAATAAGTTTACCAGCAAAGTGACCCGGTGGACGTCTAAACACACTGCCGCAAGATGGGTATTCTAGTGGCTGCTTTGATTCTCGACGTTCAGTGAGTATGTCCATTTGTGACTGGATAGACTGAATATCCCCAGGAGCAAGCTTAAAACTAGCTTCAAGTACGACAAAATGTTCTTTTTGGATAATACTAGTACGGTAGTCAAGTTCTAATGCCTGATGATCAAGTGAGATGATTTCACCCTCATGGTTAATGACTAAGGCATGATCAATCACATCCTTAATTTCACCGCCATAAGCTCCAGCGTTCATAAATACAGCACCGCCAACAGAGCCTGGAATACCACACGCAAATTCAAGACCGGTTAAATGATGGTCTCTTGCAGTTCTGCTAACATCGATAATCGCTGCACCACTGCTGGCAGTTATACACTGCCCATTAACTTTTATTTTGGTAAGGTTAAGTAGACTGATAACAATGCCTCTAATGCCACCATCTCGAATGATAATATTTGAACCATTTCCTAAAAATGTAACTGGGATATCATTTTGTTTAGCTACATTTAATGCGGCCTGTACCTCTGCATAGTTTGTCGGTATGACATATATATCAGCATTGCCACCAGTTTTCGTATAAGTATATTTCTTTAATGGTTCATTGATTTTTATATGTTCTGACTGAATAGATTTCTTCAGTTGATCGACTATAGTATGTAATTGCATAAATGTTCGCCCTTTCATTGAATTCATTCCTCATTATAGCAAAGGATAGCATAATTAGACAGAAAGACATTGATGAAACCATGACGATTTTTCATCTTCATATTGTTTCAAGTTGAGATGCTCATCAATCTTCTGTTTAAAATGATTATATTCCGTAATATGATTCAGTAAATAGCGTTGCCCTTCCAAATATTGAACTTGTTTTTTACTATCTTTCTCAACAATATGAAGTCGTACTTGTTCATTAAGTGTTTTAAGACTATCAAACTGAGAAAAGACACATTTTTTCTTATATGGATGATGTAATCTATAAAATCCTGATAAGTTTAAACGTTTTTCATCCAATGTCGTTATTTCATGAAGTCGCTTCACAATTACAAGAATATCGATAATTCCTGAAGTATTTGCTCCTTCAATTGCAGTTGAGCCGATATGATATGTTTTAATCACTGGTGAATCGAGCAGGTTTAATAAACTTTGCTGTATTATTTTGTACTCTGATACATAGCGATCAGGGGAATAGTTGATAAAATTATTAGGTTTTACTTTCATTTTAAATCTTCCTTTCAAGTCTGAAAAAATAAATCATGTTTTCATTCTAATCATTTTTAGGTATAATATTGATATCTAAGGAGAGCCGATATGAATAAAATTAATATATTTATATATTTAATAATGAGTATATCAATTATTCTTGCAGCATGTGGGGATAAAGTGACATCTGATATTAAAAATTATAAAGCGGAAATGCATGATGTACAATCAGAAGAAAAGAAGCTTGTACATGAATTGGATAAACTAGGTTTAGATAAAGCTGATCAATTGCTCGGATCGGAAGTAACAGAAGAAAAGAAAAAGAAGTTGAAGTTAATTGAAGAATCGATACATAACAAGATAAGGCCTCAGTTGAAAGTTTATGAACAAAAAGTGAAAGCCATTAACCCTGAAACCTCTGAAGTAAAGGAAGTTCATAACATTTATAAAAGAAATTTAATCAAGAAAAAACAGTTTATTCTGGATCTGGAACACTATATGAAGTTGTTTAATCAATCGATTCAATCTAATGAAAAGATACTTCAGTATACGGAAGTATTTGAAAAAAATAAGGCTTTAAGTGAACAATATGCAAATCAAGTTTCAGCCAATGGGAAAGACGCAAAGGAATACGAACTATTAGCGGATGTTATTAATGACAATAGTGAGCAGCTTAAAAACAAAGTTGAATATTTATCAACTGATGCAACGGTTAAACAAAAGCAGCAGTATATTGAAAGTAAACTACTCCCATTTCTAAAATCGAATATTGACAAACTTAATCAGACTCAGATCTCTTCAAAAAATGTATTGGGTATGCGTAAAGCAACAATTGAAATTTATTATAGCCTGATGAATTATTATAGAGAACGTAAGCTTGCGATGAATATTGAAACCAAGTTACAAAATATGCCGATTCAAGATATTCTGAAAAACACAAAATATATCCAGTCAATCGATGATGAATATTATGAAGCATTAGGAAAGCTAGAAGAAAAAAATAAATGATACCATTATAAGGTATCATTTATTTTTTTAAATATTGTTGTTCCTTCTGTTTCTTTGATATGATGATGTTTTTAGAAATTACTGTAAGCACCCAGATGATAAATGCAGCAATAATGATGAATGAAAGTCCACTATGATTTTTGAAATCAATGACAAACAATACTACGTAAATAAACAGACATAAATTAATAGTATCTACGAAAGTCCAGCGTTTTAATGGATATTTTTGATTCATTATAACCTCCAATAAAGATATTTATTTCATTATATCATGTGTATTATATTAAGATAGGGGTATAATAAATATTAATGCGATTGCTAAATACGTAGAAGCGTGATATATTTTATCTTTGAAGGCACAGATAGGTGGAAAAATAAGATGATGATTAAAATTAATACAATCGAGCAGTTCGAGAAGTTATTAGAAGAACATACGAATGTATATTTCCTGAAACACTCTGACACTTGTCCGATCTCTGCAAGTGCATATGACCAGTTCGAGAACTTTATGTATGAAAGAGATATTAATGGTTATTACTTAATTGTTCAGCAGGCTAGAGAACTTTCAGACTATATTGCTGATTTAACTAAAGTAAAGCATGAATCTCCTCAAGCTTTTTATTTCTCAGATAAAACTGTGAAATGGCATGACAGTCATAGAAATATTACAATAGCAAATCTTTCTAAAGCAGAAGAATAGAATGTACGATGCTTTATCAAAACAATCGATAACTAATAGAATTTCTATTAGTTATTTATTTTGGAGGAAACGATGAAGATATTAATAGCGATGGATACTTTCTTTAATACGTTGTATTCTCAACATGCGAATCAGTATGTATATGACGGGATAGAGACAGAAGATGCAAATGTAGTGATGGTACCATTATTTGAGAGCGATAAAAATATGATTGATGCTCTGCTCACATGGGAAAAAGGCGCGAAACTCTCACAGCAAGTATATAATGGCAATTTAGTTGAAACAGATATTCAAGTCGCACGTGTTGCTCACGATACAATGCTAATTGATGCAGGACAGTTCTTAAATAGTGAAGTGCCTGAAGAAACGTCAAGTTACGGACTTGGTCAGATGCTGATGAATGGTTTGGATATGGGAATGACATCCTTTATTATCTCGTTAGGAAATGTTGCAGTATTCGATGCAGGTGCAGGGATGCTACAGGCATTAGGTGCTAAGTTCTATGATCGAGATCACCAGTTGATTGATAGTGTGATGCATCAAGGGCTGCTTAAATTTGTACGTTACATGCATTTTGATGATATGGATTCAAGATTAAAACATGTGAACTTCAAAATTATTTCTGACCATAAATATCATAATTACGGAAAAAAAAGTCAAGTCAGTGCGCAGGACTATGCTTTTGACGTTAAGCAACGAGTAGATAATAGTATATGGTATATGCTACAGCAATTTAAAAAGCACGGCTTAGATTATACATACTCTCCATATGGAGGGGATGGTGGAGCGCTTAGAACAATCTTTGAACAATACTTTAAAGCAGATATCAGAACTTCCGCACAACTCATCTTTGGACGAACGCATATTGAATCTTTATTAGAAGAAGCAGATGTGATTATTTATGGTGGAGGAAGTAACGAAGAGACATCAGGCTCATTGATTGTCAGTGAAATCAACAATCGCATCGATGAAAGTAAGCAATATATTTATCTTTCTGCAGGCAAACAATTTCTTGCGCATCATATAAAGGATAGCGTCGTACCACTAAATGTCTATCCAGAAGTTACTGAGCTTACAGAAGATATACAGATCGGATTACAGTTGCAGCAAGCTATTCAAAGTATCATGAAATTAAGTAAGTAATATAAGACCCGAACAGTGTAGACATAAATTATGCCTGCGTTGTTCGGGTCTTGTTATAGTGATGAGGATGTTGAAGCTTAAGCTTTCTCTTCAAACTTCTGTAATATACCAACGATATTCATAACAGCACGTTCCATATCATCAACAGAGACGTATTCATATGGGCCATGATAATTTTCTCCACCTGTAAATAAGTTTGGTGTAGGTAAACCCATATATGATAACTGACTGCCATCAGTACCCCCACGAATCGGTTCAACAATTGGTTCTATGTTTAATGATTTCATTACTTCAAGTGGGATATCTATAAGCTGTGGATGTGGTGTAATTTTCTCGCCCATATTATAATACTGATCATTAATCTCGATATGCGCAGCTTGTTCACCATATTCTTTCTGTATAGACGTTATGATGTCACGCATCGTTACTTTACGTGCTTCAAACTGCTCACGAGAATGATCTCTTATAATATATGAAAGTTGTGCACGTTCAACATTTCCATTCAACTCCATCAAATGGAAGAAGCCTTCATAACCTTCTGTATGTTCCGGTACTTCGTTTGCCGGTAAAGAAGACTGGAAGCGTACTGCAAGGTTGAGCGCATTCACCATTTTATCTTTAGCGCTTCCCGGATGCACATTTACCCCGTTAAACGTAATATTGACGCCTGCTGCATTAAAACTTTCATATTGTAGTTCTCCACGACGGCCTCCGTCGATCGTATATGCAAAATCACAACCAAAACGTTCTACGTCAAAGTTATGCGGCCCGCGTCCGATTTCTTCATCTGGAGTAAAGCCGAAACGAATCTTGCCGTGTTTGATCTCAGGGTGGGCAATCAAGTATTCTATTGCTGTCATAATTTCAGCGATACCTGCTTTGTTATCCGCCCCAAGCAATGTAGTACCATCTGTCGTAATTAATGTGTGTCCTTTGTAAAGCGAGAGTTCCGGAAACTTTTCAGTTTCAATCTTAAGCCCACTCTTTAAAGTGATAGCATCACCATCATAAGATTGAATAATCTGAGGATTAACATTTGTTCCAGTGAAATCTGTAGCTGTATCTACATGTGCTAACAGACCGATAACAGGAACTTCTTTATCAGTATTGGATGGCAATGTTGCAAATAAGTAACCAAATTCATCGATATCCGTTTCAAGACCTAAGTGCTCAATTTCCTGTTTAAGCTGATTAAGAAGATTCCACTGTTTATCCGTTGATGGTGTTGTTGTACTAGAAGCATCGGACTGTGTATCGATAACAACATAAGAAGTAAGTCTATCAATTAGTTTTTCTTTCATCTGTATTCCTCCTGTCTTCATTATTATTATTCTATACTTAAAATGAATATGTGTCATGAATAAACTACGAAATCCGAAAGAAAAATTTTAAAAAACTAGGAACGTTTATTTAACATCAAACGTTCCTAGTTTTTTTATTCTTATGTTTAAAATGTTTATACATTTTCATAGTCGTTAAAAATAGCATTTCCGCAATCAATAGACCAAATGCAATTGCGCCAGAAGATAATGTCGCCTGACTCCCTTTAATAATTGCTTCACTAAAATCAGAGATAATCAGGTTCTTTGTTGCATCGTAAGCGACACCACCGGGAACGAGTGGTATGATACCTGATACATTAAAGATGATGACAGGACGTTTATAAATTCGTGCAAGAATATGTGCACATAGACTAAGAGCGAAGCTTCCAAGGAATATACTCACAGCATCAGATAATCCATTTGAATTCGCAATGTAATAGACAATCCAGCCAATGGCACCAACAAATCCACAAGCAATAAGTAATTTTCTTGGCGCATTAAAGATAATCGAGAAGAATAAAGTCGCGAAAAAACTGATGAAAGTTTGAAAAATGATCATATTGTACCTCCAAAGATGATGAAGATCACGCCGACACCTGCACCAATTGCGAAAGCGGTAAGCGCCGCTTCTACACCTTTAGTAATACCGGCAATGAGCTGACCTGCCATCATATCACGAATTGCATTTGTGATTGGGACCCCTGGTACAAGGGGCATAACACCCGATATGATGATTTTATCGAGCGATTCACTGAAAAAGTACTGCACACATGCGATGGCAATTAAAGCAATCACGACTGAACCTGCAAACTCAGCGAAAAAACGAATCTTAAAATATGCTCCTATACGCTCACAAATATAATATCCAGCGAGTCCGCTAATAAATGCAGGTATTGCATCTGACGGGCTACCGTCAAACATAAATAGAAACAGTAAGGATACAATACCTGAAGACAAAACTTTAAGCCAGAATTTGTATTGAAGGTTTTCTTTATCTAATATAGACAGTGCCATCTTTGCGGATTCCAAAGAAACTTTTCCTGATGTAATCGCTCGTGAGATTTCATTGACTTCTGAAATCTTTTCGAGGTCGGTAGTACGGTCTGATACACGATATAAGCGTGTCGAACTTTTTTCGTTAAGAGAGAAGATGATCGCAGTAGGTGTTACAAAACTATGCGTGTTATGAAGTCCGTAAAATTCTGCGATTCGCGTCATCGTATCTTCCACCCGATAGGTTTCTGCTCCTGACTCGAGAAGGATTCTACCTGCAAGCATTGCAACATCTTTTACTTTTTGTTCATCGTAAAGTTGATTTGAAAGCATCTTTTTCTCCTTTTTACTTAATGATAGGGTTGAACATAATCGTATTTGCTCCTTGTTTTTTCGCAGCATGCAACATTTCATCTGCTTCTTTAAAGATTTTACGATGTGTCTTAATTTCAGATCTTGGAATATATCCGACTCCGATTGTTACTGTAAGATGAATCGTTTCTCTATTTTGCAGGTGGAACGTAGAGTTTATTACACCGTTTTTTATGCTTTCTGCAATCTTTACTGTATCATTTAATGACTTGTCATTAAAGATAACTGAGAATTCTTCGCCGCCATTTCTGAAGATTTTAGATTGATCAGGAACATAGTTGTTTAGAACTTGCGACATTTGTTTTAATACTGCATCTCCAGCATCATGACCAAACTTATCATTGACCTCTTTAAAGTCATCGATATCGATAAGTAATAGTGAAAGTGACTGTTTTTGCTCAGAGGACTGGCGGCTGATGACGTTTAAATATCTGTCAAATGCACGCACATTTCCTAAGCCGGTTAAATAATCCACGACATGTTCTTTGTTGAAGCGACTCAGCATTTTCTGTACACGCCATATATCCACAAACATCACGCTCGAACTTAAAGATAGTATGAAACTGGAAATAATCAAAAGTATCATCTCATTAATGATAAACATCTGTTTAATCCAGGTATATACTGCGATGATTAAGATACTGATTAAATTCAGCACTTGAATAGCTTGTATGTCCTGTAATTTGATGAACGGTCCAATCATGCTCACTACAGTAGCGATGATCAGCAAATAGAGTGAAGAAGGAAATGACGTTCCTAATAGATATATATCTACTACAACAATAATGCATGCACTTAAAAATGTATAAAAAAAGTTTGTAAATCTACCGAGAAAAAGTAGAGGAACAAAGGCAAGGTTGAACGAAATTTCTTTATAGCCAATCGGATACGTCAATAACAGTATAGCGATAGTGGTCATGAGTAGTGCGATATAAGGTTTCTTGAAGATGATTTCCCTATCTTCAAAAAACTGAATTCTATGGAATAAGTAAATACCACTGACAGTTACAGCGATATTATAGATAATTGCTTCAATCATATAAGTTCTCCTTCCTATTTTGAGCGGTATATTTTTGCAGCGCTGAACCCTCGTCCTATTATTTCAGAAGTGTTAATAAAGATTACGAAAGAATCTGGTTCTTCTTCTGTTATCAGATTTTTAAAATAAATTGCTTCTGTTTGTTCCATGACAGAAAACAATATGGTTTTACCATTGCGGTCAAAGCCACCAAAGGCATTGACAGAGGTTACACCACGTTCAATTTTATTGTGAATAATATCTATCACTTGTGTTTCCTTTGAAGTAATGATAAAAACAAGTTTGTTGTCACCAGTTCTAAGTTGAACGATATCTATTACTTTACTTGTAACAAATATAGAAATTAATGCATATAATGCAAGTTCGAAATTAAATACGAAAGCACTGAAAATTACGACAAACGCATCGACAACGAGCTGTGCATATCCACTTGATAGACCGCTATACTTTCTGACGATCTGAGCAAGGGTCGCTGTCCCACCTGTAGAACCGTTTCCTCTATAGACAAGTCCAAGCCCGATACCGAGCACGATACCACCATAGAGTGAAGCTAATAATGCATCTTTAGTGCCGTATTGTACAATATCTTGTGTTAAAAAAATTGTAAGTGGCACGAGGAACGTTGCAATTAAAGTCTTCAGGCTAAACGAACGGCCTAATGCAAACCAACCAATTATAAAAATAGGTAAGTTGAAGACAAACTGCACAATCGACGGGTCTAGATGGAATAGGTGATTAAGGATTGTACTTAAACCTGAAATCCCACCTGCAGCAATCTTGCCAGGTAACAAAAATAGATTGTAGCTTATGCCTACAATAATCGACCCGATTAAAGTATAGAGAATATCCATTATTGTTCTGTTCAATTGCATATTATCCTCTCCATCCATTAAAAAATAAGCAAAGCAAGATGCTTTGCGTAAATAATTTCATAATTAGACCTTAACCGTCTTATTATGAAATAAATAAAATGCATAGTCAATTATTACTTATTATAGAAATTAATTGATAACATCATTAATTGTGATATTATTAAGAAGAATGAATTCAAGAGGTGTACACATGCTCACATTAAAACTAATCATTATAACAGCATTATTCTCTTTCGTACTTACACCTATAATTATCAGATTTTCATACTTCATTGGTGCTGTCGATAAACCCAATTACCGTAAAGTACATACTAAACCAGTATCGATGCTGGGTGGGGTGATAATCCTATGTGCATTTTTGTTCGGTTTATGGATTGGACAGCCAGTTGAAAAAGAAATATATCCAATTATTATCGGTGCGATACTCATACAAATAACGGGCCTTATTGATGATTTTATTGATCTTCCGGCTATAATCAAGCTCATTGCACAAATCGGGGTTGCAACAATCGTCGTCTATCACGGAATTACGTTAGACTTGATTACTTTACCATTCGGTATCGTCATTGAATTTGGAATATTTAGTATTCCAATGACAATACTATGGATTGTAGCTGTAACAAATGCAATCAATCTTGTTGATGGTCTAGATGGTCTTGCAGCAGGAGTTTCCGGTATTGCCTTAGCGACGATAGGGTTTATCGCCATCATTCAGCAGAATATATTTATCATGATGCTCTGTAGTGTACTCATCGGAGCATTACTCGGCTTCTTGAAATATAACTTTTATCCGGCACGTATCTTTCTTGGAGATAACGGTGCGTTAATGCTAGGATTTATTATCGGTGTCCTTAGTCTTCTTGGGTTTAAGAATATCACGTTAATTTCTCTGTTCTTCCCTGTCATTATCCTTGCAGTGCCGTTTATCGATATGTCGTTTGCAATGATTCGTAGATATAGACAAGGCAAGCCGATTATGCAGGCAGATAAGTCACATCTGCATCACAAATTACTGCAGCTTGGTTATACGCATCCTCAGACAGTGATGCTCATCTATTCAATTGCAGCATTGTTTAGCGTTGCCTCAGTCATCTTATATCTATCCTCAGTGTGGGGTGCGATATTAATCGTGCTGCTGTTGATTATCACGATTGAATTAATCGTTGAATTTACTGGATTAATAGATGATACCCATCAGCCATTACTCAACTTCATGCGCAGCATTATAAAGAAATAACATCTAGAGCACTCTAGATGTTATTTCTGATGTCGAATGGGAGCATCAGTTCAGATTTCACTTGGATAACTGGGAGGCCTTGTGTGAGTTCTGTAACAAAGTTAATGAATTCATCTTTATCTTCAGAAACAAGTTGTACGTCATATATCACTTTATCTGTATATGTTTGATTTATGATGATAAATTTGTCGTCGATGGCGTGTTCAAACTTTCCCGAGAGCTCATATGGTAATGTTACCTGAATCATCAGCCCGTTTTTATAGATTACTTTACCAGCTAGCTGAATCGCTTCAGACACCCTACCTTGATAAGCGCGGATTAAACCACCACTGCCAAGCTTGATACCACCGAAGTAACGTGTGACAATGGCCACAACGTTATGGATGTCATTTTTCTTCAAAGATTCTAACATCGGTACGCCTGCAGTACCACTAGGTTCGCCATCATCATTTGCTTTTTGAATCTGGTGGCTGTCACCGACTGTATAAGCTGAGCAATTGTGAGTAGCATCTTTATGCAATGCTTTTATCTCGTCAATCTTTGCCTTTGCCTCATCTTCGTTTTCGACTTTAAATAGATATGTAATAAATCGTGATTTATTAATCACTGTTTCTTGTTCAATATTCTGCTTAATTGTGATAAAGTTTTTCAAGTAGGTCACCTCTTTATATTATAATCATTATTTTAACAAAAATTTTAAAATTCTATCATATATCTTTATCCTTTATTTTTATTTATAAACTGTATAGAATATAAAATGGGATGTATTGGAATGGAGGGTATAAATGAAAACGGCAATAATTACTGATTCAACGAGCTATCTTTCACAGGAAATGATCGATCGTTATGATATACGCGTAATTTCACTGAATGTAATATTCAAAGATCAAGTCTTTGTTGAAGCTGAATATGCTGCAACGCAGTTCTACGAGCGTATGCGTTCTGAGAGACAGCTTCCTACGACAAGTCAGCCAACAACAGGCGAATATATTACATTACTAGAACAGCTGAAATCTGATGGTTATACGGATTGTATTGCGATACATTTATCAAGCGGGATCAGTGGAACATATCAGAATGCAATTACTGCAGGAGAGATGGTAGAAGGCATCAATATGCATGCCTTTGACAGTGAAATTGCGTGTATGGTAGCAGGTATGTATACACTTCGTGCAGCTGAGCTTAAGGATATATTATCACCACAACAAATTATCGAAGAATTAAAGCTGTTAAGAGCACATTCAAATGCTTATCTTCTGGTTGATGACTTGAAGAATCTTCAAAAAGGTGGTCGGCTTAATGGTGCACAGGCAATTATAGGAAGTATGCTGCAAGTAAAACCGATATTATATTTTGAAGATAAGATCATAGTTCCTTATGATAAAGTTCGCACAAAGAAAAAAGCAGTGCAGTTCGTCCAGAATAAAATTAAACAAGAAGTAGTTGCACCAGCTACACTTGTAGTCATACATGCCAACGCAGAGGAAGAAGCAGAAGTGATCATGCAACATTTGAAATCTCAGTTTCCGGATGCAGATGTCATTAAAAGTTATTTCGGTCCGGTTATCGGTACGCATGTTGGAGAAAAGGCACTTGGTATTGGCTATGTACACCATAAGTTTGAATTTTTTCAGTAAAGTCTTTCATATTATTATTATTTCAGCACACTTATTTAAGTGTGCTTATTTTTATGGAGGTAAATATGCTGCAATATATAACTGATAATGCTGATATTCCTTCTGTAATAAAAAAAGGAAATAAATATCACTGTAACTATTGTCTGAACGATAAACAATATTTGTTTCATAGCTATTATCACGAAGGAATAGAGAAGGAGATTGTATATTGTCGCACCTGTCTCTCTCATTATGCGACAACGGAAAACTTTATAGCACTTGAACCATGTCAGAAGAAGGCGGAAGTTGTAACACTACATCTCCCGTTCGAACTTACAGCCCAGCAAAAGCGTGCGAGTGATTATATTGTAGGACAGTTTCATAAGAATCAAGATAGTCTGCTCTATGCTGTGACAGGTGCAGGTAAGACAGAAATGATGTTGCAGGCAGTTGTTGAAGCTAGAAAGGAAGGATGTAACGTTGCGATTGCAGCACCGAGAACTGACGTTGTAAAAGAATTAGCACTACGCATGCAGGAATATATGCCAAGAATACAGATTGATGTGCTGTACGGAGGTCATCAGGGGCTAACAGCAGGTCGCCTCGTCGTTACAACTGTGCAGCAGCTTATTCAGTTCAATGAGCATTTTGAATTAATTATCGTGGATGAAATTGATGCCTTCCCGATGAGCTACGATCCACGCCTGTCAGAAGTACTTAAACGAGCTATGCATGAAAAAGGAACAATCATCTATCTGTCAGCCACACCACCAGCACATTTAATGAAGCTCCCTCATATTTATTTACCGTCACGATATCATAATCGTCCCTTGCCGCTACCGAAACTTCACTATTACAAAATTAATAGCAGATCGTTAGAACAGAAACTTAAAGATATTGTTAATACGACGCTCATCTTCTTTAATGATATTAAGCAAATGGAAAAATATTATGCTGCACTTCCTGAATCTCTACAAGCGGATGGGACGATTGTTTACTCAAATGATGATGAACGCCATGATAAGGTAGAAGCCATTCGATGTGGAGAATATCGCTTCATATTTACAACGACCATATTGGAGCGTGGATTTACGCAAGAGAACTTATCGGTCTGGGTCATCAATAGTGAAAGGTTCACGTGGGACAGCCTCGTACAGATTGCAGGCAGGGTCGATAGAAAAGGGGCAAGTATGAATGGAGAAGTCGTCTTCTTTCACGAAGGCCTAAGCGGCCATATGACGAGAGCGATACAAACAATTAAAAGGATGAATAAAAAGCATGGTCAATCGATGTCTGCAGTGTGAAGAGCTGATACCACTCACCCTTACAATTAATACATTATTCCATAAGCCGAAGTTTTTATGTGAACAGTGTACCGCATCATTTACGAAGATGGATACGAGACGTTGTGAACACTGTCATAAAAAACTTGCTGAGGATGAAATGGAATGCAGAGACTGCCTATTTCTTGCAAAATTAAATGTAAAAATAGAAAAAATTTATACTATTGCTGATTACACGCCCTTTGTAAAATCTATGATCTTACAGTATAAAGGACTGGGTGACTATATCCTTAGCAAGGCATTTGCGGAAATATTATTACTCCATTACTCAGCGCACTTCTTTAAAAAGTATGACCATATCATCGCGATGCCGATATCAAAAACGCGACTGCACGATAGAGGATTCAATCAAGTTGCTGCAATATTAGACGCAGCACAAATACTCCATCATGATGTGTTAGGAACGCATTATCGCGATAAGCAGTCCAGAATGACGAAGAAAGAACGCCTGCAGCAAACCAACCCTTTCTATATGAAACAACCGCTAAAACCAGGAGCACGTATATTACTAATAGATGATATTTATACGACAGGTTTAACTGTGCATCAGGCAGCAAGTGTATTATTATCCAATAAAGATTGTCGAGTAGAGGTGTTAGCGTTTGCAAGAGCCTGAATATTTGGTAAAATAGAGTTAGGAAGAAACATCATAAGAATAGTTTCAAAAGGAGCGATGCTTTATGTTTAGATTTGAAATTCATGGTGACAACATCACTGTAACGGATGCAATCAGAAATTATATCGAGGAGAAGCTTAGCAAACTTGAAAGATACTTCACGAACGTGCCGGAAGCGAATGCACATGTGAAGATTAAAACTTATCAAGACGGTAAATCTAAAGTAGAAGTTACGATTCCTCTTAAAAATGTGACATTGCGTGCAGAAGAACGTCATAATGATTTGTATGCTGCAGTCGACTTAATCGTTGAGAAATTAGAACGTCAAATGCGTAAACATAAAACGAAAGTAAACCGTAAATTCCGTGAAAAAGGTGTGGAAAATGATATTTTCCCTGTATTGCCTGGTACTGAACCTGAAGAGGAAAAAGGGGATGAAATCGAAATCATTCGTTCTAAGCAATTTGATCTTAAACCGATGGATGCAGAAGAAGCCGTGTTGCAGATGAATATGTTAGGTCATGATTTCTTTATCTTCAATGATGGTGAAACAAACGAAACAAATATTGTTTACAAACGTAAAGATGGTAAGTATGGATTAATTGAGACATCAGTTGAGCGATAGTGAGTGAAGAAAGAAGTCGGAACTTCAGTTCCGGCTTCTTTCTTTGCATGTCCTGTATTTTGCTATAGCTCATAACGCTTTTGTCATAACCTTGTTGACGGTATTCCAAAAGCTGAGCTTACGACAGAATCCAGGCCATGCAGAAAATACAAACCATTTTCTTTGCATATCCTGTATTTTGCTATAGCTCATAACGCTTTTGTCATAACCTTTATATTTCAATTACAATTAAATACATGCTATAGTTATATGTTGTATACAAATGTACTTTGTAACTAAAGGAGAGAACACGATGGGATTTATTAAGAAGATGTTTGACGGCAACAAGAAGGAAGTAAAATCCTTGAGAAAAGTTGCTGATCAAGTGCAGGCTTTCGAAGAAGAGATGAAATCTTTATCAGATGAAGCATTGCAGAATAAAACGAAAGAATATCAAGTAGAATTACAAAAGATAGAAGAATATAAACAACAAGAAGCTTATTTAAATAAGATTTTACCTGAAGCATACGCAGTAGTGCGTGAAGCATCACGTCGTGTTTTAGGAATGTTCCCTTTCCCGGTACAAATTATGGGGGGAGTGGCAATTCATCGCGGTGACATTGCAGAGATGAGAACCGGTGAAGGTAAGACGTTAACGGCGACGATGCCGGTTTATTTAAATGCGCTTACAGGTCGTGGTGTACATGTTGTTACAGTCAATGAGTATCTAGCAAGTGTACAAGCAGAAGAAATGTCTCACCTATATAATTTTTTAGGACTAACGGTAGGTGTTAATTTAAATAGTTTAACTACGGAAGAAAAACGTGCAGCCTATGCTTGTGATATTACATATAGTACGAATAATGAACTTGGGTTTGATTATTTGCGTGATAACATGGTGACATATAAGGAAGAACGTGTTATGCGTCCACTGAACTTCGCGATTATTGATGAGGTTGACTCAATCTTAATTGACGAAGCGCGTACGCCTTTAATTATTTCGGGTCAAGCGGAGAAATCGACGAGCATGTACATTCAGGCCAATGTCTTTGTTAAGATGCTTAAAGATGAAGTTGATTACAACTATGATGAGAAGACAAAAGGTATTCAGTTAACTGAAAATGGTATCGATAAAGCAGAACGTATGTTTAAGGTTGATAATTTATATGATGTAAAGAATGTTAACTTAATGCATCATATTAACATTGCTTTAAAGGCACAACGCGCTATGTTAAAGGATATCGACTATGTTGTAGAGGATGGCGAGATTGTCATCGTTGATCAGTTTACAGGCCGTACAATGCCGGGTCGTCGATTCTCTGAAGGGTTACACCAGGCGATTGAAGCGAAAGAAGCAGTTGAAATTCAAAATGAATCTAAGACGATGGCTTCTGTTACATTCCAGAACTTCTTCCGTATGTATAATAAACTATCGGGGATGACCGGGACTGCAAAAACCGAAGAAGAAGAATTATTAAATATCTATAATATGGCCGTTACTCAGATCCCTACTAACAAACCCGTACAACGTATTGATGGTGCTGATTTGATCTACGCTTCAGAAAAAGGGAAGTTCCATGCTGTTGTGGATGAAGTGATTCGTCGTCATAAAGAAGGACAACCTGTCTTATTAGGTACTGTGGCAGTTGAAACAAGTGAATATATTTCAGAGTTGCTAAAGAAAAAAGGGATACGCCATAACGTATTGAATGCGAAAAACCATGAACGAGAAGCTGAAATTGTACAAAATGCAGGTCAAAAAGGTGCTGTGACCATCGCAACGAATATGGCAGGTCGTGGTACGGATATCAAGCTCGGAGAGGGCGTTAAAGAACGCGGTGGCTTAGCAGTTATCGGTACCGAACGCCATGAGTCTCGCCGTATTGACGATCAGTTACGTGGTCGTGCAGGACGTCAAGGAGACCCGGGTTATTCTAGATTCTATTTGTCGTTACAAGATGAACTGATGGTTCGTTTTGGTTCGGAACGTATGTCTACGATGATGACAAAGCTCGGCATGAATGATGATCAGCCGATTGAATCTAAGATGGTGTCGCGCGCTGTAGAATCTGCTCAAAAACGTGTTGAAGGAAATAACTATGATAGCCGTAAACGTACGTTAGAATATGATGATGTATTGCGTAAGCAGCGTGAGATCATCTATGCGGAACGTAATGAAATCCTTGAGAAAGATGATTGTTCAGATCAAGTGAAAGCAATGATTGAACAATCTGTGCGTCGTGCAGTGGACTACCACTTTACCGGTGATGAGAGTACACATGATTATGAAGCTTTTAAAAATTATGCAGAAGATATGTATCTGACAGAAGGCGCACTATCAGTTGACGAGATTAGTCGACGAGATAACGAAGAAATCTATGACATTGTAATGAGTAAAGTTATGGCGCAATATGAACATCAAAAAGTAGAATTGCAGGAGCAGTTCCATGAGTTTGAACGCATGATCATGTTACGTACGATTGATATGAAATGGACAGATCATATCGATACGATGGATCAGTTACGTACAGGAATTCACCTGCGTAGTTATGGTCAGATTAACCCACTTCGTGAATATCAGAACGAAGGATTAACTTTGTTCGATACAATGCTTGAATCTATTGAAGATGATGTTTCGAAATACATTCTGAAATCAATCGTTGATAGAGGAGAACAAGTAGAACGAGAACAAGTCGGTAAAGGTGAAGCGATGGTTGCAAATGATGGCAAAGAAAAAGTGAAGCAACAGCCAAAAGTTAAATCAGAACCAGATATCGGTCGTAATGAACCTTGTCCTTGTGGTAGTGGAAAGAAATATAAAAATTGTCACGGAAGAGGGTAAATTGATTTGGAACAATTTGAAATAAAAAATACACTTGAAACTTTGACTGAAAAGATTGATAGTTTCAGGGGGTCTCTTTGACTTAGAAGAAAAAGAGACGAGTATTAAGGAATACGAAGAAATGATGTCTGACCCGGATTTCTGGAATGATGGAGATAAGGCTCAAGATATCATCAATAAGAATAATGCACTTAAATCAGTTGTTCAGGAGTTTAGTACACTCGAAGAAGGACTGGAAAACAGTGAAGTGCTGTTTGAGATGTATAAAGAAGAAACAGATGAGGATACACATCAGGAACTCATCGAGCAGCTCAATACACTCCAGCAAATTGCGAATGACTTTGAACTTAAGATGTTATTGAGTGGAGAATTTGATGCGAATAATGCAATATTAGAATTGCATCCAGGTGCTGGTGGTACAGAATCACAGGACTGGGGAGAAATGCTGTTAAGGATGTATCAACGATTTGCGGATAAAAAGGGTTTCAAAGTTGAAACTGTAGATTACTTACCGGGGGATGAAGCGGGGATTAAAAGTGTGACCTTACTGATTAAAGGACATAATGCTTACGGCTATTTAAAGGCTGAAAAAGGTGTTCATCGTCTCGTAAGGATTTCTCCCTTTGACTCATCCGGACGCCGTCATACTTCATTCGTTTCATGTGATGTTACACCAGAGTTTGACAATGACAATATTGAGATTGAAATTAATACAGAAGACATTAAGATCGATACGTATCGTGCAAGTGGCGCTGGAGGGCAGCACGTTAATACAACGGATTCAGCCGTGCGTATTACGCATCAGCCGACAGGTATTGTAGTAACCTGTCAGAATGAACGTTCTCAAATAAAGAATAGAGAGCAAGCAATGAAGATGCTTAAAGCGAAACTTTATCAAAAGAAAATAGAAGAACAAGAAGCAGAGCTTGCAGCCATCCGTGGTGAACAAAAAGAGATTGGCTGGGGAAGCCAGATCCGTTCATACGTATTCCACCCGTATGCTATGGTAAAAGACCATAGAACAAACGCTGAAACCGGAAATACAAATGCGGTAATGGATGGCGATATAGATTTATTTATCGATGCATACTTAAAGAGTCAGTTGTAAGATTATTTTATAAATTTTCCTTTTTTATGAATTATAAGCTATAATTAAAGTAATCATAAATTAGGGGGCTGACCAATGAAAAAATTATATGCAGGTATCATTACTTTATCGTTATTAGGTCTTGCAGCATGCGGATCAGATGAAGCGGAGAAGAAGACTACTTCATCTGATCCGGGACAAGAAATTTATGCAAATAATTCCTGTATAGGGTGTCATGGACGTAACCTTGAAGGTGCAAGCGGGCCGAATCTACAAGAGGTAGGCAGCAAATACTCTGAGCAGCAAATTCATGATATCATCATTAAAGGTAAAGGGAATATGCCAGCAAAAGTAGTCGATGGCGAAGATGCAAAAAAAGTTGCAGCATATTTAGCAAAACAGAAATAATAATATAAAGTAGGTGAAATGATTAATATTTCATCTACTTTTTTCGTTATGAAATGATATTTCTGAAAATTACGTTCTATGATAGAAGCATAACGATTACATTACAAAAATATTACATTGGTAGATATTGTGTAAGGATATGGTATATTATGTCTTGTAGAAATTTACTAAGAACACTAAAACTCAGGAGGCAACACATATAATGAAAAAAGCATTAGTTACGATTGCGGGAATCACAGCAGTTACAGGAGTAGCTTCACAAGCATACGCAAGTGAACATCATGTTCAAGCAGGTGACACATTATGGGCGATTGCACAAGAGAATGGTACAAGCGTAGATGCACTTAAAACATTAAATAATTTAAATAGCGATCTTATCTTAGTGGGACAAACATTAAAGGTAGAGAATACTGATACTTATACAGTTAAAAAAGGCGATACATTACACACAATCGCATCTCAATTTGATTTAACAGTGAATGATATTATGTCATGGAACAACTTAACTTCAGATACGATTGAAGTAGGTACAAAGTTAAACTTGACAGCACCTATTGCTAAAGTTCAATCAGAAACAGTTCAACCTGTTACACAAGCGAACGCACCAGTAGCACAACAAGCTGAAGCACCAGCGCAACAGTCATACCAAGCGCCAGTACAACAATCATACCAAGCACCAGCGCAACAAACGGCAGCGCCAGCACAACAGTCATACCAAGCGCCAGCACAACAGTCATACCAAGCGCCAGCACAGCAAACGGCAGCACCAGCACAGCAAACGGCAGCACCAGCGCAACAGTCATACCAAGCACCAGCGAAGAGCTATAAAGCACCTGTAAATGGTAATGTAGCGCAAGTCGCAAATGGTATAGCGGCAGGAAAATCTTATGTTTACGGTGCGAATTCTGCTAGTGCAGTAGATTGTTCAGCATTTGCTCAACAAGTACTCGCTGCTCAAGGGAAATCAATTCCACGTACAACATATGCACAAATGGCTGCAGGAACACGTGTTTCAACACCTCAAGCAGGAGATTTAGTATATTTCAATGGTGGAAGCCACGTTGGGGTATACATTGGTAACGGTCAAATGATCGATGCTTTAAATCCATCTGAAGGTATTGGACAACGTCCAGTAAGTTACGTAAATGGTTCAGTAGCAGGATATTACAGATTCTAATAAGTCATGGGACAACTTGTCCCATGATTTTTTTAATTTTAACAATTAACTTGGAGCTGCAATCATTATGTAATAATCAAATTATTATATGTTAGTTGTATTAACCATATATTACATGTAAGTTACATTGGATTTTTCGCTTTTTCTATATGGTAATATCTATTTAGCTAATAAAACAACCGGAGGATATTACATGAAAAAAGTTATACTTTCAATAATTGCAATAATCATGCTGGGGACTACAACTGAAGCAATTTATCCAAATAGTCAACAGGCACATGCTTACAATAATCCTGTAAAGAAAGCTGGATACAATTATTATTATAAAGGAAGCTGTGTATATTATGCGTTTAATAGACGTGCACAACTTAAACGTCCTGTAAGTAACAATTGGAACAGTGCAAAATACTGGCCATCGAATGCACGAAGAATGGGATATAAAGTGAGACGTACACCTGTATATGGTGCAGTCATGATTTCTCAAAAAGGTTATCATGGTCATGCAGCAGTTGTAGAACGTATCAATCGCAATGGAAGTATACTCGTCTCTGAAATGAACTATCCACGTAGCGGCGTGAAGACTTATAGAACAATTTCAAAAGCACAGCGCTCTCAGTTTGAATATATTTACTAATAAAATAATATTAAAATGATTAAATCTTACACACCGTTCGTGTTGTAAGATTTTTTTGTTATAATATGTCATGAGGTGTCCTATGAGAAGATTGATAACAATTCTGTTAGCTGCTATATTTGTTGCACTAGCAACTTATTCAATTTATACTGTAATACAATTTAATAAAGGCAATGAGGAGCCCGGTAATATTGTGACACATAATCACCCGCTTAATAATAAGCAGATTGGTGATATAGCTGTTACAGATATGAATGGTCAGAAAAAAGAAATTGCATCACTTTTAAAACATGATATTACGATAATCAATGTTTGGGCATCGTGGTGCGAGCCGTGTAAGAAAGAGATGCCTGAGCTTGTGACGTATGGAAAAGAGAAACCTAATCATGTCGGTCTTATTGGATTCAACGTGCAGGATAAAATAGAAAAAAGAGACGCGTTTATCGATAACTATAAACCGACATATCCGATGTACACGTTAGATGAAGCGTCGATGAAACGATATAAAATCTACAATATTCCTACGACGGTATTCGTCGATAAACAAGGTAAAGTGTTGAAGACATATGTAGGCGAACTTAATCAACAGAAAATAGAAGAAATTATCATGCAGATTCAATAGGAGGGATTCAATGGGTGTCCATCAATATTTCAAAAGTTTGTCGGATCTAGAAAAGTTAATACGATGTCCCGGAAAATTTAAATACCAGGAACATAATGTTGCCGCACATTCATTTAAGGTCACTAAGATTGCACAATACTTAGCAACTGTCGAGGAGTATCATGGCGCAGAGATTAACTGGAAAAATGTATATGAGAAAGCATTAAACCATGATTACCCTGAAATCTTCACCGGAGATATAAAGACGCCTGTTAAATATGCGTCGAAAGAATTGAAACGCTTATTCAGTGAAGTTGAAGAAGAAATGATCGGTAAGTTTATTGACAGTGAGTTTCCGGAAGCTTATAGAGAAATATATCGAGAACGCTTAAAAGAAGGTAAAGACGATACGCTTGAAGGTCAGATTCTGTCTGTAGCAGATAAGATTGATTTGTTATATGAATCTTTTGGAGAGATTCAAAAGCGGAACCCAGAACCATTATACTTTGAAATTTATGACAAAAGTTTAAGAACGATTATAAAATTCAAGCACCTTTATTGTGTGCAGGATTTTCTGGATAATATTCTTCCGGATATGCTTCAGGAGAAATTTATTCCAAGATCTGAACTGCGTGAAATAACGATGGCAATCTTGCAGCAAAAGGACAATATATAATGACGATATGGTATATATTAGCATGTACATTACCTGCATTTCTGGTGATTTGTTTCAGTATGATTGTACGTAATAAATATACAGGATTACTGTTGTCGGTTATTGTTATCGGCGTATCTGTTTACAAAGGATTCTTTCATTCACAGATGATTGTGTTTTTAGATACGCTGAGCCTGATAGTCGGCTATTTGTTCGTAGAGATGTACAACCTGGATAAAGATAATCAAACATAGGAAGTTGAATACTAAAGACGACTTTTCAAAATAGAATCCGGTAAATGCAAGACATTTAATAGTGTCTATACGTTTATCGGGTTTTGTCATATGATGCACGTTAAACGAATGAAGATTTACGAACAAATGTTTGTACCTTAAGCGTATATTTTGGTAAAATGTAAATCGATGAGGAGGGGACGTATGGAACATCATGACTTTAAGATACATTCAGACTATCAGCCAGCAGGAGATCAGCCTGATGCGATAGAGAAAATCGTACAAGGAATCAAAGAAGGTAAACGCTATCAGACGTTATTGGGTGCTACTGGTACAGGGAAGACGTTTACGATGAGTAATGTCATTGAACGTATCGGTAAACCTACGCTGATCATGGCGCATAATAAAACATTAGCAGGTCAGCTCTATAGTGAGTTTAAAGAGTTTTTCCCAGAGAACAGAGTTGAATATTTTGTAAGTTACTATGATTATTATCAGCCCGAAGCTTATGTGCCTTCTACAGATACATTTATAGAGAAAGACGCATCGATTAACGATGAAATTGATAAGTTACGTCACTCAGCGACAAGTGCCTTATTTGAGCGTGATGATGTGATTATTATTTCTTCCGTCAGCTGTATATATGGTTTAGGGAACCCAGAAGAGTATCGGGATCTTGTTGTCAGCGTACGTGTAGGTATGGAGATGGAACGCAACCAATTATTACGCAAGCTTGTAGATGTGCAGTATACGCGTAATGATATAGATTTTCGTCGTGGTACATTTCGTGTTCGAGGAGATGTTGTGGAAATCTTTCCTGCATCTCGTGATGAGCAGTGTATACGTATCGAGTTCTTCGGTGATGAGATAGAACGCATACGTGAAATCAATTATTTAACAGGTGAAGTGCTGAAAGAACGAGAGCACTTTGCGATATTCCCGGCAAGTCACTTCGTCACACGTGAAGAGAAGATGAAGCTTGCGATTGAAAGAATAGAGAAGGAACTAGAGGAACAACTGAAGAAATTTCGTGACGAAGGGAAGCTGCTTGAGGCACAGAGACTTGAACAACGTACGAATTACGATCTTGAAATGATGCGAGAAATGGGCTTTTGCTCAGGAATAGAAAACTATTCTTTACATCTGACTTTAAGACCTAGAGGGTCGACGCCATATACGTTGCTGGATTATTTCGGTGACGACTGGCTGATCATGATGGATGAGTCTCATGTTACGGTGCCACAAGTTCGTGGTATGTATAATGGGGATCAGGCGAGAAAGAATGTTCTCGTAGAGCATGGTTTCAGATTGCCGAGCGCGCTGGATAATCGTCCGCTGAAGTTTGAAGAGTTCGAACAAAAAGGACATCAGTTTCTCTATGTTTCCGCTACACCTGGTCCTTATGAGATTGAGCATACAGACGAGATGGTGGAACAAATTATCCGACCGACAGGATTGCTGGATCCTATTATAGAAGTGCGACCATCACAACATCAGATAGATGATTTGATGGAAGAGATTCGTGTGCGCATCGAAAAGAATGAGCGTGTACTTATTACGACACTTACTAAGAAAATGAGTGAAGACTTAACAATTTACTTAAAAGAAGCTGGAATAAAAGTTAATTACCTGCATTCAGAGATTAAGACGTTAGAGCGTATAGAGATTATCCGTGATCTAAGACTAGGTGTATTTGATGTATTGGTCGGCATCAACCTGCTTAGAGAAGGTCTGGATATTCCCGAAGTGTCGCTCGTCGCGATATTAGATGCGGACAAAGAAGGATTTTTGCGCAGTCAGCGTTCATTGATTCAGACGATTGGACGTGCTGCCCGAAATGAACAGGGGCGCGTCATTATGTATGCAGATAAGATAACAGAGTCTATGCAGTTTGCGATTGATGAAACATCACGTCGTCGTTCGATACAAGAAGCATATAATGAAGAACATGGAATAACTCCGACAACCATCAATAAGAAGATTCGTGATGTCATCAGTGCCACATTAGAAACAGATGAGGAACAAAAACCCGTACAGAAGAAGAAATTAACGAAGAAGGAAAGAGCACGTACAATAGAGCAGCTTGAACATGAAATGAAAGAAGCGGCAAAAGCTTTAGATTTTGAACGTGCTACAGAACTCAGAGATGCACTGTTTGAGTTAAAAGCAGAAGGGTGAGCGGATGAAGAATAAATCTATTATCGTCAAAGGCGCAAGAGCGCATAATTTAAAGAATGTTGATATTGAAATTCCGAGAGATAAACTCATTGTTATGACAGGATTATCAGGTTCAGGTAAATCTAGTCTTGCATTCGATACCATCTATGCTGAAGGTCAGCGTAGATATGTGGAATCATTGAGTGCATATGCCAGACAATTCTTAGGACAGATGGATAAACCGGATGTGGATACGATAGAAGGTTTATCCCCTGCAATTTCGATTGACCAGAAGACAACAAGTAAGAACCCGAGAAGTACAGTTGCAACTGTTACAGAAATTTATGATTATTTAAGACTGCTATATGCTAGAATCGGCACACCTTATTGTCCGAATCATGGTATCCCTATCGAGTCACAGACGGTACAGCAGATGGTGGATCAAGTTATGGCATTAGAGGAAAGAACAAAGATACAAGTTATGGCTCCAATAGTGCAGGGCCGAAAGGGAACGCACAAGAAACTCATAGAAGAGATCTCAAAAAAAGGATATGCACGTATCATGGTAGATGGTGAAGTTTATGATGCTTCTGAAACAATCGATCTCAATAAAAATACAAATCATGATATCCATGTTATCGTAGACCGACTTGTTGTGAAACCAGGCATTGAGACCCGCCTGGCAGATTCTCTCGAAAATGCATTGAAACTTGCAGAAGGTAACGTTGTCATCGATTTGATCGACGGAGATGAGTTGAAGTTTTCAGAGCATCATGCCTGTCCAATTTGTGGATTTTCAATAGATAAGCTAGAACCTCGAATGTTCTCGTTTAATAGCCCGTTTGGTGCATGTCCCGATTGTGATGGACTAGGTACAAAATTAACAGTCGATTTAAATCTTGTCATTCCTGATGATAGCAAATCATTAACAAATGGTGCATTAGTGCCATGGGAGCCCATCAGTTCGAACTATTATCCGACATTACTCAAGCAGGCATGTAAACATTTTGGGATTTCTATGAAAGCACCTTTTAGAGATTTATCTAAGAAAGATCAGGACATCATCCTGTATGGACATTCAGATGATATTTCCTTTACATTCAGACAGGATAATGGTGTAACACGTAAACGTGTAATGAAGTTTGAAGGTATTGTGAATAATATTGAACGTAGATACAAGGAAAGTCCTTCAGAATATACACGTGAACAGATGAAGAAATATATGGTGGATGAGGTCTGTGATACGTGTCATGGCTATCGTCTTTCTGAAGAAGCGATGAGTGTTAAGATTAATAGTCAGCATATAGGAGAAGTTGTAACGTTATCTATCAGAGAGGCATTACAATATTTCAGTAAGCTTGAACTTTCAAAGAAAGAACAGCAAATTGCTGAACTCGTTCTGAAAGAAATCACTGAAAGGTTGACATTCTTATATAATGTAGGGCTGGAATACCTCACTTTAAATAGAACAGCAGGAACGCTTTCTGGTGGAGAAGCCCAACGTATCCGACTTGCAACGCAGATTGGTTCAAGATTAACAGGTGTAATGTATGTTCTGGATGAACCGTCCATAGGTCTGCATCAGAGAGATAACGACCGTCTCATTGATACATTGAAATCGATGAGAGATATTGGGAATACCCTTATTGTCGTTGAACATGATGAAGATACGATGCTTGCCGCTGATTATTTGATTGACATTGGTCCAGGAGCCGGCGTGCACGGAGGAGAGATTGTCGCACAAGGTACACCTAAGCAAGTGATGAAGAACAAGAAATCGCTGACAGGTCAGTATTTGAGCGGTGCAAAAAAAATAGAGCTTCCTGAAAAAAGACGTACACCGGATGGAAGATTCTTATCGGTAGAAGGTGCAATAAGTAATAACTTGAAGGACGTGGACGTTCAGATTCCACTGGGTATGATGACGGTGGTAACCGGAGTCTCCGGTTCCGGAAAGAGTACGCTTGTTAACGATGTGCTGTATAAGGCACTTGCTCAGAAGCTATATAAATCGAAAGAAAAACCGGGACCTCATAAAGCGGTAAAGGGGATAGAGCATATTGATAAGATAATCGATATTGATCAATCTCCTATAGGTAGAACACCACGTTCAAATCCTGCGACGTATACGAGTCTCTTTGATGATATACGTGATGTCTTTGCGCAGACGAATGAAGCGAAGTTAAGAGGCTATCAAAAAGGTCGATTCAGCTTTAACGTTAAAGGCGGACGCTGTGAGGCTTGTCACGGAGACGGCATTATCAAGATAGAGATGCACTTTCTTCCTGACGTCTACGTGCCATGCGAAGTCTGTCATGGCAAACGCTATAATCGTGAAACGCTGGAAGTGAAATATAAAGATAAGAATATTGCAGATATACTCGAGATGACGATAGAAGATGCGTATCATTTCTTTGAGAATATTCCTAAGATTAAGCGTAAACTTAAGACCATCATGGATGTTGGATTAGGGTATATTCAGCTTGGACAACCTGCTACAACACTTTCAGGGGGTGAGGCACAACGTGTCAAATTAGCTTCGGAACTGCATAAACGCAGTACAGGTAAAACGTTATATATTCTAGATGAACCGACGACTGGATTACACGTTGATGATATTGCAAGGCTACTGAAAGTTTTACAGCAACTTGTTGACAATGGGGATACGGTTCTGATCATCGAGCATAATCTGGACGTCATCAAGATGGCCGATTACATTGTTGACCTCGGTCCAGAAGGTGGAGATAACGGTGGACAGATTATCGCAAGCGGCACTCCAGAACAGATTATGCAAGTGCGTGAGTCATACACAGGTCAATATTTAAAACATCATATAGAGAAATAACTGTTGAGGTCATTGTCAGATCATCTCTAGCTAAACCCGGGCGCTGTAGAAATTGTTAATAATTTTCTGCAGTGCTCGGGTTTTGTTGGTGATTATGAATTGTAAATTGATATAAAGTTATTTAATATAAATGATAAGAGAAAGTGAGGAAAACTATGATAACAAGTATAGAACTAATTGATAAATTTGACCTTAAGTTTTTAGCGGGCAATGTCGCAATAGAAATCCCGGTGGCTAATGCAGACATTTCGCGACCGGGCCTTGAGATGGCAGGCTTCTTCTCTCACTATTCTTCCGATCGCATACAAATACTGGGGACGACTGAGATGTCTTTCTTTGAAACGTTGTCGAAGGAAGAACGTGCAGAACGAATGGTAAAGCTTTGTCGTAAGGAAACACCGTGTATTATCTTAACAAGAAACATTCCGGCCCCGCAGGAACTAATCGATGCATGTAATCGTAAAGGGACACCACTCCTTCAGAGCAAAGAAGCGACGACAAGTTTAATCAGCAAGATTACATCTTATCTTGAGAGTGAGCTTGCGCCTGAAACGACGATGCACGGAGTTCTGGTCGATGTATATGGGGTAGGTGTATTGATTACCGGTGATTCTGGAGTAGGTAAGAGTGAGACAGCACTAGAACTTGTCAAGCGTGGACATCGACTTGTTGCAGATGACAATGTGGAGATAAAGGAAGTTTCACGTAATGTACTGATGGGCAAAGCACCAAAGCTGATAGAACATCTTCTTGAAATTAGAGGACTAGGAATCATCAATGTAATGACCTTGTTTGGCGCAGGGAGTGTCCTTCCAGAGAAACGTCTAATGCTCAATATTAATCTAGAAACATGGGATAAAGATAAAGTTTACGACCGCATAGGATTAATCGAAGAAAAATTATCGATCCTTGATTCTCAAATTACGAAGAAGACGATCCCTATCAGACCAGGGCGTAACTTAGCAGTAATCATAGAAGTTGCTGCGATGAACTATCGTCTCAATAAGATGGGAACAAACACCGCAAAAGATTTTAATGAACGCCTGAATGAACAAATTAGAAAGCAGTCGATAAAGGAGATTTAACATGACACCATTTAATCCAGTTGCATTCGAGCTCTTTGGCTATCCTGTAAGATGGTACGGTATTATTATTGCATTTGGTATTTTAGTCGGATATCTTATCGCTCAAAAAGAGACAGAAAAAAAGCATTTTAAAGAAGATACGTTGATCGATATTGTCATGTGGTCTATCATTTCGGGGATAATTTGTGCTCGTATCTATTATGTATTATTTAAATGGGATTATTATCAGGATCATTTTTCTGAAATTCCGTTGATTATGAACGGTGGCATAGCAATACACGGTGGTTTGATCGGTGCAATTGGTATGGCATATTTCTTATGTAAAAAGAAAGGAATATCGTTTTTTCAGCTTGGAGATATTGCGGCACCGAGTATCATTCTCGGACAGGCAATTGGTAGGTGGGGAAACTTTATGAATCAGGAAGCTCATGGTGATATGGTTTCAAGAGATTTCCTGGAGTCATTGCATTTACCGAAATTTATAATCGATCAGATGAATATTGGTGGAGCATATTATCATCCGACCTTCCTCTATGAATCGTTATGGAGCTTCACAGGATTTGTTATATTATTATTGATACGTAAACGACTGAAGATTGGTCAGACATTTCTTTTATATACGATATGGTATTCGATTGGGCGTGTGTTTGTGGAAGGATTAAGAACAGATAGTTTGATGCTCACATCAAATCTGCGTATTGCCCAAGTGATTTCGATCGTGATTATGATTGCAGCGACTTTAATATGGCTCTATCGTAATTATAAATATCGACTGCCGCGTTATGGTGAAGTAAATGAACCTATAAGGAGCTCCGCTTATGCGTCAGTTAAATCGCTATAGATTAGAGGGGCCTAATCCGTTATGGCAGATGTATAAGACGGTCTCATTCTTTAAGGTTTGCCGTAACTTTGTTGTTATTGAATTGTGTCGCATTCTGCCATCAGTGAAATGGAAACATTACCTGTTCAGTAAATGTCTGAAGATGCAGCTCGGACATCATGTGTCATTTGCTTATAAGGCGATGCCTGATCTGATGTTTCCTGAACTGATAAAAATAGGGGATAACTCAATCATTGGGTATAATGCAACGTTACTTGCACATGAATATTTGACGGACGAGTATCGCACTGGAAAGATTACGATTGGTAGAAATGTATTAATTGGTGCAAATGTTACAGTCTTGCCGGGGGTCACAATAGGTGATGGTGCGAAGGTTGGCGCAATGACAGTTGTATCGAAAGATATTCCTGCGAATGCCTTTGTATACGGTAATCCGATGCACATAAAATAATAACGAACGGAGGTGAGATGGATGAGTAATGTTATCCGTTTTCCAGCAACTGAAGATGAATATTATCAAATTGGAGTAAAGAAGCAGAGTGAACATCATTACGAAGAGGCCATCTCATTCTTCATAAAATCACTGGATTTAAATCTCAGATACGATACAGTACAGCACATTGCTTTTTGTTTTTCGGAACTTGGTAATTTCGATAAAGCACAGCATTATCTAATAGATTATTTTAAAGATGATTTTAATGAAGAAGATGTCTTCTATGATCTGAGCCAGCTCTTTATTAGACAACGTGATCCTAATAAAGCCTTTTTATTCGGTATGTATTATTGTCTGCTCACAGATGACCATGTATATCTTGACGAGCTGAAAAAAATGTTTGAAGTCGTTTATAATGACGTCACTAAAGTAGAGATAGAAAGTGAAAACTTTGTCGTCCATTACATCTTTCAGTATTTTTTTGAGCATATGAATTACGATATTGCCTTAGAATGGATTGATTTTCAGCCTTATAATATTCAGATGCGTACTGAAGTGCGCAATTTGAAGGCCATGACTTTACTATTTAATAGCAAGTACCATGAAGCGGCAAAGATATTAAAGCAATTACTTGAGGAAAATCCTGCTGATATTAATGCGCTCTGTCACTATACTTTACTGCTATACAACACACATCAGACGAAAACTTATGAATCCTATTTGAAGAAACTTAGAACGATTATCCCGATTAACGATGACGAAAAATTTAAACTGGGTATCGTACTTAGTTTCCTGAAGGAATATACAGAATCCTATCAACTGCTGTTTCCACTATATCAAAAAGGAAAGTTTCACAGTTCACAGATGCTGCATGCGTTAAGTTATTCAAGCTATGCACTTGGCTATGTATCGCAGTCTGATATGTTCTTTCAGCAGCTCGGTGAGATTGTAAGCCACCCTGGTGTAAGTCCACGTAAGATGGCTGAAGGTGAAGCCTATATTATGGATGATGTTATGCCGCTTTTAAATAGTGAAGATCAGCATCGTCGTATTATTGGCATCTTTCTGTTATCGCGTCTCAAGGATAAGACGTTGATGATCAATCAGAAAGTATGGAATCAGCTTGAAGAGATGGGGGATTACGAAAAGTTATATCTCTCTTATATCTTTCATAATATTCAGCTTGTTAAACTAGACTTCATTCATAGAGGTCTTGAATTAATCTATGATCAGGATGGCAGGCTGGAGCTGATGGAGCGATGGATTGATATGGCAGAGGCCATCATAGACAAAAAATTAAATCTTAAGCAGATCAATGCATATACAGCGGTTTGCTACTTCCTATTTGAAAGAGCACGAAATGAAAAATTATCAAAACGTGCGGTGATAGAAAAATTTAACACGACGCGCTACCATTTTATGAAGGTGTATGAACAGTTCAAGCAAAATAATATTTAAAAACCTGGAATTCATGTATATTATAAGTACTGAACAAACATGGAGGTATAATTATGAGTGAAATTAAAGAATATGACGTAATCATTGTTGGTGCTGGTCCAGCCGGGATGACAGCAGCAGTCTATGCGTCTAGAGCAAACCTATCTACGATTATGATTGAACGTGGTATGCCTGGTGGACAGATGGCCAATACTGCAGATGTCGAAAATTTTCCTGGATTTGATTTGATCACAGGACCTGACCTTTCAACGAAGATGTTCTCTCATGCACAGAAATTCGGTGCAGAATATACTTATGGTGATATTAAAAATATTACTGTTGAGGGCGATGACAAGATTGTGGATTTAGGTGACAAGCAGTTAAAAGCAAAAGCTGTTATTATTGCGACAGGTGCAGAATATAAGAAAATTGGTGTGCCAGGAGAATCAGAACTTGGGGGACGTGGTGTATCTTACTGTGCTGTGTGTGATGGTGCATTCTTCAAGCAGAAGAACTTAGTAGTAATTGGTGGGGGAGATTCTGCAGTTGAAGAGGGTGTATATTTAACGAAATATGCAGACAAAGTAACAATCGTGCATAGAAGAGATACATTAAGAGCTCAGAAAATTCTTCAGGAACGTGCATTTAAAAATGATAAGATTGATTTTATCTGGAATAGTACGTTAAAATCAATCAACGAAAAAGAAGGAAAAGTCGGATCTGTAACATTGATCGATAATGAAGGTAAAGAGACAGATGTTGAAACAGATGGAGTATTCATCTATATCGGTATGCAGCCACTGACAAAACCATTCCAGCATCTAGGTATAACTGACGAAATCGGCTATATTATGACGAATGAAGAGATGGAGACGAATATTCCTGGAATATTCGCTGCTGGTGACGTTAGACAGAAGAAGCTTCGTCAAATCGTAACAGCGACAGGTGACGGCAGTATTGCTGCACAGAATGCTCAGCATTATATTGAAAGCTTGAATGATTAATATATTCATAAAAATAGATACGCATTTTGTGCGTGTCTATTTTTATGAATTCATGTAGAATGAAATTAAGATGAGGAGGAATGTATATGTCGAACGAAGATACATATAAACGACTGGTTGTTGTCACTGGAATGAGCGGTGCGGGGAAAAGTGTAGCAATTCAATGTCTTGAAGACTTAGGTTATTTCTGTGTTGATAACCTGCCCCCTATATTGCTGCCGAAGTTTATCGAACTGATGAATAATAATACAGAATCTCTGTCACGCGTAGCTATCGGGATTGACTTGCGTGGGAAAGATTTCTTTAATAGTTTACAAGAAGAAATTCAAAATATTATCAATCTAAATGAAGTACTCGTACAAGTTTTATTCGTCGAAGCAAGCGATCAAATATTAGTTTCTCGTTATAAAGAAACAAGACGTACACATCCGCTTCAGGATAACATTTCATTGATTGATGCGATTCAGGAGGAGAGAATGCTGCTTGCTGATTTAAGAGGGGTTGCAACACACATTATTGATACCTCTGAGTATAAGCCAAAAGCATTGCGCTCTAAAGTGATTGAAATCTTTGGATCTGGCAAAGATAATATATTCACGATTAATGTGATGAGTTTCGGCTTCAAGCATGGATTGCCCATCGATGCAGATATCGTATTCGATGTGAGGTTTTTACCGAATCCATATTACATAGAAGAAATGAGAAAATTAACAGGTCTCGATCCCCTCGTATATGACTATGTCATGAAATGGAAAGAGACTGAAATGTTCTACCAGAAATTAATCGATCTGCTGAAGTTCGTCATTCCTGGTTATATGCGCGAAGGTAAAAGTCAGGTTGTCATCGCTATCGGATGTACAGGTGGACAGCACCGTTCAGTTGCATTAAGTGAACGTATCAGTAATGAATTAAAGGACTTCTTTGACTTTGAGCTTCATACTCGCCACAGAGATGCACTTATTGAGGGAACGATCAATGAAAAGGCTTAAAGTCTGTCTTATCGGTGGGGGTACAGGTCTTTCAGTTATGGCGAGAGGGCTTAAAGAATATCCTGTTGATATCACCGCCATTGTAACTGTTGCAGATGATGGAGGAAGTACAGGTAAGATAAGAGATGTCATGGATATCCCTGCACCTGGAGATATTAGGAATGTACTTGCAGCCTTAAGTGACGTAGAACCCATGCTTGAGAAATTATTTCAGTATCGCTTTAATTCGGATACACTCGGAGGGCATCCTGTAGGCAACTTAATGATTGCAGCAATGACAGACGTCACGGATGATTTCGGTCATGCTGTCAAAGAACTAAGTAAAATATTGAACGTTAAAGGGACGGTGATTCCTTCGACAAATACGAGTCCGATATTGAATGCCGTAATGGAAGACGGTGAAATTGTTGTCGGGGAATCTCTTATTCCTTTAAAGTTCAAAAGAATAGATAGTGTCTTCTTGACACCTGGATATATCAAACCGATGCAAGAAGCTATAGATGCAGTTCTGGAGGCGGATCTCATTGTATTGGGACCAGGCAGTCTTTATACAAGTATCATTCCAAACTTAGTCATCCGTGAACTAGGGGACGCTGTTATTGAAAGTAAAGCGAAGAAGCTCTACGTTTCTAATATTATGACACAACCAGGTGAAACGACAGATTACTCGGTATCAGACCATATAGAAGCGATTCATAAACATGTTGCCTCTCCATTTATTCAGTTTGTCATTGCCAATGAACTTGTACTTCAAAATAAGATTAACGAGAATTATGAAAAGCGTAATTCAAAATTTGTAACGTGTGACTCTGAGAATATTAAACGTTTGGGAATCACGCTTATCACAGATGATAATCTCGTTGAAATCAACGAGGAAGGTGCGGTACGTCATAATAATGAAGTGCTCGCTGATATGATTTATGAATTAGCATTAAGTGAAATCAGTACAATTGAATTCACTCAGAAAGAGGGAGAATAAATTGTCATTTGCTTCAGAGATGAAGAATGAATTGACGCGGATAGAGACAGATCTCTGCTGTAGTAAAGCAGAACTTGCCGCGCTCATTCGGATGAACGGAAATTTAAATATACAGAATATGCAGTGGGTGATTAATGTACAATCAGAAAACGCAGCCATTGCACGACGTGTATATAGTTTGACAAAGAAAATATTCGGTGTTGATATTGAATTACTCGTACGTAAGAAAATGAAATTAAAGAAAAATAATGTCTATATTTGCCGCATCAAGATGAAGACAAAAGAAATTCTTGATGAACTAAGCATATTGCAAGATGGCCAGTTTGTGCAGCATATCGATCAATCACTGATCAAAGAGGAATGTTGTAAACGCAGCTATTTAAGAGGGGCATTTTTAGCAGGAGGATCTGTAAATAACCCAGAGACATCTTCGTATCATCTTGAAATATTCTCGTTATATGAAAGTCATTCTGAAGGATTAACAGAAATGATGAATGGTTATGGACTGAATGCGAAGACTTTGGAACGTAAGAAAGGATATATTTCGTACTTAAAAGAAGCGGAAAAAATCTCAGACTTTCTGAGTATTATAGGTGGATATCAGGCATTACTTAAGTTTGAAGATGTGAGGATTGTCAGAGATATGCGAAATTCCGTGAATCGTCTTGTCAATTGTGAAACGGCCAACTTAAATAAGACGATTGGTGCTGCGATGCGCCAAGTAGAGAATATTCGATTGATTGATGAAGAAGTTGGTATCGATGAACTTCCAGAACGATTAAGAGAGATTGCGAGACTGCGTGTGCAACATCAGGATATCTCCTTGAAAGAACTTGGCGAGATGGTTTCTACCGGTGTGATATCGAAGTCGGGAGTGAATCATCGATTAAGAAAGATAGATGAGATTGCTGAGAAATTAAGAAATGGGGAACATATTGAATTGAAGAAATAAAATATTAGTTATTTTCCATTTTAACTACAAAAAAATAGCGTGTACTAAGAGCTTTTACTTAGTACACGCTATTTTTATATCTTTATTCTGCTGGATGCATAACTTCGTCGATCAAGCCATAAGCTTTCGCTTCATCAGCTGTTAAGAAATTATCACGATCTGTGTCTTTTTCAATCTTTTCGATAGGTTGACCTGTACGTTCAGCTAAGATGCGATTTAATTTTTCGCGAGTTTTTAAAATGTGTCGTGCAGCAATTTCAATTTCGGTTGCTTGCCCTTGTGCGCCACCTAATGGCTGATGAATCATAACTTCAGCATTCGGTAGAGCGAATCTTTTTCCTTTTGTACCCGCTGCGAGTAGGAATGATCCCATCGATGCTGCCATACCGATACAGATTGTCTGTACATCAGGTTTGATGTGCTGCATTGTATCATAGATAGCCATACCAGCAGTCACGCTACCACCTGGTGAGTTGATGTATAGGTAGATATCTTTCTCAGCATCTTGTGCTTGTAGGAATAATAATTGAGATACGATAGAGTTTGCCACGTTGTCATCGATAGCCGATCCTAACATAATGATACGGTCCTTTAACAGACGTGAATAAATATCATATGCGCGTTCTCCGCGATTTGTTGATTCAATTACTGTAGGTATTAAGTTCATTAGTAAATCCTCCTTAAGATTCGTTTAAAGTTCGTTAAATTTAATATACACTATAAAGTCAAAGATAGTCAAAAAAAGCGCTCATATCATTCATATTTTTAACGTTACTGCTAATATTATAGTATTATTTAGGTCGAAATCACATTAAAAGGAGTGTATTTATGAAAGAACTTACTTTATTAGTAGGAAATCAATGTGGACTTTGTAATGATGCAAAGATTCAAATTGCCCTAGCACAAGAAGATATTGATTTCACTGTGAACGAAATCAATATTACGAGCGATCCAGCATTAGAAGTGCAATATTTCATGTCGATTCCAGTACTATTACATAATGATGTTGTGATACAGGAAGGCCAGATTGATTTTGTGACCATTCTGGAATATTTAAGCGATAACTGAAGAAAGCGTATTCATTATTTTTTTAGGAGCTTTTACTTGCTTACTATAGATGGACTTGCTATTATGTATGTGTAACGCAAGTTACTTTTTGACCCGAGCGGGACAAATTTTGTCCATAACTAATTGAGGAGGGATGTATTTGAATGCTTTATTTGAGGTTCAAAAGAAGCTTGTCCCTGATTTAGTTGACAAGATGTACCGAAGATTTCAAATACTCTCTGCAATTGAGCTGCAACAGCCGATTGGCAGACGGGCACTTAGTGAAACGGTTCACCTCAGTGAACGCATCCTTAGAACTGAGACGGATATATTAAAAACACAGGGTTTGATTATCATTACGTCTAAAGGAATGTCAGTAACTGAAAGTGGCGAAGATGTGCTTTACAAGATGAAAGCTTCTATGGATAGTTTGACTAGGCTAGAACATATTGCACATGCAATTGAAAGTCGTTTTGCTATTCAAAAGGTGATCGTTGTAAGTGGTGATGCAGACATCGATGATGAAGTGAAGCTTAGGATGGGTCAGGCGACAAGCGAGTATCTAGAAAGCTGTTTTGAAGATGGGACTAGAGTAACTGTAACTGGAGGATCCACAATGGCGCACATTGCGCGTTCAATGCGTCCTACAGATAAATCTATCAATTTTATTCCTGCGCGTGGCGGATTAGGTGAAGAAGTTTCTTTTCAAGCTAATGCGATAACGCATTTGATGGCTGAACAGACGGGTGGGACGTTCGAAGTTCTTTATGTCCCGGACCAAGTAAGTGAAGCAGGTTATAATGCACTTCTTGAAGAACAGTCTGTTAGACGTGTATTACATCATATTCAACAGGCAGATATTGTACTGCATGGCATTGGTTCAGCTCAGAAGATGGCGGAACGAAGACACTCGTCACCACAAGTTATGAAGAAACTGATGGATGGCAATGCTGTTGCCGAAGCTTTCGGTTATTATTTTGATGAGGATGGCAACATCGTTTATCGTGTAAGAACAATTGGTATACATCTTGATGATCTTACTGAAGATAAAAGAATCATCGCTGTAGCAGGAGGAAATAGTAAGAAAGAAGCGATAGCTTCCTATCTGAAGATAGCTCCGAAGCATACAGTATTGATTACAGATTCAGTTGTAGGTAACTGGCTGATGAATCAGTAGTTTCAAAGGAAATCTTAATATCAGAAGTGTAATATTTTTATTTTTCTGTGTATTTTGATTATAATAAGGATGTATGATGAAGTTGGTAGTAAAGGGTATACCCCTTAAAAATAGACATTTAAAGGAGGCCATACATTATGGCAGTAAAAGTAGCAATTAACGGGTTTGGTAGAATCGGACGTTTAGCATTCAGAAGATTACAAGAGGTAGAAGGTATTGAAGTAGTAGCGGTTAACGATTTAACAGACGATAAAATGTTAGCGCATTTATTAAAATATGATACAACACAAGGGCGTTTCAAAGAAGAAGTTGAAGTTATTGAAGGTGGATTCCGTGTCAACGGTCGCGAAGTTAAATCATTCGAAAATCCTAACCCTGCTGAATTACCATGGGGCGAACTTGGAATCGACGTAGTTTTAGAATGTACTGGTTTCTTCACAGATAAAGAAAAAGCTCAAGCGCATATCGAAGCAGGCGCTAAAAAAGTATTAATTTCAGCGCCAGCAAAAGGTGACTTAAAAACTGTAGTATATAACGTTAACCATGACGTATTAGATGGTTCAGAAGAGATCGTTTCAGGAGCTTCATGTACTACAAACTGTTTAGCACCAATGGCTAAAGTATTAAACGACGAATTCGGAATTATCGAAGGTTTAATGATGACAGTTCACGCATTCACTGGTGATCAAAACACATTAGATGCACCACACGCAAAAGGTGACTTCCGTCGTGCACGTGCAGCAGCGAACAACATCGTACCTAACTCAACAGGTGCTGCAAAAGCAATCGGTTTAGTTATCCCTGAATTAAAAGGTAAATTAGACGGATCAGCGCAACGTGTTCCAGTTCCAACAGGTTCAGTAACTGAGTTAACTACAATCTTAGAAAAAGAAGTTTCAGTTGAAGAAGTAAATGCTGCAATGAAAGCTGCTTCTAACGAATCATTCGGTTACACTGAAGACGAAATCGTATCATCAGACATCATCGGTATTACTTACGGTTCATTATTCGATGCAACACAAACACGTGTAATGACTGTTGGTGAACACCAAATGGTTAAGACAGTTGCTTGGTACGATAACGAAATGAGCTACACTGCACAGTTAGTTCGTACATTAGAATTCTTAGCTGAACAAGCACAAGCTAAATAATAGTTTATTCACGCGTAAGCGGGGGAAGATTTCGCTTCTCCTGCTTTTTTTAATAAGTTATTTGGTATAATTATATTGTAAGAATATATTATTAGGAGGCCATAACATGGTTAAAAAGGTTGTTTCAGATTTAGAGTTAAAAGATAAAAAAGTACTCGTGCGTGCTGATTTCAATGTACCGATGAAAGATGGGAACATTACGAACGATAATCGTATCGTTGAAGCATTACCTACTATTAAATATATTATCGAGCAAGGCGGGAAAGTGATATTATTCTCTCACCTTGGTAAAGTGAAAACCGAAGAAGATAAGGCGAATTTATCACTTCAACCTGTAGCAAATCGTTTATCCGAATTACTCGAAAAAGATGTTCAGTTTGTAGCTGAAACACGTGGAGAAAAGTTAGAATCAGCAATTAATGCATTACAATCAGGTGAAGTATTATTATTCGAAAACACACGTTTCGAAGATGTTGATGGTAAGAAAGAAAGTAAGAACGATGCGCAACTTGGGAAGTATTGGGCATCACTTGGAGATGTATTTGTGAATGATGCGTTCGGTACTGCCCACCGTGAGCATGCATCGAACGTTGGTGTTGCGACACATATAGATACTGCTGCAGGATTCTTGATGGAAAAAGAAATTAAGTTTATCGGTGATGTCGTTGAAAAACCAGAACGTCCTTTCGTTGCCATTTTAGGTGGTGCGAAAGTATCAGATAAAATCGGTGTTATCGAGAACTTATTAGAAGTAGCTGATAAAGTATTGATCGGTGGCGGCATGGCGTACACTTTCTTAAAAGCGCAAGATAAAGAAATTGGTCATTCATTATTAGAGGAAGATAAAATTGACTTAGCGAAAGATTTAATGGAACGTGGTAAAGATAAACTTGTTTTACCTGTTGATGCGAAAGTGACAAAAGAGTTCTCAAATGATGGAGAAATCGAAGTAGTAGCAATCGATCACATTCCAGCTGATTTACAAGCTTTAGATATCGGTCCTAAAACAGTTGAATTATTTGGCAAAGAACTTGAAGGCGCTAAAACTGTCGTATGGAACGGACCGATGGGTGTATTCGAAATGAGTAATTTTGCGAAAGGTACCGTAGGAGTATGTAAAGCAATTGCTGAACTGAAAGACGCGACTACAATTATCGGCGGTGGAGATTCAGCAGCAGCAGCAATGGACCTTGGATTCGCAGATAAGTTCACGCATATCTCAACAGGCGGCGGCGCTTCGTTAGAGTACTTAGAAGGTAAAGAACTGCCAGGTATTAAATCAATTTCTGACAAATAAAAAGGAGTTTTTATAAATGAGAAAACCAATTATCGCAGGAAACTGGAAAATGAACAAAACGGTAAAAGAAGCGAAAGCATTTGTTTCAAGCTTACCAGAGTTACCGGCAGAAGGTGTTGATGCAGTAATCTGTGCACCACATATTCAATTAGATGCAATTATTTCTGCTGATGTTAAAAACTTACAGGTTGGTGCTCAAAATTGTTATTTTGAAGATAGCGGTGCATTCACTGGCGAAACATCTCCAGCAGCATTAAAGGATCTAGGTGTACAGTATGTAGTTTTAGGACATTCTGAACGTCGTGAATATTTTAGTGAAACAGACGAAGATATTAATAAGAAAGCATTGGCTGTATTTAAACATGGGATGACACCAATCATTTGTTGTGGTGAAACAGACGAAGAACGTGAATCAGGTCAGTTTGAAGCTAAAGTAGGTGCTCAAGTAAGCAACGCGCTTAAAGGTTTTGACGCTGAACAAGTGAAACAGCTTGTTATTGCCTATGAACCTATCTGGGCAATCGGAACAGGTAAATCTGCAACAAGTGAAGATGCTGAAGCAAGCTGTAAGTTCGTGCGTTCAGTTGTGGAAAAAGACTTCGGTAAAGATGCAGCTGCAGCTGTGCGTATCCAATACGGCGGATCTGTTAAACCAGGTAATATTAAGGAATATATGGCAAACGAAAACATCGATGGTGCATTAGTAGGTGGCGCATCGTTAGAAGTGGATTCTTTTGTTCAATTGTTAGAAGGTGCTAAGTAATGAAAAGCCCGACAGCTTTAATCATTTTAGATGGTTTTGCAAACCGTAAAGAAACATTTGGGAATGCAGTCGCTCAAGCACATAAACCAAATTTTGACCGTTACTACAATCAATATCCACATAGCGAACTGAAAGCATGTGGATTGGATGTAGGATTGCCTGAAGGACAGATGGGGAATTCTGAAGTGGGCCATTTAAACATTGGAGCAGGCCGTGTTGTCTATCAGTCTTTGACACGTATCAATAAATCGATTGAAGATGGTGACTTCTTTAAGAATCAGGTGCTGCTAGACGCAATGCAGCATGTGAAAGAGAATCATACAGTGCTGCACTTAATGGGATTACTCTCTGATGGTGGCGTGCATAGTCACTATGAACATTTATTTGCGTTACTTAAACTTGCGAAAGAGCAAGGGGTGGACAAGGTTTATGTGCATGCGTTTTTAGATGGTCGCGATGTCGGTCAGCAGACAGCGCTTAAGTATATCGAGGCAACTGAAAAGCAGTTTGAAGAGATTGGTATCGGTCAATTTGCTTCTGTTTCTGGTCGTTACTATGCGATGGATAGAGACAAACGCTGGGATCGTGAGCAATTAGCATATGATGCTATGACATACGGAAAAGGTGTAGAATATAGTTCAGCCGCTGCAGGTGTAGAAGCAAGTTATGCAGAAGGTGTAAATGATGAGTTCGTTGTTCCGTTTGTGGTTAAAGACCACGAAAAAGGAGAAGAGAACACGGGTGTAAACGACGGAGATGCGATGATTTTCTTCAACTTCAGACCTGACCGTGCAGCACAGCTTTCAGAAGTATATACGAATGAAGAATTTGACGGCTTCAAGATGGATAAGCGTCTAATCGGGATTAAGTTCGTAACATTTACTAAGTACAACGATCAAGTGAAAGCAGATGTTGTGTTTGAAAAGGTAGATTTAGTGAACACAATCGGTGAAGTCGCAGCAAGTAACAACTTGACACAACTGCGTATCGCTGAAACAGAAAAGTATCCGCACGTCACTTACTTTATGAGTGGTGGACGTAATGATGAGTTTCCAGGCGAACGTCGTGTGTTGATAAATTCACCGAAAGTTGCAACCTACGACTTACAGCCTGAAATGAGTGCATATGAAGTACGCGATGCATTGCTTGCTGAACTTGATAAAGGCGATTTAGATTTAATTATTTTAAACTTTGCTAATCCTGATATGGTTGGACATTCTGGCATGCTGGAACCAACGATTAAAGCGATTGAAGCGGTGGATGAATGTCTAGGTGCAGTAGTAGACAAGATCTTGGAAATGCAAGGGACAGCGATTATTACAGCTGATCACGGTAATTCGGATGAAGTGGTAAAGCTTGATGGTAGTCCGATGACAGCACATACAACAAATCCAGTACCTGTGATTGTGACGCGTGAAGGTATTACGTTGCGTGACGGCGGCCGTCTAGCTGATCTAGCACCGACATTAGTCGATTTATTGGGTGTTGAACAACCTGAAGATATGACTGGTGAGTCGTTGATTCAAAAAGGTTAATGTGATACAGAAAATGAAATACAAATAATTGATTATTTCAATTAAATCAATAATAATAAATAAGAACACAAATTGAGAGGAGTTTTTATAAATGCCAATTATTACAGATGTTTATGCACGCGAAGTATTAGATTCAAGAGGTAACCCTACAATTGAGGTAGAAGTATTTACTGAAAGTGGCGCACTAGGGCGTGCATTAGTACCATCAGGAGCTTCAACAGGTGAACACGAAGCAGTAGAACTACGTGATGGTGATAAAGACCGTTATATGGGTAAAGGTGTTTTAAAAGCTGTAGAAAACGTAAATGAAATTATCGCACCTGAGATTATTGAAGGTGACTTCTCGGTACTTGATCAAGTATCAATCGACAAAATGATGATTGCTTTAGATGGTACAGATAACAAAGGTAAATTAGGTGCCAATGCAATTTTAGGTGTGTCTATCGCTGTAGCTCGTGCTGCTGCTGACTACTTAGGTATGCCTTTATACAAATATCTAGGTGGATTTAACGGTACTGAATTACCAGTTCCGATGATGAACATCGTTAACGGTGGTTCTCACTCAGATGCACCGATCGCATTCCAGGAGTTCATGGTATTACCAGTAGGAGCACCAAACTTCAAAGAAGCATTACGCTGGGGCGCTGAAATTTTCCACAACTTAGCGAAAATCTTAAAAGGCCGTAATTTATCTACTGCTGTAGGTGATGAAGGTGGATTCGCACCGACATTTGAAGGTACTGAAGATGCTGTTGAAACAATTTTAGAAGCGATTAAAGCTGCAGGACTTGAGCCAGGTAAAGATGTATTCTTAGGATTTGACTGTGCTGCTTCTGAGTTCTTCGAAAACGGTGTATATGACTACGCTAAATTTGAAGGTGAAAACGGTAAAAAACGTACTTCTGCTGAACAAGTAGATTATTTAGAAGAATTAGTAAACAAATATCCAATCATCACAATTGAAGATGGTATGGATGAAAATGACTGGGAAGGCTGGAAAGCATTAACAGATCGTTTAGGCAATAAGGTACAACTTGTTGGTGATGATTTATTCGTTACGAACACTAAGATTTTAGAACGTGGTATTAACGAAGGCGTTGGTAACTCAATCTTAATTAAAGTGAACCAAATCGGTACTTTAACTGAAACATTCGAAGCAATCGAAATGGCTCAAAAAGCTGGGTACACTGCAGTTGTTTCACACCGTTCTGGTGAAACTGAAGATACTACAATTGCGGATATCGCAGTTGCAACAAACGCTGGACAAATTAAAACAGGTTCATTATCACGTACTGACCGTATTGCGAAATACAATCAATTGTTACGTATTGAAGATGAATTATTTGAAACTGCAAAATTTAAAGGTTTAAATGCATTCTACAACTTAAATAAGTAATTATATTTATAAAGGAGAGGCGTGACGACGTCTCTTCCTTTTTTTATGAATATATGGTAAAATGTTAAAAGTTATCATATAGGAGGACCACTCATGAATACGCTATTAACCGTTTTATTAATTATAGATTGTTTCGTATTAATCACAGTTGTACTTTTACAAGAAGGTAAGAGCAGTGGTTTATCAGGTGCAATCAGCGGCGGTGCTGAGACACTTTTCGGTAAACAAAAACAACGTGGTGTAGAATTAATATTAAATAGAATCACAATTGTTGCATCGGTATTATTGTTCTTAATTACTATTGCTATTGGTTACTTTAATATTTAAAACAGGTCCGGACAATCGCGTTCGGGCTTTTTTATTTTAAATCTGTTCCTAAAAAACTTACAATAGTAGATGAGGTTATTAAAAGGAGAATGTATTATGAAAATAAGATTACCAGAACCGTTCTTTTTTGAAGAGGGAAAAAGAGCAGTTCTATTATTACATGGGTTTACAGGGAATTCATCAGATGTGAGACAACTTGGAAGATTCCTGCAGAAAAAAGGTTATACAAGTTATGCACCGCACTATGAAGGTCACGGGGTACCCCCGGAAGAACTGCTTGCATCTAGTCCCCACGTATGGTGGAGCCAAGTCCTAGAAGCTTATGATTTCTTAGTTGAAAAAGGGTATAATGAAATTGCAGTAGCAGGACTATCGCTTGGTGGTGTCTTCGCTTTGAAGCTGGCGCAATATCGTGATGTGTTAAGTGTAGCTACAATGTGCAGTCCGATGTATATTAAGACAACTGGCAATATGTATGAAGGTGTCCTGGCATATGCGCGTGAATTTAAGAAGCGTGAAGGTAAACCTGAAACTCAGATTAATCAGGAAATGGAAAATTTCCATCCGACAGATATGCTTGTAGATTTACAAATGACGATTCAAGATGTCCGAGATACAGTAGATAATGTATACGCACCACTGTTTGTAGCTCAAGGTAGACTAGATACGATGATTAATCCAGATTCAGCGAACATCATCTATAATGAAGCAGAAAGCGATGACAAAGAAATGCATTGGTATGAACAAAGTGGTCACGTTATAACAATAGATAAAGAAAAAGAACAGTTATTTGAAGATTATCATCAGTTTTTAGAACAATTAGACTGGTCAAATTAAAGGAGGAATTATATGCATCTGTATGAACATGAAGTAATTGCATATTTAAAATCATTAAAGGGTAGTGCAGTTACGATAGAAGCAATAGAAGCGCATCTAAATCTTGAGAGTGCAGATGCATTTAAAGATTTAGTTAAAACGCTTGTACATTTAGAACAAACAGGAAAATTGAGTCGCACGAAAAACGATAAGTACTACATTGCATTTGATGGTAGTAAAGCACTCGTAAAAGGAACGCTGAGTCAGCATAAGAAAGGTTTTGCATTCGTAAGAGCAGAGGACGAAACAGTAGATGATGTATTTATTCCACCGAATAAGATTAATCGTGCTATGGATGGAGATACGGTACTCGTGAGCGTATCAAAGGCGCGAGATGGTCGTAATGAAGGTGAAGTAAAGGCAATTGAAAAGCGTGCAATTACTCAAGTTGTCGGTACTTATACTGAAGCGAAACATTTCGGTTTTGTATTACCCGACGACTCAAGAATTACACAAGATATCTTTATTCCAAAAGGTAAAAATTTAGGGGCAGTTGAAGGTCATAAAGTACTCGTAGAACTTACGCAGTATGCTGATGGTACGAATAATCCTGAAGGTATGGTAAAAGCCATTCTTGGTCATAAAAATGATCCAGGCGTTGATATATTATCGATAATTTATCAACATGGGATTAATATTGAATTCAATCCAGCGACGATTGAAGAAGCTAATAATGTACCAGATGAAATCAATCCCTCAGAAATCACAGGAAGAACGGATTTACGTGACGTTCTGACGATTACAATTGATGGAGCTGACGCAAAGGACTTAGATGATGCAATCAGCGTTGATAAGCTGGATAATGGGAACTACCGTTTAATCGTCTCTATTGCTGATGTCAGCCACTATGTAACAGAAGGATCTAGTCTTGATGCAGATGCATATGAACGTGGCACAAGTGTGTATCTAGTGGACCGCGTAATTCCGATGATACCACATCGACTCAGCAATGGTATTTGTTCACTTAATCCACACGCAGACCGTTTAACATTAAGCTGTGAGATGGAAATCACACCAAATGGACATACTGTAAATCATAAGATCTATGAAAGTGTGATACATTCGGACGAACGTATGACTTATGATGACGTGAATGCAATATTAGAGGATAAGGATGCAGCTTTAATCAATAAATATGCACATATTCATGAACTACTATTACACGCCAAAGATTTAGCAGCGATTCTTAAACGTATGCGCGAAGCACGTGGAGAGATTGATTTCGATTTAAAAGAAGCAAAGATATTAGTAGATGAAGACGGCGTTCCTAGAGAAGTAGTGATAAGAGATAGAGGGCTCGGTGAGCGCTTGATTGAATCCTTTATGCTTGCAGCAAATGAAACAGTTGCAGAACACTTTGCAAAGATGAAAGTACCGTTCATCTATCGCGTACATGAAGAACCGAAAGCGGATCGCCTGAAACGTTTCTTTGAGTTTATTACAAACTTCGGTATATTAGTTAAGGGTGGCACAGAGAATATTCATCCGAAAACGTTGCAGAATATCGGTAACGAAATTCATGGTAAACCTGAAGAACTCGTTATCTCGACACTTATGCTGCGCTCGATGCAACAGGCGAAGTATTCAGAAGAAAACTTAGGTCACTTTGGATTATCAGCTGAATATTATACGCACTTCACATCCCCGATACGACGTTATCCAGATTTAATCGTGCACAGACTGATTCGTAAATATTTGTTCGAGAAATCTATGGACGATAAAGCACAGGATTTCTGGGCAGAAGCATTGATCGAGATTAGTGAGCATACTTCTAAACGAGAACGCCGTGCCATCGATGCCGAACGTGATACAGATGATCTGAAGAAGGCGGAATACATGGTGCAGCATATCGGTGAAGAATTTGACGGGATTATCAGCAGTGTTGCAAACTTCGGTATGTTCGTTGAACTTGAGAATACAATCGAAGGTATGGTTCATAATTCAAACATGACAGACGATTACTATAACTTTGATGAACGTCATATGGCGATGATTGGTGAACGTCACGGTAAAGTATACAGAATCGGTCAGAAAGTGCGCGTAAAAGTTGTGAATGTCAACGTTGATGAACGCATGATTGACTTTGCGATTGTTGGTATGGATATGAAGAAGATTGAAGATAAGATTCGCGAAGTGAAAATTAAAGCGAAAAGGAACACAAAATCATCTGATGAAAAACCGCAAAAAAAAGGACGCGGTAAAGCGCGTGGCACAGAAATGAGTAAGAAGCATAAAAATAAGAAACCGTTCTATAAAGCGAAAGCGGTGAAAAATTCAGGACGTAGAAAGAAGAAGTAGAGGTGACGTTATGCCTAAAGGAACCGGAAAAGTATTAGCACAAAATAGAAAAGCGAGTCACGATTATACGATTGAAGAAACGATAGAAGCGGGAATCGAACTTAAAGGAACAGAAATTAAGTCCATTCGACGTGGAAGCGCAAACTTACGTGATTCCTATGCACGCGTGTATAATGGTGAAATGTATGTCTACAATATGCACGTTGCACCTTATGAAGAGGGTAATCGATTTAACCATGATCCACTTAGAACACGCAAGTTACTATTGAAAAGAAAACAGATCGATAAACTGTTTGGACAGACTCGTGAACAAGGCTACACGCTTGTACCACTGAAGCTATATATTAAAAACGGCTACTGCAAGATGCTGATCGGTGTAGCGAAAGGTAAGAAAGACTACGACAAGCGTCATGCCCTAAAAGCAAAAGAAGCGAAACGTGAAATGGACCGTGCAATGAAAGAAAGATATTAGAATAAGTACGACCTGCTTATGTGGCAGGTCGTATTTTGATGTGTGAGATTAAGATGAAGTAGCGATTGCTGCTGAAGATGGCTCATAAATAAAAAACATGAGCCAAGATGAATACCAAGAACAGGGTATAGTGCTGAGGATGGCCCATGAATTAAAAACATGGGCCAAGATGAATGCCGAGAGCAGGGTATGGTGCTGAGGGTGGCTCATAAATAAAAAACATGGGCCAAGATGAATGCCAAGAACAGGGTATAGTGCTGAGGATGGCTCATGAATAAAAAACATGGGCCAAGATGAATGCTGAGATGAGAGTATACTGCTGAGGATGGCTCATAAATAAAAAACATGGGCCAAGATGAATGCCAAGAGCAGGGTATACTGCTGAAGATGGCCCATAAATAAAAAACATGGGCCATCTGCAATGCAATCATTTTTCTTGATACTCACTTATAATTTTGTTATATTAGAAAATGCTAGTTAGAAAATACTAACCACGGGGGCGTTACGGATTCGACAGGGGTCACTTGGGCTGGTATAGCGTGTCGGAGGGTTGTCTTCGTCATCAACACAACAGTTTATAATAACTGGCAAAACAAACAATTTCGCAGTAGCTGCCTAATCGCACTCTGCACCTCTCTCAAGCATCGCCTATGTGCCTGATGTAGAGGTTCAACTTAAGTAGGATACGCTGTACACCTCCGCTTGCGGTCTGTACAGAAGAGATTAATCGAGCTAGCTATTAACCAGGATGTCCGTTTTCAGGTTAATAGCGAAACTTAATAACAGGACTACACACGTAGAAGTATCAGCTGCAGGATCCTTGGACGCGGGTTCGACTCCCGCCGTCTCCATACATAAACCTTTTAGCCTTATGGTTAAAGGGTTTTTATTTTTGTTCCCCCAATATCCCCCCAATTTCCCCCCAGCACATAAAAAAGCACTCACGCTTAATGTGAGTGCTACAGCAGGTTTATTATATCTTTTTGAGTAGACGGGTACAGATGCCCGTATCGTTCGGTTACTTCGTTTATGCCATTATGCCCTAATCTTTGTGCAACGATCATTGGACTAGCACCATGATTAATTAATAATGATGCATGGCTATGCCTAAACTCATGTATTACTATTCTGTCAAAAGTCTCATCATCATCTTTTAAAGCATCATCTATCGCATCATAAGTAGAATATAGCCATCTATCTATAGTGCTATCGCTTATGGACTTAAAGAAGCTACCAAACACTACATAATTATCTTTATATATCTGATTGGCTTTATACCATGCCTGGTACTCTTTTAAATCATCCATTATGTGAGTCGGTAGGTAAACATCTCTTATTGATGCTTTAGTCTTTGGAGACGTTACAACACCATTATAATCAGTCTTATCTATTCTGATATATTCATCATCCCAATTAATATCTTCCCACGTAAGAGCCCTTATTTCGCCTTTACGAGCCCCCGTATAAAATAGCATCTTGAAGAACATTTTTTCTCTAGCATTAGATACATAACTAATAAATGTGTTGAATTGTTCTAAAGTCCAATAATTAAAACGCTTGTTTGATTCTATTTCAAAGTTACCAACGATAGATGCAACGTTCTTCTCTAGTCCATGATATTTAATTGCATGGTTTAATATCTGTACCAGGAATACATGCATCTTCTTTAGGTACTCGCCACTTAATTCTTCTTTTAACTTCTTTGTCTGAAACTTCATTATCATTTTAGTATCCATATTGAACACATCAACGCTATTAAAGTATGGCAGCAAGTGATTGTTTAGGTGTGTTCTCAAAGTCTTTGTGCTGGATGCCTTACGTCTTGCAGAGTACCATTCTAGGTATTCTTGTGCTAACTCATTAAATGGCAGTCTATTTATTTTGCCGATTCCCTCTAATTCATCAATGTACTTGTTACACTCTTTTACAGCATCCTTACGCATCTTAAAGCCACTTCTCATAACCTCTTTACGTTTACCCGTCTCATCATAGTACTTAATACGGAAGTAATAGGTATTACGTTTATCATCCTTATAGATATTGTGAGATAGTCTTAGATCATGCATAGGCTAGTCCTCAATAACCTAATTCTGTTGGATCATTTAATTTATCTATTAGAACATTTAATTCATTTATATGTTCTTTTATTTTCTCTTCTTCATATAATTCTTGTTCTAAATGATATTCTGATTCTCTTTTTTGAATTTCTACTTTTCTTATCAGATAATCATTAATCATTTTGTTAATGTACTTTTTGTCATCGTCATTAAGTTTTATTTTTCTATAATATTTATCATTAAGGACATCATCAAAATGAAATTTCAAATCATTTATTGGAAATTCTTCAACGCTGGTATAAGTTATGCCATTATAACTTGTATATTTAAAAATATTAGGAGAATCTTCTACCATAAATGCACCGTATAATGTATTTTCTTTTTGATTATCATTTTTAGTTTCTATCTTAATTTTTCCGTTAGAAATTTTATTAATATCATCTGCATATTTATTAAATTCAATATAATTATCGGATAGGAATTTCAAAACATCAATTACATAGTTGATTGACTTAATATTTCTTTTACCATTTTCAATACCACTAACATGTCCTTGTGAATAACCTGTATGTTCTGCTACTTTACTTGTAGTTTCTTTTTTTAATAATCTTATTTTTTTGAGTAATTTTCCCACTTCTATCATTTCATTTTCATTTAGTTTTTCCATAAAAGTTAATCCCTCCATTTAAGAATAATTGTATCAAAAACAATCAAATTTGAATAGCATGATTTAAATTTAATTCAAAGTATTGCAAATTTAAAACAGGTATGTAATAATCAAATCATGAATAATATGAATTATATATTATTCAATTAAATCAAAGGAGGAGTAAAATGAAGCATTGGAAATTATATGTGTGCCGAAAGGAAGCAGGTAAAAGCCAGGGAGATATTGCAAAAGTATTAGGTATATCTACAGGTCGCATGCAACTTAAGGAATGCAAGAAAGCCGAGTTTACATTATCGGAATGCCAAAAGTTAGCTGATTACTTCAATACTACACTAGATGAGTTGTTTCCTAGTGAAGAGATGACAGTATAGGGAGGTAAAAGAAGATGAACGCACTTATTAAAACAGTCGCATATACATTTATTGCTTTATGTGTAGCCGATACATTTTCAAAAAATCATGTTGAGATGCAAACGATTATATTTTTTGGTTTATTGCTTGCAGTGGTCTATGAGTTATCAAAAGTAAACAAATTGGAGGAGAAAATAAAATGACAAACTTAAACGATGTATTAGTAGATGTGAAAAGTCTCAAATTAAAGGTAGATGCACTTAATAATTTAGTATTTAGCAATTTAGAAGATGCAGAAGATAGATTAGAACAACAATGGATTAAGGAAAACTTTACGTTAAGAACGATGACTGAAGAACAAACGCAGGACTTATTTATCCTTTCAACAGTGATCAGTGATGTGTGGAAATCAGTAGAGAGGTTACAAGATGAAATAAAAAAAGCCGATAACGTTAAACCCGACCAAGAGCCAACGTTACCAGCAGCAGACGAGTAATAATGAAATTACTCAACTGTATATTATATATGAAAGTGAGAGTCAATGCTATTGAGTCATAACTCTAATATAAAAATTATACCACATATTAAAGTAAATCACTACAAAAATCTTTATTCTAACTCATTTTTAACAAGCAAAGCACTTACATTTAAAGAGTTAGTTAAATACTTATCTGATGTCAAAGTATCGGATGATAAATATAGCAACGGAGCTTATATATTAGGCGATATGAAAGATACACATAGGAATGATGAGAACGTGCTTAATCGTCATGCACTTGCACTAGATATTGATGATCTACCGACAGATACAAGCATAGTAGAGGATATTGAGAATATGTTTTCATTCTCTTATATCTTGTACAGTACATTCAGTCATAGGGTAGATAAGCCACGTTTTAGATTAATCATTCCATTAAGTAAACCGATAGAAAAAAAGTATTACAAGCCAGCTATCAAATTCTTTGAAAAGCAACTCGGTGTGAAAGTCGATGAAAAATCATTTACATGGTCTCAATGTATGGCACGAGCAGTTAAACAGTCAGATAATGCAGATTTTATATTTAAGTATCAAGACACCTATTATATCGACACAGACACCCTTATAAGTGGCTTAAAGCCATACATGGATAAAGATATACCTACTGATATGAATAATGCTTATAAGCGAGATGATAGCCATTGGCAGACGATTGCTTATGGTGGATTATCAGAGGGAGATGGAAGAAACAACGCATTAGCATCCATCACAGGACACCTTATGCGAAAGAATGTAGATATAAATCTTGTTATTGGTTTGCTTACTACATGGAATGACAGCAACAATCCACCTTTACAACTAAAGGAATTTGAAAGAACTGTTAGATCGATAATCACTAAAGAACTACAACGCAGACAGGGAGGTGCTTGATATCGCAGAAACTGAACAACTCAAAAAAATAGCATCGGAACTGATGCAAGTACAAAAGGAAACAAACACGCAAGAGATTATTCCTAACAAATTTAACATAAATAGTAATGGTGCTTTATCTGTAATAAAGAGTTTTACGAAAGATAAAGATACAGGCGAACAAATACCGAACTATGAATATGTAGCAAAGAACTTTCCGAGAATTGAAGGGAAGTATAGAGATATTGAAACCGATGCACTTTTCTATGTGATCTCATTCAATGACGGTGGCAAGCGAATAAATAAGCGAGTTAAAGCCACGACACTCACAAGAAAAGCAGAATTACTAGAATTATCTACTTATGGTTTAGATGTTTCGGATAACAACTATAAAAGTATCATGTTATTTCTTTCATTGATGCAAGCGACTAATGAATATATAGAAACACAAGCATCAACACGTATCGGACACATAAAGAATAACTTTATCATTCCTAATTCAAAAGACAATGATACAAAGCTATTTATCGAGGATGCATCATATCAGAAAATGGCAGATGCTTTTAAAAGCAAAGGAACATTGGAAAGTTATCAAAAGAATGTATTTAATCTCATCAGAGATGAGCCTACAGCAGTTGTTACGCTTTACGGTGCTTTAGGTAGTGTGTTACTTAAAGAACTTGATATAGAGCCATTTATACTTGATTTAAGTGGTAAGACATCAACAGGTAAGACAACAATATTAAAGCTTGTTGCGAGTTGCTGGGGAACTAGTGAACTTGTAAACAGTTGGAATTCGACACAAGTCGCAATAGAACGTAAAGCATCATTTTATAATTCATTCCCTTTGTTGCTAGATGATACACGAGCAGGCAACCCACATGTCATTAAGAATGTGATTTATAGCCATTCAGTTGGACACGATAAAGGCAGAGGGAACACTACCAGCATCAACAAAGAGAATAGTTGGCAATCAATATTAATCAGTACAGGGGAAAATGCCATAAGTGAGTATAGTGGTGGCAGAGGTGGTGCAGGTGCTAGAGCAATCACGCTAGAGGATGAGCCATTTAAAGAGCCACGATTTAATGAACTCTATATAGCCATATCTAAAAATTATGGCACTTTAGGAATTGCATTTTATAAGCAGTTTACAGACAACAAGCAATTATATATAGATCACTACCAGGATATATGTAAAAAGTATCATAGTAAATCTAATAATAATGAAGTGCTTGAAAGACTATCACGAGCCTTTGCATTACTAGAACTCACAGGCTCTATATTGAACGATATTAAAGGTTTTGAACATAACTATAGCGAGTATGTAGAACAAGCCTACAAGTCGATGCTAGAGCAAAATAAGGCTATTGATAAGCCTAAAGAGTTACTTATATCAGTACTAGAATACATGGATAGTCATAGAGATAACATCCTATATGCTGGCGAGAAGTTTGGCAGAGGGGAGATAATCGGAATTTATAAGGATAACTTCCTTGCAGTAATGCCACAAACACTCAAAACATTGTTGGAAATCGAATTACAGAAAACGTTAAAAGAGTGGCAGTCAAGAGGTTACTTAGTAACAGATAGTAATAGAACTGTAAAGCAGGTTAAACAGAGTGGCAGAAGATACACAGCTTATGCAATAAGGAACTCAACTATCAATGAATTAGGTTTTGATTTTAAAGAAATAAAAAATGATTATCAAGATAGTACAACAAGTACAACATAGATACAACGTTATATTTTAAATTGTTGTACCGATAATCATTGATATATCAACGGTTAAACAAGATAGTACAACAAGTACAACGTTATTTTAAATATATATATAAGAATTTTCGATAAAAAGAAAAATACAAATATATTAAGTGTATCTTCAAAAAATGGTGTACCCGTTGTACTATTTCTTGAAAACGTTGGGAGAGTAAGGCTTAACGGTACAACATTGAGGTTGTACCTTACATTACTAATGTTGTACTGTTGTACCTTTATTAAACTGTCACACATTAATAGATAGGGGGAATCGTTGATGAAAGTAGCAGAGAAACCTAGTACGACAAAAGAGCCGAAAGAATTGGCTTAATAACAGGTATCAGTGACGAGATATATTTTTGTTCGATTAGTCGTATATCGACAGTGTACCTGGAACGATTAAACAAGTATGAGTGGATGGCATGGAGAGAAACTTATTTACCTAACAGCGATAAACTTAAAAGTCACAGGTTAATTGCACGTGGAGGTATAAGGTATGTTTTATCGGAAGCTAAAAAATATATCAAATATGTAACTCGATAAGGGAGGACAAGACAATGACAGTACCAATTAAACCATTCAGACTTTTAAAGCATCATGCAACAAGAGAAGATTATGGATCATGTGAAAGGAACAATATCCCGACTTGTCACATCACAAGTACACATGGCAAGTATGCAACTTTAGAGATAGACTTTATCACTTGTGATTATAGATTATCTTCATACGGTCAATGTAAGATGCAGGGCATGTTGAACATGGAACTTGTTTTTGCATGGTTACGAGGTTATAACATCACGATGAATAAATCGAATATCGGCAGCAGCGTGATTGTGGTCAAATCGGACATGCTAACAATCAATACAATAATCACTCAACTCAATGTGTTATCAAGTGATGCACGATTATTCAGACATAAACATGAAACAGACGATATACAAGCCTATGTAAGAACAACGTACCACCCGAAAGGGAACACTAAAATTTTAGTTTAAAGGAGAAATCAAAATGAACACACATGAAATATTCAGCGACATTCACAATAGATTTACAAGCACAAAGGAAATAGAAACGAAGCATCAGGAACTATTAGAACGATATAAGGCTTTGCCATCTGAAATTGATTATTACAGAAAGCGTGGCGATGTTTTAAAGGCATCAGAATTAAATAAGGAACAAGCTAAAGTAGAGAAAGAGTTTCTAGCACTGGATAAGCAAACAGGAACACAACCAGTAGTAACGCAAGCAGAATTAAAGCAATTTAACGAAGCGTACACAAGCGAGATTGAAGATATTAAAGCAGAGTATCAGAAACACGCAGAGAGCCTTACAAAGCAGTTAGAAGCCATTACAGAGGTATATAAACACATGGCAGAGTTACGATATGAAGCAAAAGAACGTGTAGCTAAAAAGCGTTTTCTTGAAGCACATAAAGACATTAATGATACAACGGACTACAACCCAAACATGCCACTACTCGACATACAAATAGTTAATGGTACAAACCCACATGACTATGCACAGCAGCTTAAAAACAATCTATTAAACCAATTACAAAAGGCAGGTAAATAAAACATGAAAACAATCAAACGTAAATTTAAAGAGAACGCATATTCAGAGGTAACGATTCAATTATTCAATGAGGTACTATATCGCAAGTTAGAAGATAGAAAGAAAACTCAACTCGAACGTGAAGCATGTATTAGAGAATTAAAAGAACTTGATGTTAAAGAAGATTATTATAAACGCACTGGAGACTATGAAAAAGTTATTCAGCTATCTAAAGATAAGCAGGACAAGTTAAAGAGAATTGAAGAAATTGATAATCTACTTAATCATGATGATCTAAAAGTATCAGATGATGAACACAAGCAATTCAATGCTGCATACGATGATGAAGTGAATACAATCACATCAGATTACAAGCAACAAAAGAAAGTGGTAGACGAAGCAATCAGCAATCTCACAGAAGCATATAAACAACTTGCAGTGCTAAAGGTGGAAGCAGGAAGAAGATTATCACGTAAAGAATATGTAGAAAGTAATATCAATGGCGACAGCGTTACTACTATTTTTAGAGGTGTGTTGCCACCTAGTGCAGTATATCAAAAGGACGATACAACAGAGGAAGCAATCGCTAGGAAAGTATATCAACAATTAGACAATGCCAACGGACAAGCATTTAAAGAAGTTAAAACAAATAGAGGGGAATTAAAATAATATGATTACATTTAAACATGCAGTAGAAACTAAATTAAGTGAAGAAAAGAATTTTATCGCTTTTCAATTAATGACACGAAATCTTGATATTGAAGTATCAGAAACTAAAGACTTCAACACAGCAAGCCAGGTAGAGAAAGAATGTGAGTTATCGGGTAAGATGCTAGAAAAGTTACCAAAGGTAAGCAGCTTTAAATTGATGCTAGATAATGATGTGAATAAAGCGATTGATGTTAAGCCGGCAGTATTTGAAAAGATTAAAGATAACAATGGTTATTATATGGTACTTGATATTAAAGCAGAGGGCATTGAGCGATTAGGTGTAAGCAACTTACTTAAAGCGAAGCAAGTGCAAGTGTACGTTTCAGCAGTGACACAAGAGCAGGAGATCATCACAGGTTTATCTGATATTGTCGCATTATCATTCAGCAGTAAATAAAAATCGTGGAACAGGTGTTCTATATTGATGGCTTGATTAGAACATATGTTTGACAGTATAACGATATAAGAGGTATAATTAGTGTAGATACAGAGATATAGATCTATACGAAACAGACAAGCGTTCGTTTAAATTAGTACATGCTTTTCCTCCCTTATTAACGTAGGTATAAAAAAATTAAGCCATCAGCACATTGTGTTGGTGGTTTTTTTAATAAACAAATACAAGAGTAGAACAACTTCAATCATTGCTGGAACTTATCAATTGAATATAACAATGTTAGTGTACTGCATTCATGAATGAAGCATACAGAGATAACATGGTTTACTTACTTGATACAGATGTGAGAGCAACTTATAGATGATTGATAAGCGATAAGTATTCATTAGATCATTAGATTGATATAAGAAGATGAGTAACAAGTGATGATGTGATTGGACTTGAATATCTCGATTTACATTCACACATTCCAAAAACTCTTTTTTGTAAATATGATTGAAGATGATTCTATAATGTATGAACAATGTTAAGTATGAACAATGTAGAAGTTGAATGATGAACAAGTGTTGCAACGATAACAAACATTAAATGATTTTAAATAAAAAATAATTAAACAAATAATCAAATAAATAATTGAATGAATGAAGATAATAAATAAAATTCATTCACATTAAGATACAAATGATAAACAACTATATAAAGGTGTATAAGATAGTCAAATAAGCAATATACAAGCATTACAGGAAACGTTGTAGAGAGATATGAACAAGAATATCAAAGGAATAAAACGAGTTGTAGAAAGCCTTAAAACGTTAAATAAAGCGACAGAGTAGCAGGATAGGAAAGCAGCAGGAATAAAAGAAGACGGGAAAATATTTTTTAGAGTAAGGGGTCGAATGAACACCTAAGGGGAGAGAAAAAATGAACAACGAATCGGAGTTACATTTTTGAGATTGTTTAAAATAAAAGTGAAATATGTGGGGATAAACTCTATCGTATCAAGCCTTTAAGCAATTAGGGGGAGGGCATCAATAAACCCCTACCCACTTTTTTAAGGACAACAACGTATCGCTCTCTTTTACGACCAAATTCCCAAAACGAAATATTTCAAACTTGAAAACGAGGTGCATTAATGAAGATTATCAAGTGTAAAACAGTGTTTTCATATATAAAACATGACAAGCTAACTGAATTTGAACTACTTACAAGATACAATCCGATATATATCAAGAAAAAAATTGGTTTCATGAGTTATCAGATTAGCGAGATGTACCACCTCAATATGAGCCATGCAACAACAAGCGATGTACATGGCTATATTACTATAGGATGCCCACTTGAGAATCTAGTGATATGGATAATCTCACAGAAAGAAAGCCTACAGCGATATATAGAGAAGTCTAAAGGCGATATAGCGATGCTGGAACACTGTACAAAGCGTTATACACATAAAGAGCAGCAACAGATTAAACGTTACCTAGTGACGAATGGCAGCTATAGGAACGATGAACTTATTGAACGACTATGTAAAGAACTCTATGTAATGGCTATGTATCAGAGAAACCAACGCAATAAGAATAGAAGAAAAGAAAATGCGACGATCGTTGCAAACCACGTTGAAATGGTAAGACAAAAATTAAGCACTGATAAAGAACTTTTAGCAGTGTAGAGACGATAAGGGAGAGAATGCAGCATGATGTATAAAGTAAGTTGTGATGAAAGAGATTATAAGGTACTTGAAAGGTATATGAGACAGTATCATGACTATGTAAAGCAGTATAAGGATAAGCCAACCGATATGTCACAGATTAAATATGAACGTCTGAAAGCTATTGTAGAGGGAATAACGCAAACATATAACAATGCTTCATTATTTGAGCAGCAACTTATCAAGCTATCATGGTGGGAAAATGAAAGCGATGATGTTATTCAGAAAGTATTGAATAGGGGAAAGCTCACAATCGAAGCATTCAGGGAAAAAGTATTAAGAGAAGTTGCGAATAATACAGGATATGTTGTTTAGCCATAATGGAGGGATAAAGAAGATGTGGGAACCACTTACCGAACACGACTATAAAATGATAGAACTTAGAATAAAGCAGTATCATTCATTAGCAGAGTGGCTACATTATCATCCTGGAACAGAGGGAGATTATATAGATAATGTTAGGCACATAGTAAATTCGATTGCTAAAGTGTATAACTCTTTGGATGTACCTAGCCAACACTTATTTAAGCTGCTGTGGTGGGAATGTGAGCCAATAGATGTTATTGAAGATGTGCTGCATGTATCGAAAAGGACAATCAACAGACATAAGAAATTAATACTTGATAGGATAGGTGCAGAACTTGGTATCGTGTGAACGTGAAGCATTAAAGAACCATATAAGTGGTTACCATAAAGGACAGGTGCAACAACAACAACCGATGCAGCAGTTAGATGGTTATGATCTAGATATTGATGATACTGATTTTTATACAATAGATGATGTTTCAGAGCATAACATAGATGATGCAGCACAGCACTATGAACAAGCGTGTAATGTTGCTGGAATGAGTATGTTGAGGGATAAGGTGTATCAGTTAGGAACAGATAGAGAGATACACGTATTCAATATGATGTTACAGGGTAGAACGGTCAACGAGATGTGCAAAGTCTTTAATATGAGCCATACAACAGTGAACAAGTATATCAATGGCTTGCTGGATAAAGTAATAGAGGGATAGCCAAACGATATGAAATTTAAAAGATTTTAAATAGCGTAAAGGAATAATTAGTAGATATATAGCAAAATTTTGTTATTATATTATAAACAACTCTTGTTGACAAGTACTAAAAATAATTACATAATGTATTAAGCTATGAATTATAAGTTTGGGGTGAATAATATGAATAATAAAAATATTATTAATGTTTTTGAGATATTTAATAAAGATGGTGAAAGAATCGAACAAAGTACTCTACGCGATTTTTTAAACTCAACTGAATTGATATTATTAGATATTACAAAATCAGAATTAGATTTATCAACTGAGTATGAATGGATTGAGGACAATCTTCAAGAAGTACTACTTAAAGTAACTATGAATCTAAGTGATCCCTTGCTTCTTAATATATTAAAAACCAATAATCGTGAATTAGAAATTTTAAAAAAACGTGATATTAATAATAAAGATAAATATATTTCTTTTATCAATTTACTATGTAATTTAGAAATTAAGTTAGACTTTATCACGAAAATTAAAGAAGAAAAAGATATTAAAGAAATTATTGGTAATTATGATTATGTTGAGGTTGCTGCATAATGGTAGAAAAATATCATATAGAATTAATAAGTACAGAACTAGAATTGTTCAATTTTATAAAAAAGAAATCTAAAGATGATTATTTTGAAAATCCAGAACCGCAATATAAAATACTTCTAAATAAGGAAGTATCAAATGTTCGTTCTGGACTAATACTTGTAGAACTAGAAAATGACTATTATGAATTAAAAGTAGGGTACAAAGGGAACTTTAAAAGTTTATTAACGCAAGATATAAAAAATGATGAACTGAGTAAATTGATTATCCCATTATTATTACCATTCGTAAGAGTCTTAATTCATAATAATTTAAGAGAAGCTGGCTTTGAATTAATGCTACCTACTATAGATGTTAAAAGAAGTATTAGTTCAGATGATTAATATTGAAAAGAAAAATAACTTTAGATTAACTGAAACAACTAAAAAATCTATTCAAAACATTTCTAGTGTACTGAATTATTTTAAAAATAATGATGCAACTATCTATTCTATTTTAGTGACACTACTAGTAGAAATCAATGAATTATTTTCGAATTATTACTATAATGAATTGACAAAAACGGATTTAAAAGAATTTGTTAACTTAAAAGTCTCCCAAACAGAGATGTTATTTAACCAAAAGGGAACTAAAGATATTGAACAGTTGAAGTCACTTAAAAGAAGTATTGGTAACCTTACTCATGAAGTTATTAGTATATCTCATAAGCAAATAAATGATATTAGAGGGCATCTTACTGAAGGTGTTTGTCTGTCATATTATGCTGATAGTAAAAAAGAATACAAAGGAAATGAAATCGTTGATAGTACTTTTGTTTGGGATGCTGAATTTTATAATGATAAAACATATTATCAATATGAAAATGGCGGAGAAATTGCTAAGTCTGTGGATATTTATAATTTTAACAAAATTATAAATATGATAGAGTGCAAAACTAAACCAATAAAAGAAGTTTCAAAAAATGAACATCAATTGTATTTTTTAGAGATGATGCAAAGTGAGATTCAAAATTACATGATTGATATAGAAGTAGAAATAAATTTGTTTATTTTAGATGGCTACAATCACTTATCAAATGAATTGAAAGATACTTGCTCTCATTTAGGAATTAGAGTTATTACATCCAAAAATATAATTAATCAAAATATCTAACCACTTACTTAATGTAGGTGGTTTTTCTTATATCATTCTACAATACCTCAACAGTATGTTAAAATTATCCATAACGACTATATAAGGTGGTTAGACAATGAAATTGGATAAAGTAATCAATGCACTTATAATTATTTTTATCGGCGTTATATTGCTGCATATACCGAATAATATATTTGATTGGCATATTAAAGCACAAATAAGAACAGTACAAATAAGTATAGCAATAACTATCTTTATACTTTACTTCATTAATATGTACATAGAAAAGAGAGAGCAAAGCCATTAATAGTACATTTTACGAGTACTACACCAATCGTTGCTGCATATAAGGAGGGATAACGTGAATTTAGCACTGATATTAATATTCTTTCCCGTACTCATTACAACGTTATTCATGATCACTAAGGATAAGAAAAGCGACAAGCACAAGCAGTAGGTAGCCATGAAATATGGTTATCTATTTTTTATTTGTAACTGAAAAAATATGTATGCATTACGAATGTATTTGTATATAATATTTTTAAAATAAAGTGTATGCAGATAAAGGGGGATGCTTATGCTGACAATCAATAAAAAGATATACGAGATTTTAAAAGGAATTTCAAATAACGGTATACCGAAATGCGATAACAAAAACAGATTAATTCCATTATTAGATCATTTATTATTACATGGTTATATTTTAGAAGAAAAAGAGAATATGGAAGAAAGAACATACATTTTAACCGATAAAGGAAAAACAATGCTAAAAGGTCTTGAAAATAAAGAAACAAGTATCGATTAGGACGATTTTAAGAACAATAACTTTGTTTAGTAGGGTAAGTAGTGCATTAAATGTGTTTAAAATCTCCTATATAGAAACGAGGTTAATAAGATTGAATGTTAATATAGATTTATCTGAATTAGAAAAAGCAATACTAGAAGTAATTAAAAACTCTACCTCACAATATGAGTATATTGGCTTTGCTGATGTTAAACAATTCGTTAAAATAAGTGGAATATCTAAAAGCGATTTAGAAAAAAAGGTACTAACAGATTTGGAGTTTCAAAGAAAATTTGTTTTTAGATTTGAAGACAGTAAGAAAAGATATATAAAGATTAAAGGGGCATTAAATTACATAGAAAATAGCTTGTTGAAAAGTTATTAAAGGAGGATAGCACATGAAAGTTACATGCTATGACAAAGATGGAAACGTAATTGATCCAGCACAAGCGAAAGTACCTAAAGAACTCCGAGAGCAGATAAGAAGAATATTCAATGGGAGCGATATAAAAAAATAATTTTATTCACAATCACTAAAGAAAAGCAACAAGCACATGCAATAGATAGCCATGAAATATGGTTATCTATTTTTTGTAGTCTTTACAATTTCTTAATGTGTAACATTGAACTAATTTTATATAATGATATTGATAATTCATTATACATATTAGGGGGATGCTTAATGCTGCAACTGAAAGAAAAGCTGCATCTGATATTAAAGTGTATATCAACAGATAGCATGGCAAAGTTAAAAGATATGGATAGAGCATTACCACTGATTGAACATTTATTTTTTCATGGTTTCATTAAGGAGTTACAAGATGAATGCCAGGAAAAGAAGTATGAACTTACTGATAAAGGTATCAAAATGCTAAAAAACATAGAAAAATAGAATTTTAGGTGTCGGAGAAACGCCCTCAGATGCATCGAAAATTGATAAGTAAGGTAGTAGCCCACTAACTGTGCTTAAAATCGCTTATATCGAATGGCTAAAAATGATTTTTTATATATTATGTAAGCGTGATTCAGTTTATCATTGCTCTTATACTATATAGATGATATTCTTTATAAGAATAATATTGGGAGGAAAATTATGGAGTTATTAATTGCTATTATAGTTTTATTGTGTACTTTTTATATCTTAAAAAATTTATTATTCATTTATGCAGGTTTAATACCAAAACTTATCGGTAATCCATCAAGGACGGAAGATGGTAATCATTTTATTTATTTTATGTTAACTATCATTGTTAGTTGCATCTCTGTAATGATCATACTTATATTCTTTTATAAAATACTAGGTGGGTTTTATCCTTTAGGAGTTATATTAGCTGCTTTATTTTTTAAGTTTGGTACTAATAAAGGTGTGACAGAGTAACCATCATTCCCCCAAATTTTATCGAAACTTAAAATTTATACGTTTTACATCAATTCTGTAATACCTCGAAAACGTTTATATATTAATGTTTTAAGCTACTTTCACAAGTATTCAAATATGTAAAAATCAATTCCCGCCGTCTCCATACCTTAGCCTATAACACTTGGTGTTATAGGCTATTTATTTTGTGCTATATTGGTTATAGACGAACAAAGGAGGATGTTATGAATAATTTTATGAATGGTCTAGCGGTTATATTGTTTATTGCATTTTTACTGTCATTTGTTATACCGTCAATCGATGATTATAAGTATTATTTCTTAGGATTGGCAGTATTGTTATCGATATTAACATTATCACAAGAAGTGAAACGATCTGATAAATAGGTAGGTATAAGCAAGGTGGCGCGTGTATAAATTTACGAGCCACCTCGAGACATCACATCATCAACCGAATGCATAAATTAATAACCGTTAATCACGCGGGTTAACGGTTATTTCTTTCGTGTCATGACTAATTGCTATAGCAATCTGGTTACTGTTGTTCGGGTTGGTGAAAGCAACAGGTTCTCCATTATTAAATTCAATGATATCAAGAATACTATGACTTTTGTAAATAGGTTTCGTTACTGCGATATAAGATTTATTTTCTACTAATCGAATCGGAATTTTAGTATTATTCGTTAATGACCAGCCTGGTAAATATTTAAGATTGAATGTATTTTTCATAGTATCACCTTTAAGTTAAATTTGTGTTCCGCCATTTAAATTGAGATACAAATTTAAAATGAGGTTATTTTCATATAATAAAGAACAAAGATGTTGTAGAATGGAGAAAACAGCTCGTTTCAAACACATATATACATTTTACCACAGTTTCGGGCTTTCATTTGAGGAGGATTTAAATTGAGTGATAAAGGTTTAGCGATTCCAAAGATTATCGTTACATTATCAGATGTGCAAAATAAGGATAATATTCATGTAAAAGAGGCTGAGGAAAACAGTGCTTTCTTTGATATTATTGAGTACCGTGCAGATTTAAAGGTGATGACAATAGCGGATTATAAAGATGAACTTCTATATATTAGAAGCCGTTTTCCAAATAAGAAGATGTTGTTTACATATCGTATGTTCGATGATAGAGACCGAGCAACGATAGAAGCTGCAGATTATTATGAGATTATTAAGTTTATAATTTTAAATGACCTCTGTGATATTATTGATATTGATTTAATGATTTATGAACAATACATGACAGATTTATTACAGCTCGCGCGTCAGCATCAAATTGAAGTACTGATCAGTCATCATGAATTTCAGTACACACCTCGTATAAAAGATATGCTTGCGATGTACAAGAAGATGATTACACTAGATGCAGATTACTGTAAACTTGCAGTAATGCCTCATGATGGTAAAGATGTGCTGAATCTAATGGATGCAGTGTATGAAACGAAGCAAGCTTATGATACGAATGTTATTGGTATAGCGATGGGTGAAATCGGCAAGATAACACGACTTGCATGTGGTGTATTTGGTTCGTCAATGACGTTTGGCTATGTAGGTGAACCTGTAGCACCAGGACAGATTCATGTACGTGATCTGCATCATCGGCTTGCACTGTATTAAGTTTACAAATGAACATCCTTTTACTATAATTGATAATAGTTATCAATTAGTGTGAGAGGATGTTTTTTATGGAATTAAAACAGGCAATTAAAGAGAGAAGAAGTATTAAGCAATATGAAGATACGACAGTTGACGACAGCGTGGTTAAGGATTCTATCGAACTCGCGACATATACACCAAACCATGGTATGCGTGAACCGTGGCGTGTAGTATGGGTGAAGAAAGAACGCTTAGCTGATTTTGGACAATTGTTTGCTGATATCGCATTTAAAAACAATGAAGAGAAGTATCAGACGCATATTGAAACAGTTAGAAAGTTAGCTGGAGTACTCGTCATAGTTGGAAAACGCGATCGCCGTCAGAAAGAAAACTTTGAAGATTTACTTGCAGTTGGCGGGTTTATGCAGACACTATCACTCGCTCTATTTGAAAACGGTGTTGGTAGCTGCATAAAAACACAGCCCCCCTATCTAAATCCAAAAATGAACGATGCATTAAATGTTCAAGATGATGAAATAATCTATGGTGTAATTTATTTAACAGCACAAACTGAAGCACCATACAAAGAAAGAAAGCAAGAAAACTTGATTACGCTATTTTAAAATAAAAACTGCGCATCCAGTTAACCGGACGCGCAGTTTTTTGTTATTTTGTTAAATGTTCTGCTAGAAATGCTTTCACTGATTCAGGTGTTTTGGCGTTCGCTGAATGCAAGTGTGCTAGCTTTTCACTATTCTTAAAAATTAAGATGCTTGGAATGCCCATAACGTCGTTTTCATCTGCTGCTTCAGGCACTTGGTCACGATTAATCTTATACCAGTTATAGTTGTGATATTCGTCAACAATTGGATCAATCCAAAAGTCCATACGCGTACAGTCTGGGCACCAATCTGCGAAGAACTTGATAACAACAGGTTCCTCACTTGCAATAATTTCTTTAAACTCTTCGTATTGACTAATTGTTCTCACTTTTATTACTCCTTATATACTTTTCTTATATTATACTTCTTTTTAAGAAGTAAAGAAAAGAAAACGCTTAGTTGTCGTAATCTTACAAAGTTGTTATGATTGAGGTATCATATTCAGGAGGTTACATATGATTAAATTTTATCAGTTACCCAGCTGTACAACCTGTAGAAAAGCAGCAAAATACCTTGCGGATAATGGTGTGAGTTTCGAGCCGATTCACATTGTGGAACATACACCCACTGCAAAAGAGTTTGATACAATTATTAAGAATACTGGTGTTGATGTGGATTTATTATTCAACAGGCTAGGCACAAAGTATAAGGAGCTTGATTTAAAGGAAACATTGCCGGATAAATCGTATGAAGAGAAATTAGAGCTTCTTGCCTCAGATGGAATGCTTGTAAAACGTCCTTTAGCTGTAAATAAGGATAGAATCACTTTAGGATTCAAAGAAGCGGACTATAAACAAACTTGGTTATAAAAAAGATTGAAGAAACGCTTACATTATGTCATTATAAAAGTGTTAAGTATTTTATTTATATGGAGGGCTTATAATGTCGAACTTAAAATTTTCAAAAGATCATGAGTGGGTTAAATTAGAAGATAACGTAAAAGTAATCGGAATTACAGACTTTGCACAATCAGAACTAGGGGATATCGTATTCGTTGAACTTCCTGAAGTAGGCGATGAAATTACTACTGGTTCACCATTTGGTAGCGTTGAGTCGGTTAAAACTGTTTCTGAATTATATGCTCCAATCTCAGGCAAAGTTGTTGAAGTTAACTCTGAATTAGAAGATTCTCCTGAATTAGTAAACGAATCTGCTATGGACCAAGCATGGATGATCAAAGTTGAAGCAGATGACAGCGAACTTGATGAATTAATGGATCAAGCGCAATATGATGAAATGATTAATGCATAAATGATATACTTTCCTTGATAATAAATTTATCAAGGATTTTTTAATATGACGAAAAAGGTGATGGAAAATGTCTGTAATTCAGAAGGTCATCGTGGTAGAGGGTAAGCGAGACAAGAAAAGATTACAAGAAGTATTAACGGAACCTGTACATATTATTTGCACAAATGGCACAATGGGCATCGAGAAGTTAGATGCCATGATTGAAGACCTGTATCATCATAAAGTGTACATCATGACCGACAGTGATAAAGCAGGGCGCAAGATCAGAGCGTGGTTTAAGCGTCATTTAAGCGAAGGACATCATATTTATATCGATTCAAAGTATGGTGAGGTGAGTAATTGTCCACTTGATTACTTAGCGAAAGTTGTCAGTCGTCATGACTTTGAAATTAAAGAACAGTTTGAATGGAAAGGTAAGTCGCAACCTTATGAGTATCAGAACGCATTTGCAATCTAAAGATCTAGAAAGAATACAAGACAATTATATTATTTTTGGCTACACCCCTTTTTGTGGCACATGTAAACTCGCAGAAAAGATGCTGGATATCGTTAACATGTCACTGAAGATGGATATATTAAAGCTTGATTTGAATTATTATGAATCCCTCAGTACACAGTATAAGATTTCAAGTGTACCTGTATTGCTCATCGTCAAAGACAATGAAGTCGTTGACACGATATTTCGATTTGAGTCTGTTACTTCAATATACGAAATTTTATCGAAATCTATTGACGAATAATTCAATCTGCTTTATTATAAAAATCATTAACAAAACAATTTAATAGTTGCTCTTATCAAGAGAGGTGGAGGGATGTGCCCTTTGAAGCCCGGCAACCGTCTGAAAAGAAATGGTGCCAATTCACATAAAGTGTAAACTTTAGAAGATGAGAGAGTCGAATATATCACTATGTCGTCTTTCTTATGTATTTAAGGAAGACGACTTTTTATTTTAGGAGGATGCACGTGATTAAGTTAAATAATGTTGTAAAGACTTTTACAACGAAAAAAGGTGACATCACTGCTGTAGATCGTGTTTCACTGGATATTACGCAAGGTGAAATCTATGGAATCATCGGCTTTAGTGGTGCGGGTAAAAGTACGTTAATCCGTATGTTTAACGGTTTAGAAAAACCGACGTCTGGTGAAGTGGTGGTTGATAATGATATTATCAATCAACTTGATCAGAAAACATTGAATATGAAACGCCAGAAGATCTCGATGATCTTCCAGCACTTTAACTTGTTATGGTCGCGTACAGTGTATGACAATATTGCGCTGCCACTGGAAATTGCAGGTGTTAAGAAATCAGATATCGATGGTAAGGTGAAGTCATTAATCAATCTTGTTGGACTCAATGGTCGAGAAAATGCATATCCTTCCGAACTGTCTGGGGGTCAAAAACAGCGTGTAGGTATCGCGCGTGCACTGAGTAACGATCCGAAAGTACTGTTATGTGACGAAGCAACAAGTGCACTTGACCCTCAGACGACAGACGAAATTCTTGAACTGCTCGTTGATATCAACAAGAAGCTGAACTTAACAATCGTGCTGATTACACACGAGATGGAAGTTATCCGTAAAATCTGCCATCGTGTCGCAGTGATGGAACACGGTAAGGTCGTTGAAGAAGGTTCAGTATTAAGTGTATTCAACAATCCACAGACGAACATTACGAAGCGCTTCGTAAAAGATGATATCTCTGACGAAGAACTGGAAGCTTCTATCAAGGAGATTAAAGCAGAGTATCCTGTAGGGGCACTGCTTCGACTTAAGTTCATCGGTTCTGCTACAGGACAGCCGATTGTCAGTCAGGTGATACAGAAGTATGGTCTGGATATGAATATTCTGGCAGGTAACGTAAAGCATACACAAGCAGGCTCATTTGGACATTTAATCGTCCATTTAACGTCGGTGAATGGTGATCTTACGAAAATTGCGGATGAACTTAAGCGTCACGGTGTAGAAGTGGAGGTAGAACAAGATGCAAACTAGTTTTTTAGATACGCTTAAAGAGATGCTGAGCTTCAAAAATGTAATTTGGGCAGATGTATGGACAGCAACGGTAGAAACGTTGCAAATGACATTGATTGCAACCTTCTTTACATTTTTCTTCGGGTTGATTATCGGGATTATCTTATTCCTCACATCACGCAGTAACAATAAAGGAGTGCGCATCTTTTATTCCATCACTGCATTTTTAGTGAATTTATTCAGAGCGATACCATTTATCATTTTAATCTTGCTCCTGTTCCCGTTTACTAACTTAATTATGCAGACAATTAGTGGTGTAAAAGGCGCATTGCCGGCACTCATCATCGGAGCTTCACCATTTTATGCGCGACTCGTTGAAATTGCGATGAAAGAAATTGATAAGGGTGTTATTGAAGCGGTGCAGTCAATGGGTGCAAATACCTTTACATTAGTTCGTAAAGTATTGATTCCTGAAAGTTTACCGGCACTTGTGTCTGGTATTACAGTAACAGCAATCGCTTTAGTAGGGTCTACTGCCATTGCCGGGGTTATCGGTGCAGGTGGATTAGGGAACCTAGCTTATTTAGTAGGGTTCACTAGAGCACAGAATGATGTCATCTTAGTTTCGACAGTGTTAATATTACTGCTTGTATTTGCGATACAATTTATCGGTGATATAATCACAAAACGTATTGATAAACGATAATCAGTTCCAATGGAATTTGACTATAAATTAAATAACGGAAAGAGAGTGAATTAAATGAAAAAGTTTATATCATTATTATTCGTAGCTACATTAGTACTTGTACTTGCAGCTTGTGGAGACAACGAAAAGAAAGCTTCTAAAGAAGACGATAAGACGATTACTGTCGGCGCTTCACCAGCACCGCATGCGGAATTACTTGAACAAGTTAAACCAGTATTAGAAAAAGAAGGCTATACTTTAAAGATTAAGACAATCAATGACTACACAACTCCGAACCGTTTCTTAGATGCAGGTGAGCTTGATGCAAACTTCTTCCAGCATACACCATACTTAGACACTGAGAAGAAAGCAAAAGGATATAAAATTGAATCAGCAGGTAACATCCATATCGAACCGATGGCTATCTACTCAAAGAAATATAAATCATTAAAAGAGCTTCCAGAAAACGCTGAAGTATTTGTATCAAATAACCCAGCTGAAGAAGGGCGTTTCTTATCATTCTTTACTGAAGCTGGATTAATCACATTGAACGATGGCGTAGATCCAGTAAAAGCTACGTTTAAAGATATTAAAGAAAATAAGAAGAACATTAAATTCAACAACAAGCAAAGTGCTGAATTCTTACCGAAATCATATAACAATGGTGAAGGTGATGCAGTGATCATTAACTCTAACTTTGCACTTGAAAATAAACTGAATCCATTAAAAGATTCAATTGCGATTGAAAAGAGTGATTCACCTTACGCAAACTTGATCGCGGTACAAGAAAGACACAAAGGTGATGCTAAAATTAAAGCTTTAGTGAAAGCATTACAATCTAAAGAAACACAAGATTTTATCAATAAAAAATATAATGGTGCTGTAATCCCGGCGAAATAATATTAGAAAAGATGAATGTTCCTATAGGAATATTCATCTTTTTTTATTATTTAATCTCATTTAATTCATATTCGTTCTCAATTACGTTATAATTAAAACTGTGATTTATGTCATAGGCCTTTGACCTTAGATTAAAATTATTATAAACTAGATGAGATGAAAATTTTATATAAATGGAGGACATCAATATGGTATCAGTATTAGAAATTAAAGATTTACACGTTGAGATAGAAGGTAAGGAAATTTTAAAAGGTGTGAACCTGACAATTAAGCAAAATGAAATACATGCAATCATGGGTCCTAACGGTACAGGTAAATCAACTTTATCTGCTGCAATCATGGGTCATCCGAAATATACAGTGACTCAAGGTGAAGTATTACTTGATGGTGAGAACGTATTAGAGATGGAAGTTGACGAACGTGCGCAAGCAGGTCTTTTCTTAGCAATGCAGTATCCATCAGAAATTTCAGGTGTGACAAACGCGGACTTCTTACGTTCAGCAATTAATGCGAAACGTGAGGAAGGTAAGGAAATCAACTTAATGCAATTTATCAAGAAATTAGATAAAAATATGGAGTTCTTAGAAATGGATCTTGATATGGCACAACGTTATTTAAACGAAGGATTCTCTGGTGGGGAAAAGAAACGTAACGAAATTCTTCAGTTAATGATGTTAGAACCTAAATTCGCGATTTTAGATGAAATTGACTCAGGTTTAGATATCGATGCGCTTAAAGTTGTATCAAAAGGAATCAACGAGATGCGCGGAGAAAACTTCGGCTGCTTAATTATCACGCATTACCAACGTCTATTAAACTATATTACTCCAGACCACGTTCACGTAATGATGCAAGGTCGCGTTGTAAAATCAGGTGGAGAAGAACTTGCACAACGTCTTGAAAAAGAAGGATACGACTGGATCAAACAAGAGTTAGATATTCAAGATGAAACTGTAGACGCATAAACCTGATTAAACATATAGGAGGATATATTCATGAGCAATACGATAGATTTTACACAAGAAATATTAACGGATCTTTCAGCAGCACGTAAAGAACCATCATGGATGCAAAATTTACGTCAAGATGCACTTAATAAATTAAATACAATCGAAATGCCAAAGCCAGATAAAACGAAACTGGATAAATGGAATTTCGATGTGCATCATAAAGTAGTAGAAAGCGAAACTTTTACGTCTAAAGAAGCGTTACCTGAATCTGTTAAAGCACTAATCGATTTAGAGAACACGCATAACTTAATTGTTCAACACAACAACACACCTGCATTCATTGAAATTGAGGAGAAACTTCAATCTCAAGGTGTTATCATTACCGATATACAAACAGCGCTTACAGAACACGGTGAACTTGTAGAGCAATATTATATGACAGATGCTGTTAAAGTTGATGAGCATCGTTTAACGGCTCTTCATGCCGCTATGATGAATGGTGGATTATTTATCTATGTGCCACGTAACGTCGTTATTGAACATCCTGTTCAATACATCGTGCTACACGATAATGAAGATGCGAACCTGTTCAACCACGTTATAATCGTAGCTGAAGAAAGTTCAGAAGTAACATACGTTGAAAATTACTTATCTGGTGTTACATCAGCTAAAGGTCACCTTAACATCATTTCAGAAGTTATCGCTAAAGATAATGCGAAAGTAAACTATGGTGCAGTAGACTTCTTGAATAAAGATTTAGTTGGACATGTCATTCGTCGTGGTATTGCAAGTCGTGACGCAGTTATTGACTGGGCACTAGGATTGATGAATGATGGTGATACGATTCATGATAATACGACTTACTTAATGGGAGATGACTCTAAGAGCCACCTTAAAATTGTAGTTGTTGGTCGCGGTTCACAAAAATTAAACTTTACATCACAAATTATTCAGTACGGCAAACGTTCTGAGGGTCATATTTTAAAACATGGTGTAATGAAAGACAGCGCATCATCTATCTTTAACGGTATCGGATACATTAAACACGGTGGAACGAAAGCGGATGCACAACAAGAATCACGTGTATTAATGCTCTCTGAGAAAGCCCGTGGAGATGCAAATCCAATTCTATTAATTGATGAAGATGATGTAACAGCAGGACACGCGGCATCTGTTGGTCGTGTTGATCCGCTGCAACTCTTCTACTTGATGAGTCGAGGTATTTCTAAACAAGAAGCAGAGCGTCTCGTAATTCATGGATTCTTAGCGCCTGTTGTTAATGCATTACCGATTGAAGCAGTTAAGAAACAATTAACAGAAGTAATTGAGTCTAAAGTTACTGGTAAATAAATACGTTTGAAAGGTCTTGATAGTGTGACCAATTTAAATATACAAGCAATTCGTAAAGATTTTCCGATTCTTTCAGAAGTGGTCAATGATAGACCACTCGTTTATCTTGATTCTTCTGCAACGAGTCAGAAACCAAAGAGCGTCATCGATAAAACAGTAGAATATTATACGCATATGAACGCAAACGTTCACCGTGGTGTGCATACACTTGGGACTCGTGCAACAGATGGTTACGAAGGGGCACGTGAGACCGTTCGTAACTTCATCAATGCAAAGTACTTCGAAGAAATTATTTTCACACGCGGGACAACGACAGCGCTCAATCTTGTTGCTCAGAGTTTTGGCGATCGCGTAATCGAAGCTGGTGATGAAATTCTCATTACTGAGATGGAACACCATGCAAACCTAGTACCTTGGCAACAGCTTGCAAAGCGTAAAGGTGCAGTACTGAAATATATTCCACTAAACGAAGACGGTACGATTTCTCTAGATTCCGTTAAAGACGCATTGACAGATAAAACGAAGATTGTATCGATAGCCCATGTTTCTAATGTATTAGGAACAATTAATGATATACAGGCCATCACAGAACTTGTACATGCACAGGGTGCCTATATGGTCGTTGATGGTGCACAGTCTGTTCCACATATGAAAGTTGATGTCCAGGCGCTTGGATGTGATTTCTTCGCTTTTAGTGGACACAAGATGTGTGGCCCGACAGGAATCGGTGTGTTATATGGTAAGAAAGCATTACTTGATAAGATGGAACCGATTGAATTTGGTGGAGACATGATTGATTTTGTTGGATTACAAGACTCAACATGGACAGAACTGCCGACGAAGTTCGAAGCAGGGACACCGCTTATTGCAGAAGCAGTTGGCTTAGCGGAAGCCATTAAATATTTAGAATCTATTGGTTTAGATAACATTCTAGAATATGAACATGAGTTAATAGCTTATGCTTACGAACAGATGTCAGCAATTGAAGGACTTGAAATTTATGGCCCGACCGCTGATAAACGTGCAGGTCTTATTACTTTTAATCTTGAAGGCGTGCATCCACATGACTTAGCAACCGCTTTAGATAGTCATGGTATCGCCATCCGTGCGGGACATCACTGTGCTCAACCTCTTATGAAATGGTTAGGTCAGTCATCAACTGCACGTGCAAGTTTCTACATCTATAACACAAAAGAAGAAATCGATCAGCTAGTAACAAGTTTAAAAGAAACGAAGGAGTTTTTCAGTTATGAGTTTTAATAATTTGGATCAGCTATATCGTTCAGTTATTATGGACCATTATAAGAATCCTCGTAACAAAGGGATTATTGAAGATGGTACATTAACGATTGATATGAATAACCCCACTTGTGGGGATAGAATTCGTTTAACTTTAGATGTAGTCGATGATATCGTTAAAGATGTGAAGTTTGAAGGTGAAGGGTGTTCTATCTCAATGTCAAGTGCTTCGATGATGACAGAAGCCATTAAAGGGAAATCAGTAAGTGAAGCACTTGGAATGGGAGAAGAATTCTCTAAGATGATGCTTGGAGAAGACTATACATTTGATGAAAGTGCTGGAGACATCGAAGCGCTTTCTGGTGTGGCGAAGTTCCCCGCACGTATTAAATGTGCGACACTTGCCTGGAAAGCATTGGAACGTGGCACGAAAGAAAACAATGATACACATGTCAGTGAAGAAATAGATGAATAAAATAAAAGGAGTGACGTCAATTGGCTAAAAAAGCACCTGAAGTTGGAGATTACAAATATGGTTTCCACGATAAAGACGTATCGATTTTCCGTTCAGAAAGAGGATTAACAGAGGATATTGTACGTGAAATTTCAAAGATGAAAGAAGAACCACAGTGGATGCTAGACTTCCGCTTAAAATCATTAAAGCAGTTCTATAAGATGCCAATGCCTACATGGGGTGGAGATCTATCAGAACTTAACTTCGATGAAATTACGTATTACGTAAAACCATCTGAACATACAGAGCGTTCATGGGATGAAGTACCTGAAGAAATTAAACAGACATTTGATAAATTAGGTATTCCAGAAGCTGAACAGAAGTATCTTGCAGGGGTATCAGCACAATATGAATCAGAAGTTGTATATCATAATATGCAAGAAGACCTTGAAGACCAAGGGATTATCTTTAAAGATACAGATTCAGCATTACGTGAAAACGAAGATATCTTTAAAGAACACTTTGCGTCAGTAATTCCACCTGCAGATAATAAGTTCTCTGCATTAAACTCAGCAGTATGGTCTGGTGGATCGTTTATCTATGTACCTAAAAACGTTAAACTTGAAACGCCGCTACAAGCATACTTCCGTATTAACTCTGAAAATATGGGACAATTTGAACGTACATTAATCATTGTTGACGAAGGGGCAAGTGTACATTACGTTGAAGGTTGTACAGCACCCGTTTATACGACGAATTCATTGCACTCAGCAGTCGTTGAAATTATCGTTAAAAAAGATGCTTACTGCCGTTATACAACAATTCAAAACTGGGCGAACAACGTATTCAACTTAGTTACGAAACGTACTTTCGTCTATGAGAATGGAACGATGGAATGGATTGATGGGAACATCGGTTCTAAACTTACGATGAAATATCCAGCATGTTACCTACTAGGTGAAGGTGCACGTGGTATGACATTATCTATTGCTTTAGCAGGTAAAGGACAAGTTCAGGATGCTGGAGCGAAGATGATGCATATGGCACCGAATACTTCTTCTACAATTGTTTCGAAATCAATTTCAAAACAAGGTGGTAAAGTAGTATACCGTGGTATCGTTCACTTCGGACGTAAAGCGACGGGTGCACGTTCAAACATCGAATGTGATACATTAATTATGGATAACGAGTCAACATCAGATACAATTCCATATAACGAAATGTTAAACGATAACATTTCATTAGAGCATGAAGCGAAAGTTTCAAAAGTATCTGAAGAACAACTATTCTATTTAATGAGCCGTGGTATCTCTGAAGAAGAAGCGACTGAAATGATCGTAATGGGCTTCATTGAGCCATTCACGAAAGAATTACCGATGGAATATGCAGTTGAGATGAACCGTTTGATCAAGTTTGAGATGGAAGGCTCGATTGGATAGTCTTCACATATAAAAAGATTGGGGTAACCCAATCTTTTTTATTTTTTCTAATTATCTATAGATTTTAAATGGAAGTTATTATAAGATTTTAATGTTGATATCACGGAGGTGGGCAAATGATTACTACATATATTAATTCAGAAGAAGGCACAATTATTAAAACAGAGAAGTATCAACTGAATAACTGGGTTAACCTTGTCATGCCTTCCCGTGAAGAAATGGAAGAAGTTGCAGAAGCATTTGAAGTTCCTATAGAGTTTCTCGAGGATCCACTTGATCCAGAGGAAGGGGCACGTATTGAATATGATGAAGATTCTAACAGTACATTAGTGATAACGGATTTTCCGGTACTGGATAAGAATATAAGGCAGACAGAATCGTATATTACAGTGCCTATCGGTATCATATTAAGCAAAGGTTATATTATAACGATTTGTTCAAGAGAAAACGATCTATTCAATAAGATTGTAAATCTGACCTTTGATCTTCGGATGAAATCTCGATTCTTGCTGGAAGTGATGCTTACAGTTGCAACGAAATATAATAACACATTGAAGAAAATAAATCGTGAGCGTATTAAGATTGAAGCAAACTTAAGACACTCCTTAACGAATAAGCAGCTGTATGAATTAATGGAGATTGAGAAGAGTTTAGTCTATTTCTTGACGTCACTTACTGCAAATGGAGATACGATAAAAAAAATATTCAGATCACGTTCACTTAAACTTTACGAAGAAGATAAAGAATTGCTGGAAGATTTAATGATTGAGAATACACAGGCCTTAAATACGACAGAGCTTTATACACGCATATTAGAAAGTATTACAGGATCTTATTCATCATTAATTGCGAATGAAATGAATAATATTATGCGGATATTAACACTGTTTACAGTATTTTTAACGCTTCCGACACTTGTGTTCAGCTTCTTCGGAATGAATGTAGATTTACCGAAACTAACTTGGTATGGAACAATTGGTGTGGCATTAACGTTAATGCTTGTAACGTTTATCACACTCTATAAAAGGAAAATGTTTAAATAAAAGGTCGAGACTCTATGTCTCGACCTTTTATAAATTCTGCATAAGCAATATAGATTACGATTTTGAATATTTGCCTATGTATTGCTCACGGTCATTAAATAAGGTTGGATAGCTTAAGAATCCGACAAGGACACTTGATAACGTTGCTGCAGTCATTAACAGGAAGATTATTATAAGCTGTAGCTGTGCGGCAACAAGAGGATCAGCTCCCCCGATAATCTGGCCACTCATCATACCAGGAAGCTGAACGAGTCCCATCGTCTTTGTGCTTTCGATTGTTGGTATCATCGAATTTTTAATGCTTGTCATCAATACTCTGTGAATTGCTTGTTTTGGAGTACCCCCAAGTGACAGGATTAATTCAATCTGTTCGTCATTCTGGTCCAATTCACTTAAGAAACGATTTAAGAATAAAAGTGAAAGCACCATCGCATTACCAATCATCATTCCACTGATCGGTATAACATATCTTGGTTCAAATGGAATAATACGAAATCCCGTCAGAATACCGATTGTCAATACTTCCACAACGATAAGCGTAAGGACAATTTTCCAGGTGATTCCTCTGATTCCTTGTCCTTTTTTAATGATGTTCTGAGTTGCTGCTACGATCATAAGTAAGATCATTAAAAACATATAAATAGGATGATTGCCATCAAAGACAAAGGTCAATATATATCCTACAATCATCAGCTGGATTGTACTTCGTACTGCAGCGATGATAACATCTTTCTCAAGACCTAGCTTGAGCACAGCGCTCATCACTAACGGTATAATTACAAATATAAATGCGAGTGAAATTTGAAAAAGTGTCATTCTATTTCTCCTTTCAAGAATGCTTTTAATACAGGATGTTCTGTCGTTTCTAGTTCTGAAGAATGGCCTGCTACGATAAATTGTCCATCCTTTAACATACAGTAATCATCTGTGATGCGTTTTGCCTGTTCTACATCATGCGTAATCCATATAATGGTCACACCGAACTGATCACAGATTTTGCGTATGAGGGCTTCTGCTTCCTTGACGCTTCTTGGATCCAGACTAGACGTAATCTCATCCAGTAATAATACTTCCGGTTGATTAACAAGCGTTCTGGCAATCGATAGACGTTGCCTTTGTCCGCCAGATAATGATTTAACATCAGTCGTTAGCTCCGTTGTCTCCAGATTTACCTGATCCAGCAGTTCCATTGCTTTATGTTCATCAAGCGTGTCCCCGAAAATCGAGCGCGGTAGATTAAGGTTGTCATATACTGTCCCTTGAATCATCGGTGCGCTTTGAAGTGCCATTCCAATCTGCTGCTTCAGCTTGATAAGGTCGAATGATTGAATCTCTTTTTCACCGATATAGATATTACCGGAATCCGGACTTCTCAGACCATTGATCAGTTTCAGCAATGTTGTTTTGCCCGCTCCAGAGGGTCCGATAAGTGCTGTAATCTTACCTGAATGAAAGGTTGTCGTAATGTCTTTTAAGATTTGTTTATTATCAACAGAAAAGTTGATATGTTCTAATTTGATATCAGTCATAAGTGCTCCTTCTTAGTTCAGTTTTCTCATCGTTTTCCTTACTTTATGATAAGATTGTAAATGGGTGATGATATGATATATATTGGATTAACAGGATGGGGCGACCACGATTTATTATATGAAGATTTAACGAATAAATCAGAGAAGCTTTTTAACTATGCTGCACATTTTCCCATCGTTGAATTAGATGCGACGTACTATTCACTGCAGCCGGAACGTAATATTCGTAAATGGATCAGTGAGACGCCGGACAACTTTAAGTTTATCGTGAAGATTCATCAGGCATTAACAGGACATAATGATATCAGCAAGTTTGCTGCCAATAAAGAAGAACTGATCCGCCAGTACAAACAGATGATTCAGCCACTCTTTGCAGCGGGAAAGCTCGGTTGTATATTAATTCAGTTTCCACCTTGGTATGAATGTTCTACTATTAATATTAACTATATCATCTATTTAAAACAACACCTTAAACCATTTCCACTCTGTATCGAGTTTAGAAATGATAGCTGGTTTACAGATGATATGAAAGAGCATACGTTACAGTTTCTTTATGAACATGAACTGATGCATTCTGTGTGTGATGAACCCCAGGCGGGGCATGGCTCTATTCCTTTCGTCAATAGAGTTACTTCAAATACAGCGTTGATGCGACTTCACGGAAGAAATATTGCTGGATGGACAAAGAAAGACTTAACAGATGATGAATGGCGAGATGTCAGATATTTGTACGATTATAATGAGACGGAACTCAAGCACATTGCACAATCGCTAAAGATACTAGATCATAAAGCAAAGGACGTCTATTGTCTATTCAACAATAATTCCGGGGGTCATGCAGCTAAAAATGCTAAACAGATATGTGAGTTATTAGGTATTGAATATACAGGGCTGAATCATAAACAGCTGAAATTATTTTAGGAAGTGACATGATGACAATTCAAGCAATTATTATATTAATTATTCTCGGTTTATTCTCAAGTATTATCGGCGCTATCGTTGGAATTGGTGGCGGTATAATCATTGTTCCTGCACTCATATATCTTGGGATGGATGCTGGGATTATTGATGGTATTACACCGCAAAAGGCAATCGGGACTTCTACAGTGATTTTAATCTCTACTGGACTGACCGCTGCAATTGGATATATGAAGAATAAACAGGCAGATCTGAAGAATGCAGTCATCTTTATGATCGGTATCATTCCTGGTGCATTAATTGGTGCACATTTAAGTAAGTATTTAACATTACATAGCTTCAATCTATACTTTGGAATATTTCTCATTATCATGAGTATTGTTCTTTTGGTGAGAGATAAGATAAAACCGATAAGACTTTTTCAGAATAAAGCACATGAGAAGACATTTACGGACAAGGAAGGTGTGACATATCATTATAGCATTGCACCTGTTCCGGCTGTAATTGCGACTTTCTTCGTAGGTTGTCTGACAGGGTTATTCGGCATTGGTGGTGGTGCCCTGATGACCCCTTTGATGATCATTATCTTTAGATTTCCACCTCATATTGCAGTAGGTACAAGTATGATTATGATTTTTGTGTCTAGTGTGACAGGAGCAGTGAGTCATATCGCTCAAGGTAATATTATATGGCCCTATGCACTCATCTTGATTGCTGCCAGCTATGTTGGCGCACGTATCGGTGTACGTATCAATAAATCAATGAAATCCTCAACGGTCGTTATGATGCTCAGAGTAATCTTGATGCTGTTAGGAATATATTTAATAATTAAGAGTACGATAAGCTAAGAGAGGTGAAGCGACATGGAAGTGAAATTATTTCATACGAACGATATACATAGCTATTTATCCAACTATCATAAAATTAGTCGTTATCTCAATGATAGACGTGAAGAACACACAGATATGATTTATTTTGACCTGGGGGATCATGTGGACAGAAGTCATCCGCTGACTGAGGCAACATTAGGAAAATCGAATATAGAATTACTGAATGATGCACAAGTAGATGTAGTGACGATCGGAAATAATGAGGGAATCACGCTCGATCATGATGCGTTCAATCAACTTTATCAAGATGCACGGTTCGAAATTACATGCTGTAATCTATTTGATGAACAGGGCAATCTTCCAGAAAACATTCGCACATCCGTTATTATGGAAAGACAAGGAATCACTTATGGTATCATCGGTGCTACAGCTGAATTTACACCTTTTTATAAAGCGCTAGGCTGGGAGGTTACGGATCCGATGTCTGCCATTATTCGTGAAGTACATCGCATTCATGAACATGTAGATGTCGTGATTATTCTGAGCCATCTCGGAAAGTTCTTTGATCGACAGCTTGCTGAAGCTTGTCCGCAAATTGATATTATACTAGGTGCACATACACATCATTTCTTCCAGCAAGGAGAAGTTGTAAATGATGTACTTATCGGTGCTGCTGGTAGATATGGTGAGTACATCGGAGAGATGACTTTAATATTTGAAGGGCGAAAGCTTATCCGTAAAAGTGCAAGGTTGATTGATACGAACGACCTCAGACCAACAGGAGAAGACTTCTTTGAAGCAGGTGCAGCGCTGCTCAGCCAAAAAGTTTCAGACAAGCAGCTGGATTTGCCGAGACGCCTTTACAGTGCATCCTATACAACAGATCTGCTCTCACAAGCTTTGATGGATTTCACAGGTGGGGACTGTGCCCTGATTAATTCTGGTCTTATTGTAAAAGGATTTGAAGGTAGAGGTTTTTCATATTTCGATTTACATACGATGCTGCCACACCCGATTAACCCAGTTAAGATTACGCTCTCAGGACGTGAACTAAAAGAAATTATCAATATGAGTATGCTGCATGATTACCGCGATGACATTGTCAAAGGTTTCGGATTCAGAGGGGATATCTTTGGAATGTATGTATGGAAGAATATTGGTTATATACAGTCACAGCAACGCTATTTCATTGGTACAGAGGAAATAGATAATCATAAGAAATATTATTTAGCGACACTCGATATGTATACTTTCGGAAGATTCTTTCCCCAGTTTACGCAAAATGAAAAGCGCTATTATATGCCAGAATTTTTACGTGATATTATGGAAACAGCAGTGAAAAAAATATAATACACATGCTGAGTTTATAAATTTGACAATAATGGCATCTTACATATATGTTATAATGAAATCATCAGAATTTTGGAGGGATTAGTTTGGCTACAAAAAATGAAGAAATACTAAGAAAACCCGAATGGCTAAAGATAAAATTAAATACTAATAAAAGTTACACTGGTCTAAAAAAAATGATGCGCGAGCACAATTTAAATACAGTATGTGAAGAAGCAAAATGTCCGAATATCCATGAATGCTGGGGTGAAAGAAAGACTGCGACAATCATGATATTAGGTGCAATCTGTACACGTGCATGTCGTTTCTGTGCAGTTAAGACAGGATTGCCGAATGAACTTGACTTAAACGAACCAGAACGTGTTGCAGAATCTGTTCGTCTAATGAATCTAAAGCACGTCGTTATCACAGCAGTTGCTCGTGATGACCTAAAAGACGGTGGTGCACATGTTTATGCGGAAACAATTCGTCAAGTACGTGAAGTCAATCCATATACAACAATTGAAGTATTACCATCTGATATGGGTGGCAGCATTGAGAACTGGGAAACGTTGATGGCAGCAAAACCAGATATCTTAAACCATAATATTGAAACGGTAAGACGCCTTACGCCAAGAGTTCGTGCGCGTGCAACGTATGACCGTTCTCTTGAAGTATTACGACGTTCTAAAGAACTATATCCAGATATCCCGACAAAATCGAGTTTAATGGTTGGACTTGGAGAAACAACAGAAGAAATCTACGAAGTGATGGATGATTTGCGTGCAAATGACGTAGATATTATGACAATCGGTCAGTACCTTCAGCCAAGCCGTAAACACCTTAAGGTCCAAAAATATTATACACCGCTTGAATTCGGTAAGTTACGTAAAGTAGCGATGGAAAAAGGATTCAAACACTGCCAGGCAGGACCAATGGTGAGAAGTTCATATCATGCAGATGAACAAGTAAATGAAGCTGCGAAAGAAAAACATCGTTTAGGTGAGCTTTCTAGTAAGTAGGTGCGCTATGATCATACAGACTGGACGACATTATTTTGAAGTCATTGAGAATTATCGAGAAGCATTCAATCAGGAAATGTTTGACCATCGATATTCAGAAATATTAGATCGCTATCCTTATATTGTTGGCGATATAGGATTCGAACAGCTCAGGCTACGTGGTTTCTTCGAAGATAATAAAAAGGGCTCGGAAGTAAATAAAAGGTTCTCTACAATCCAGGATTATTTACTTGAGTACTGCAACTTTGGATGTGCATATTTTGTTCTGAGAAGACTGAATGAACAAGAAGTTGTAAAGCATTTCGGTGCTGAGGTTGTGATTGCAGCGAATACATCACAACAAGATGACACAAAGCGTGCTGAGTCAGAGGTGCCTGTTCAACTAGAGAAACAGACACAAGTTGAAAAACAACAGCAGAATGAGCAAGAAGAGCCAACTGAGCATAAAGATAAGACCTTCAAATATTTTCAGAAATAAATTGAATTTATTATACTAGACCGAAAAGCATATGCTTTTCGGTTTTTTTAGGAGAGCGTAATGAAAATAGCCTTTGAATTTTTATTTAATCGTAACCGTAATATATCTTACACTGCAATAGATAAATATTTACATGGTCTAAACTTTAATGGACAAATTCGAATAAGTCATGAAGGAAAAGGTATCTTACATCAAAGCTATGGATATAAAAACTTAAACCAGGATCCGATAACATACGATACACAATTTTTAACAGCATCTATACAAAAATTTATTACGGGTATTATCATTGAACAACTGATAGATGAAGGTAAAATCCGTAGAATGGATAAGATTGTTAAATATATTAACGGTTTACCTGATTTTATTACGATTGAAGACTTATTACTTCATATTAGTGGACTTAGTCCGTATAAGGTACATCACAATTTTTATGGACTTGATCAATCCGTAAATATGATTCGAGCATCGGGTGCTAAACTACCATTTCATAAATTTGATTATAACGATGCAAACTATATATTACTCGCAAAACTAATCGAAATTGTCGAAAACCAGACGTATAGAGCGGTAGTTTATGACAGAATTATCGACAAATATCAGCTTGCGCATAGTTGCTTTTATGATGAAGTTACCGGTGCAACGACGGGCCTTCATCAATTTGGTAGTGTACTTATTGAAGATTGGCATAATGATCTTGATAAGTACTATGGAGCAGGAAATATGTATATGTCACTGAAGGATATTGATATACTTAGTCATCTATTCGCTAACCATCTTATCTTCAATAAACCAAAAACAGAGTTCATACTAGCACCTCATCGATATAAAAATCAAAAGTACAGAAGTGGGATTTCTTTAAGAGATAATTATTTAAGATTAAGAGGCTCTTTATATGCACATGATGTTGTTGTTTATTTTAATGCAAAATCGTTTATTTGTGTGGCATCCAATAGGGAAAGCAATGTATATCAAGCAGAAACAATACTATTAAATATACTCAATTCAAATGAATATTGCTAATAATTGACAATTATAAATAAAAGTTATAAATTCTACATATCACATTGTCAAAGAGGTATTTATGAGAAAGCTAATCGTTTTGTTGCTAATCATTGGATTATGGGCAGCATTAATTTATGAATTAACAGGAAAAAATAATGAAGGACATGAAGCAAGAGATAAACAAAATACAGGTGTTCAAACAAACATAGTTAAAACGAATCAAAATGATACATTAAAAATACAAGTAGATCAATTGATAAAGAAAAATCACTTTAATGGAAGTGTATTTGTTGCTTACAATAATGATACATTGTTAGATCAGTCTTATGGATTTAAAGGTGCTGATCAGACTGAAAAATTTGACGAGAATAGCATGTATTTAATTGGTTCTTGCCAAAAATTAATAACCGGGATTATTACAAAGCAACTTGTTGATGATAGGATAATTAATGTTGATGTACCTGTTAAACAATACATTCCAAATTTCAAATATCCAAATATTAAAATAAAAGATTTAATATTACATCGCTCGGGGTTAGTGAAGTATGCATCTCATGGAGATTATCATGGATTAGATGCATCAGTTGATAATATAAATGCGACAGGTCTTGGCCAAGTTCCTCATGGATCATATTTATATAATGATGCAAATTATATTTTACTTGCAAAGGTGATAGAAAATGTCACAGGAAAATCTTATCAGCAAAATGTTGAACAGCGTATATTTAAGAAATATCATTTAAAAGAATCAAGTTTTTTTGATGACGAAAAATTAAGCCCTTATTTTGTTAAAGGATTAAAGTATGTGAATCATAATTGGAAAGCGATAGAGCCAACGGGCTTGGATAAATTTTATGGTGCAGGGAATATTTATATGTCTCCGAAAGATATGGGAATTTTATTGAATGATGTGATGCAATATAGAGTGTTAAGTAAGTCACAATTAGATTCAATATCGAAGCCCATGATTTTTAATATACATTCTAAATATAGATATGGTATGTCCTTAAAAAAAGAATATTACCGTTCGCGTGGATACTTCTTTGGGATAGATTTTGTCAGCCTGTTTAATCATAACAAGGTCGTCGTCGTTGCTACTAACAAACTAACACAAAATGAAATTCCTAATAATGAGAAATTGGCACAACAGATTTATAGTCTACTAAAATAAAAAAGCGATAATGATTATTATAATAATCATTATCGCTTTTTATAGAATGACCTCATATAAAAAGCTCTTTATTTCTTCTGCATCACTTTCATTGACACCAAGTACGTGTTCAATATAGCCAGGTTCATCCAGATCATCTCGACCAATAATACCGAATTTGTTTGATTGTGTATTTAATACAATGGTCTTACCGTAATGTCGGTCAGTTTGAATTAAAGTCAAATCATGTCGGCTATCGCCAACAAAGCTGACGAATCTGACTTTGGCTTGTTCTTCATCATCATATAAGAACATATCTATCATTTTCTTCACCTCATTTAAGAATAGTATACATTGAAGTGCAGCGGAATACAAAATTTGATAAACTGAGAAGTGGAGGCGATGGTATGTATTTCGTAGATAGAGAAGAACTCACATTAAAGTTAGCGTATATCAATCAATTATCACAAGTGTTAGAAGAGAGTGAAGGATACGCACTCGAGCGTATTGCGCATATGTTGATTGAGAGTGTTGTAGATGTAGGAAATATGATTATCGATGGATTTATTATGCGAGATCCAGGAAGTTATAAAGATGTATTGGATATCCTTGAAATGGAACAAGTAATTCCTGCACAAGATGCGCAGATGATGCGCGATACATTGTATTTAAGACAATGGTTTGTACGTGATTATATTAATATTGATCACAATGAAGTGAAGCGTGTATTTATGGAGAATATTGCAAGCTATAAACAGTTTAAAGCAAATGTGGATACATTTATCGAAAATGAATTAGGACCAGTATCAGCATTTGGAAAGGGTGGAAAAGTTGAAGAAGTATAAAGGTTATCTGTTAGATTTAGATGGAACGATGTACGCTGGCACACGCGTTATAGAAGGTGCAAAGGAATTTATCGAATATTTGTCGAATAATAATCTACCCTATCTCTTTGTTACAAATAACGCATCGAAACGTCCGGATGAGGTTGCTGAGAAATTAACGGATATGGGATTTATCGCAACGCCTGATAATGTTGTCACAAGTGCAATGGCAACAGCAAGTTATATCGCAGAAGAACATCCAGGTGCAAGTGTCTATGTTATTGGTGGTACTGGAATCAGACAAGCATTACAAGATGAACAGCTTGTTATTACAGATGATATTCATGTGGATTATGTCGTTATTGGCCTAGATGTAGACATCAACTATGAAAAATTATCTAAAGCATGTCTTGCTGTGCGTAATGGAGCTCGATTTATTTCGACAAATCCAGATACGTCTATTCCGACAGAACGTGGATTTTTACCAGGGAATGGAGCTTTAACGAGTGTGGTCTCTGTATCAACGGGTATAGAACCTAAGTTTATCGGTAAACCCATGGAAACAATTATGAATAAAGCAGTAGATATGATGCAATTACCGAAAGAAGAACTCGTAATGATCGGTGATTTATATATGACAGACATTATGAGTGGTATCAATGCAGGGATAGATACATTACATGTTCAAACAGGAGTCAGCACTTATGAACAGGTGATGGCAGAGCAAGTTCCGCCAACGCATAGTGTTAAAAACTTATTAGATGTTATTCGCATATACGAAACTGGTGAATAATATACGTGTGTTAATCATCAAAAGAAGAAAACAGAAGTATAAAAATACTATGAGAAATCATAGTATTTTTTTTGTGTCCAAATTATGAACAGGAAATTTATTGATTTTAAAGTTAAAAAATAGTAATATCAGTTATTGTAAATAAATTATTAATATAATTTTAATGTTTGAAATATAGTTGTAATATAATTAGGTGAGAATAAAGAGGTGAAGCCATGAAAGATACAATAAACGAGAATACTAGATTAGTACTCCTAACTTTACTTTATATTTCAATACTGTTCATGTTGTTCTGGATATACGCTGGTGGAAGCGTTGAGAATAACTTTATATACAATGAATTTTAATGTAAGAGGTGGAAAATGGATTTTCTAAAAACGTTTGAACAAGTTGTAAATCAGCAGCCAGAAAAAATTGCTTTTATTCATAGAGAGGAAACGATGACGTATCGTGCACTTGATTTATTAAGTGATGATTTGGGGCAGAAGTTATTACATTCGAAAAAACCACTCATCGTATACGGACATATGTCAAAATGGATGCTAGTAGGTATGATCGCATCACTTAAAGCTGGAATTGGTTATGTACCGATAGATGTGTCGATACCAAGTGAACGTATAGATAAAATAATCGATACAATCCAACCGGAATTTATCTTTGCGACAGAAGAATTAGCAACACCCATACAAACGATAACTCCAAGTGACGTTAAAGAAGAATACTATAATTTACCAGGTCTTAAAGCGGATGATGTAGCCTATACAATATTCACAAGTGGGTCGACAGGGATGCCAAAAGGAGTAACAATACTGAGTGAATCATTAAATGAATTTACAGAGTGGATGACATCTTTATACGAAACACAAGAAGAAAATTACTGGTTAAATCAGGCGCCTTTATCTTTTGATCTTTCGGTAATGGCCGTATACCCTTCACTAGCGACGGGAAGCACATTAGTGATGATTGACAAGGATATGATCAAAAAACCGATCGGCATTTATGAAACTTTAAAACGATATCCGATATCGGCGTGGGTATCTACGCCGTCATTCATGGAAATGTGTTTAATGCTACCGGAATTTGACGCAGTGCATCATAGTAATTTAAAGTATTTCTACTTCTGTGGTGAGGCACTCAAGCATAAGACAGCTGAAAGCTTAAAGTCCAAGTTTAATGATAGTCATATTTACAATACTTATGGTCCTACTGAAGCAACTGTTGCAGTGACAGGATTAGAAATAACTGAAGATGTACTGCACAAATATAACCCTTTACCTGTTGGATATGCACGACCAGGTGTTACATTATCTATTACCGATGATGAGCTGCACGTTCATGGTAATGCGGTAAGTACAGGTTATGTCAATGCGCCGGATAAGACTGCAGCGCAATTCTACCAAGATAAAGAACGTAGCTACCGTACGGGAGATAAAGCTAGACTTGAAGATGGACTATTGTTTATTGACGGGCGTATTGACTTTCAGATTAAACTGAATGGTTACCGTATGGAGCTTGAAGAGATAGAACATGTGATTACTGAGCAGGAAGGCATTAAGGCGTGTATTGTAACACCTGTTGAGAAACAAGGAAGAGTACAATACCTAATTGCCCATGTTGTTGCAATTAATCTTCAAGAAGCTACTGTTAAAGAAAAGCTAAAAAATGAATTGCCTGAATATATGATTCCAAGAAAGTTTAATGTGATTGATCAAATTCCTATGACTGCAAACGGGAAAGTAGATCGCAAAGCACTATTAGGTGATCGATAATGATACCTTATGGAGATTTTCAGTTTTTCTTTATAGCATTAGCACTATTGGTACCTGTCATAGTACTCGGTTTCTGTGGAAGAAGGAACCATTATTATAATTGGGTTGTTACAGTTATCATGCTGGTTTTAATCTTTAAAGATCCTAACAAGAACCTTTTTGGCATATCGATACTGTCGTTTGAGATGATTAGCTTTATTATATATATCATCTATCAACTTATTATAATTAGTAGTTATTTAAAGTTAGTAAAGCACAAAAATACCTTATCTTTGTTTATTATCTTTTTAGTGTTATCTATTGCCCCGCTGGCAGCTGTAAAAGTAATTCAAAGTTCACTATTTGGTTTTACAGGTCATCTAGGTGAATTTTCTATTAAATCATTAATTGGATTCTTAGGGATATCCTATATCATGTTTAAATGTATTCAAATAATTATGGAAATAAGAGATAGACGCATCAAAACACTTAATTTATTTGAAGTACTGAAGTTCTTAACCTTTTTTCCGACGATCTCTTCCGGTCCTATTGACCGATATAAACGATTTAATAAAGATATTGCGAGAGAGATAACTCAGGAAAAATATTCTGATCTTTTACAAAAAGCAATTCATTATATTTTTATTGGATTTTTATATAAATATATCATTGCGTATTTTATTAACCAGAAAGTAATATTGAATATAACTTTTGAGAATTCAGATTTATGGATGAAGATTATCTATATGTATGCTTATAGTTTCTATCTCTTCTTTGATTTTGCGGGTTACAGTTTATTTGCCCTTGCATTTAGTTATATTATGGGTGTTGAAACACCACCGAACTTTAATCAGCCTTTTAAAGCAAAGAACATCAAAGATTTCTGGAATAGATGGCACATGTCACTGTCTTTTTGGTTTAGAGACATGGTGTATATGCGTTTTGTATTCTTTATTTCAAAGAATAAATATATTAAGAATAACTTTACGACAAGCAATATAGGTTTTATGCTGAACTTTCTTATCATGGGTATCTGGCATGGCATTGAATGGTTTTATATAGCATACGGAATATACCACGGTATCTTATTTGTACTATATGGTTATTATGAACAATACCGAAAGAAACATCCTTATAAGTTACCAGTAAAAGTAGTTGATTTCATAGGAATTCTGATTACTTTCCACGTTGTGGCATTTGGATTTTTAATTTTTTCAGGAAAACTATTTTAGGAGTGAAGAATAATGGAATTTAAACAAGAAGTATTAGATGTAATCGCAGATGTAGCAGAAAACAATATTGTAAAAGAAAATCCGGACGTAAGAATATTTGATGAGAATATTCTTGATTCGTTTGCAACAGTCGGATTATTACTTGCATTAAATGATCGATTAGATATGGATCTCACAATCACCGACTTTGATCGTGATGAATGGGCAACACCAAACATGATAGCAGATGTATTAGAAGAATTAAGATGATTAAAAAGTTCTTACCGGCAATCATTGCCATTAGTCTATTTGTAGTTTTTTTAGCAATGCCATCTGACTATCTAAAAAGATATGTTCCTTTTAAGACAGTAACCGGTGATGGTGTCAATTTAAATGAAATAACATTTAAGGGAAGTGCGATTCAGACAGAGATGTTCGAAGATAAGAAGTTCTACCCGATATTTGGTTCAAGTGAACTTGAGAAACGTGATCCCTTTCATCCGACGCATATATTCAAAGAAAAGAAATTCGGTAAGATCCCTTTTCTTATTGGGACAGGTGGATCTACCGACTTAATTCACGCCATTAATATTGGAAGTCATGCTGGGCATATCGAAAACAAAAAGTTTGCAATTATCATTTCACCACAATGGTTTACAAAAAAAGGACTGGAAGATAATAATTTTTCTGCACGATATTCTCAATTACAATTAGATAAACTATTGAGCAATCCAAATCTATCTCCAGACTTAAAGCATAGGATGAGTAAGAGATTAATGCATTTTTCTGCGACTAAGGATGATGAACAAGTTAATGTGTATGCAAATAGTGAAGCGGATAATAGCGAAGTTTCAAGGGGCATCTATGAAAATCTTATGGAGAAAAATGATATTGTTAAATCAAAGTTCATGATTCCTGGAAATCGATTTAAAAAGAGAAAGCATCTCGATCTAGAACACAAATCTTGGGAAGAAATCAGAGATTTAGCAGTGAAATTTGGAAGTAGGCATGCAACTAACAATCCATATTTTATGAGAAATGAATATTTTGATATGATACAAAAACATCAAAAAAAATTATATAGAAATGGTGAGTTTTATATCAACTCTCAAGAATTTAACGACTTACAATTATTGCTTGATATTTTAAAGGAGAGCAAATCAGACCCGATATTTATCTCTATTCCTGCTAATGGAAAATGGTATGATCATATCAATATTCCACAATCTCAAAGACAGCCAGTATATGATAAAATCAACAAGAAAATCACTTCAGCTGGATTTAAACTCTATGATTTAAGTGATAAGGAGTACGAACCATATGTATTAAGTGACGCAGTACATATCGGCTGGAAAGGATGGGCGTATATAGATGAACAGATGGACAATCACATTCATCATCGTCCAATAACAACCCCGTAAGTAAAATAAAATCCCAAATCAACAGTGTTGATTTGGGATTTTATTAAAATACTTGTTCAACCTCAACGACGCCAGGCACTTCTTCAAGTAATGCGCGTTCGATACCTGCCTTTAATGTGATTGTAGAAGAAGGACATGTACCACATGCGCCAAGTAAACGTAATTTTACGATACCATCTTCGACATCAACTAATTCGCAGTCGCCGCCATCTCTTAAAAGAAATGGACGTAACTTTTCAAGCACTTCATTGACTTGGTCAAACATTGTTTGCTGTTCAGTTGTCATAATAACTCCTTTCCAAGAGTATTACTATGTAATTACTCATTTCTTTAGTATAATCAATATAGCATATTTTAATGAAAAAATTAAGGGGGATGGCTTATAAATGATAAATGTTATCATCTATGGTGCCGATGTTGTGTGTGCAAGCTGTGTCAATGCACCGACGTCAAAGGATATTTATGACTGGATTCAGCCAAATTTAAAACGGAAATTTCCAGAGCTCGCATTTAATTTTAATTATATTGATATTAATAATAGTTCTAATTTAACGGATCATGATGAAAATATCATTGAACAGATTAACAATGATGAATTATTCTATCCACTGATTACGATGGATGATGAGATTGTTGCAGATGGTTACATTCAATTGCCGCAAGTAACAAAGTTTGTAGCGCAACATTACCGTTAAAGTATTAACGGATAGTATAAGAACCCATCAAATGATGGGTTCTTATATTATCCATTATGATATTTATATAACCAGAGTACACCTGACTTCATAAGTCGTGCAAGTCTTCCTGTAACGGTTTTTTCCATCAAGAATGCAAAGCCTTCTTTATCTCCTAATGAGCCCATGAACCCCTGAATTTTAAGTTCTGGCATTGTTTCAGGTAGCGATTTATTCTGCCATATATGTTTCATGACATCAACAATCTGTTCTGCTTGAAGTTCCGCAAGTTGTGCACTTGGTGCATGTGGTAGTGCAGCACAGTCGCCTACTACGAAGACATTGCGATGCTCAGGTATTTGGTGATACTGATTCACTTTTACACGATTACCTTCAGCAAGTTCGACAGGTAGTGTACGAACTAATTCTACAGGTTGGATGCCTGCAGTCCAAACGCAAATGTCTACATCATAGGTGATGTCATTATTATAAAGTTTCCCTGGCTCCACCTTAACAACATTGGAGTTCGGTATCACTTCAACGTCATTCTTATCGAACCATTTCTTTACATATGTACTCAACTTCTCTGGGAATGCAGGAAGTATGCGTTCACCACGATCAAATAATCGAATCTTAAGATCCTTTCTTGATTCTCGTAGCTCACTTGCAAGTTCTATCCCACTTAAACCGGCGCCTACAATTCCAACGCAGCTGCCATTTGGTAAGTCAGCGATCGCCTGATATGTTTTGCGTGCTTTCGTCATCGTCTGAATACTGTAGGTATATTCTTCAGCGCCTGGTACGTTGTGATACTTATCTTCACAGCCGAGTCCAATAACGAGTTCATCGTAATCTACATGATTTTCACCGAGTGAAATAATCTGTTTATCCAAGTCAATATGTGTTACTTCCCCGAAGACAATATTCAGACGTTTGTCCTTTGGGAATTCTACACGTACATCTTTATCCGATTCCGTTCCAGCTGCAAGTGCATAGAACTCCGTCTTAAGTCCGTGAAATGGTATCTTATCAATCAAAGTAATATTGTACTCATCCGGTAACGTATTAGGCAAAAGACGTTGCATAATACGCATATTACCGTATCCCCCACCAAGTAACACTAAATTTTTCATTGTATTCTCCCCATTTATAAGTCAAAGTTCTATAGTTTTTGTACAATTTAAATTATAATATAGTTTGACTTTAATTTATAGCCATTGTAAGTTTCTCGCTATAAAAAAACTTAATGATTCTTGATAAGTAATAGTTATCATGAAAAAAGGATGATCAGATGAATCCAATCGTAGAATTTTGTATTTCTAATTTAGCTAAAGGTGGCCAGGTCGTTTTTGATGAGTTGTCTCAGGATGAGCATCTGGACGTACTTGAATATGGCTGTCTGACTTATTGCGGGCAATGTAACGAGAGTCTATATGCACTGGTTAATGGTGATATCGTTACTGGTGAGACGCCTGAAGCGTTAAAGAAGAATATTTATCAGCACATAGAAGAAACATGGATTTTTTAGGAGGTAATGCAATGTCAACAGTAATATTAACAGAAGCAGCAGCATATGAAGTAAAATCGATGATGCAACAAAACGGTATGCCAGAAGGTTACTTAAGAATTTCAGTCAAAGGTGGGGGCTGTACCGGATTATCATACGGTATGAGTGCAGAGGAATCACCATCGGATAATGATGAAGTATATGATTTCTATGATGTAAAGGTACTTGTAGATAAAGCCGATGCACCGATATTGAAAGGAACAACTGTAGATTTTAAACAATCATTAATGGGGGGCGGCTTTGCAATCGAGAATCCGAATGCAATTGCTTCATGTGGTTGTGGCAGCTCGTTCAGAACGAAAGACGTCGCTGGTACGCCTGAGAACTGTTAAGCAGTTTTTATTTTGCTTGTATATGCTTGAATTCAAAGTGTAAAAGGATTATTATAAAAGATGGAACACTTAAAATTATATTTGTGACATATATCACAAGATTATTGGAATAAAATTATATAAGAATGGGTGAAATCGATGGGTTTTGAGAGAAAGAGAGTTGTGATTTTAGGTGGAGGTTACGCTGGATTACAAACAGCTACTAAACTTCAAAAATTAGTAAGTTCACAAGATTGTGATATTACGCTTATTAATAAGAATGAATATCACTATGAATCAACTTGGTTACATGAAGCATCTGCAGGTACACGTGCATATCAAGATTGTCTATATCCGATTGCGAGTGTTTTAAATCAGTCTAAAGTTGACTTTGTTACTGCTGAAGTTACAAAGATTAACAAAGATGAAAAGACAGTTGAAACGTCTAAAGGTACGTTCAATTTTGATATTTTAGTCGTAGCATTAGGTTTCGAATCTGAAACATTCGGTATCACTGGTATGAAAGAACATGCCTTCCAAATCGAGAATATCAATACTGCACGTCGTATTGCTACACATATTGAAGAGCGTTTTGCGCATTATGCAAACAGCGCAGACAAAGATGATAAGGACTTAGCAATCTTAGTTGGTGGTGCAGGATTCACTGGTATCGAATTATTAGGTGAACTTGCTGAACGTATTCCTGAACTGTGTAAAGAATACAATATCGATCAGTCTAAAGTTAAAGTGACATGTGTAGAAGCAGCACCAAAGATGTTACCGATGTTCTCTGAAACATTAGTGAAATATGTTGTAGATTATCTTGAAGCACGTGGTGTTGAATTCAAGATTGCAACACCTATCGTTGCAGCAAACGAAAATGGTTTCGTTGTTAAAGTTGACGAAAAAGAAGAACAACTTTATGCAAACACAGTAATTTGGGCTGCGGGTGTACGTGGTTCTAAATTGATGGAAGAATCATTTGACGGCGTTAAACGTGGTCGTATCATAATTCGTGAAGATTTACGTATCGACGGTTACGATGATATCTTCGTTATCGGTGACTGTTCAGCAGTGATGGCTGGCGAAGGTGACAACAAACGTCCATTGCCAACGACAGCTCAACTTGCAATGCAACAAGGTGAATTTACTGCAGATGCAGTTAAACGTTTATTAAACAATGAGAAATTAGCTACTTTCGAATATGATGATAAAGGAACAGTATGTTCTTTAGGTTCACATGATGGTGTAGGTGTTGTATTCGGTAAAGAAATTACTGGTAAGAAAGCAGCATTTATGAAGAAATTAATCGATACACGTGCTGTATTCAAAATTGGTGGTACAGGTGTAGCGTTCAAAAAAGGTAAATTTCTATAATTGCTATAGAATTTGTACTAAGAATCTAAGTTTGTAGGGATGGGATGCAATGTCCCATCCTTTTTATTTATATAAAGTGGTGAAGAGATGAAAAGAGATAAAGTATGGCTTGGCGTTAGTGGCCTTGTAATAAATGAGCAAGGTGAATGGCTTGTCGTTACGAAACAATATGGGGGTATGAAAGGAATGTGGAGCTTTCCTGCAGGTTTTGTCGATAATGGAGAGACTGCAGACCAGGCAGTATTAAGAGAAATATATGAAGAGACGGGTATTGAAGGTTCTGTTGAAGGTGTAATTGGATTACGTACAGGGGTAATTAAAGATATCATTTCAGATAATATGATCATCTTTTTAGTACGTCCTGCACATACAACGATTCGTCAAGACATTCCTGACGAAGAGATTAAAGATGTACAGTTCCGTAGCACTGATGATTTATATCAAGATGATCACTGTAGCCCCATGGTTAGAGCGCTGATTGATGAAATGCAGGAACCTTTGCGTTTAAAGAGTACGACTTCACCGGGCCCACAGTTTAACTATACACATTATCATTTATTTTTATAGGAGGATTCAAGTGACAGCATTATTACAATTAATTATATCTACTATCTTGTTTTTTGTATTGTTTTTCGGAATAGCGTTTATTCTCAATATGCTGTTAAAATCTACGTGGATTATGACAGCGCTTTATCCTTTTGTCGTATTTGCGATTGTGGATAAGATTTCTACAGCAGATTATATACTGAAACCAAAATTTGCATTCAACCAGCTTATACGTGGAATCACACATTTGATGCCTGCCGATATTCTAATGTTATCCGGTGGACTCATCGGTGCAATTACTGCAGGGTTTGTGATTCGCAATTTACGTCGTAACGGTTACAGTATGTTTTAGAGGTGAACAGATGAATAATGAAATTAAGGCACATATAGCAAGCTATATGTGTTTTTTACCATCACAAATAAGCCAGTTGAAACCTTATATTGATAACGACATATTTAATGATATTAAGACGGTATATCCGTTGCATAGTAACGAAATTATCATCAGAGAAATTAATGGTAAGCGTTATACTTTAATTCCATGTGGTAATTTAAAACACTACCAATTCAGTGATGTAAGAAAGCTGATGCACAAGATTAATACGCTTCACTCAATACATGTAGAAGTGAGCGTTGATTTCACATTGCTCTCGCATTATCTTGACAATGAATTGGTCAGCATGATTTCAGAACTGATACAGAAGAAGCAAAAGAAAGAGGTAATAAAAGCTGAAACGATGCTTTATGATGCAGCGGTATATCATCATAAAGCATTTGAAATCGAACGTTATTTTCCGCTCTCTTATGACAAAATAGAGCATGTAGAAGAAGTGATCGGAGATAATGAACGACTCTATATTATTATTAGTCAACCGGAAAGTGCGCTCTATCATGTTGAACTGAAGCATGAAGATATGATAAAGATAGTTTATCAGTCTGATACACAATTAGCGACGAGAATTGCATATAATAACCGTCTGCTTGAAATCGATGCACCCGTACCATATGCTATCATCTATGATGCACTCAGTTATGCAAAGCAATATAGAAAAAAGCCCATAATTCTGACGCACCTTAACGACGAAGCATGTATAACAATCAGTGGAACATCAAGCACATATATCGATACTTTGATTGGTTTATCACTTCCTATTCGCTTTCGTTATGATATGGCAGCAGCGGAGTCTGTACTGACAGAGGCTACAGCAGGAAAGTTGCTGTTTGATGAAAGTAAATGGTTTCACTGGATTGATCTCGGACAATATTGGAATTTGACAAGCTATTATCAGTATATTTTAAATAAATTAGTTAAATCGGTTGACGAAAAGTAAAAATTACTTTAGTATGCTAATATATTAGAGAACTAAAGTGAGGTTGAGAAGATGAATGCAGTTTTAATCGCAGTACTTGTAATGGTTATATTAAGTTTATGTCGACTGAATGTCGTGCTGTCATTATTTATCGGTGCACTAGCAGGAGGGCTTGTTTCTGGACTCGGGATAGATAAGACGATCGTTACCTTTACAGGAGGAATTGTCGACGGTAGTGAAGTTGCACTGAGCTATGCATTGCTCGGAGGGTTTGCAGCGATATTATCTTATAGTGGTATTACAGATTATTTCGTTGAAAAAATTATCAATATGCTTAAAAGGGATAACACAGTAAAGACAAGAACAGTTACGAAAGTGACGATACTTGTGTCACTGATTAGTATTGCATGTATGTCTCAGAACATTTTACCGGTACATATTGCCTTTATTCCAATTATTATTCCGCCACTTTTAAGTTTATTCAATGAACTCAAAATCGATAGACGATTAATTGCGGTAATCCTTACGTTCGGATTAAACTTTCCGTATGTGCTGATGCCATATGGTTTCGGTTATATCTTCCATGGCATTATCAAAAAAGGTTTTGATAAAGCAGACCATCCTATAGAAATGAACCAGATTTTCCCTGCGATGATTATTCCATCGTTAGGATTTGTTATCGGGTTAATACTAGCGTTTATAATATTCAGGAAACCACGCGAATATAAGAGGGTTCAATTTAAAGAAGAGGCTCCGAGAAAAGCATTGAAACCATACGTTGTCATGGTTTCTATAGTAGCAATTGCTGCAACCTTTCTAGTACAGCTTACGACAGAATCCATGATTTTCGGTGCACTGGCTGGGATTCTAGTATTCTTTCTGTCATTTGCATTTGACTGGAAGACACTTGATGACGAACTTGTCTCAGGCATCAAGATTATGGCATATATCGGTGTCGTCATGCTCACAGCGAATGGATTCGCCAGTGTAATGTCAGCAACAGGTGATGTTGAACGTTTAGTTGCGGGTATGGTAGACTTTACAAGTGGCTCAAAAGTATTGACGATTATATTTATGTTAATCGTCGGACTGATTGTAACACTTGGTATTGGATCATCATTTGCAACCATTCCGATTATTGCAGCATTATTTATTCCACTTGGTGAATCTATCGGTTTATCAACTGCGGCAATAATCGCAGTTATCGGTACGGCCGCTGCTTTAGGAGATGCAGGTAGTCCTGCTAGTGATTCTACGTTAGGTCCAACCGCTGGATTGAATATGGATGGTCAGCACCATCATATTTGGGATACATGTGTACCGACATTCCTATTATTTAATATTCCGTTAATTATTTGTGGGTTTATCGCTGCAATGATATTATAGTTAAAAACGATAGGAGTCTATATGGAAGCGATTCATCAATTATTTGAACAGAACAATTTATTGAACCACTTAAATATGAAGTTTCACTCTTTCGATGGTCAGACGATAGTACTTACGATGCCAGTCATTGAAGAAGTGACGCAGCCTTTTGGCTATCTCCATGGAGGTGCGACTGTCGCCTTATGTGAAACAGCCGCTTCACTCGGGTCAAAACTTCTCGCTTCAGACGATGAAATTCCGCTAGGATTAGAAATCAATGCCAATCACATCAGAAGTGTGAATAGCGGGATAGTAGAAGTACGTGCGAGCATCGTCCACAAAGGTCAGTCTGCACATGTTTGGCAGATGGAAGTAGTTCAAGGCGAAACACTGATCAGTATTAGCAGAGCGACCATTGCAATCAAGAAGAAGAAATAAAACAAACGCATCCGTTAAAGTTACGGATGCGTTTGTTCTCTATTCTGATTTATTTAACGTCCTTTAAATCATCTCTAACTGTACTATCCGTATACTTCGTACCACTGTAATAGGCACTGCGCATAATAAGATGAGATCCAATAGGTCCTGTCGTAAAGATAAATAAAATTGCAAGAAGTAATGTCGGTTCAAAGTGATGATCTCGTGCCAGAAAGTGTAAGAAAACACCGAACATCATAAACATGACACCTAGCGTTGATGATTTACCTGCAGCATGCGCTCTTGTATACACATCAGGAAGACGAATAAGCCCGATTGCACTGACACATGACAGCAGTGCACCAATCATAATAAAGATAATGCTAATGATCTGTACGATTGTTACGATCATATTCAACGATCTCTCCTTTTTGCATAAATTTCGCAAACGCTGTTGTACCTAAGAAAGCGAGAACTGCGAGTAGCATGATAATACTAATGAAATACTTTGTATTTAATAATACTGAAAATAAGGCGATCATTGCCATCAGTGAAATGCCTAATGCATCCAGACCGACCACGCGGTCTGCTAGTGTAGGACCTTTTATTACACGGTAAAGTATTCCGAGCATCGCAAAAGAAACGAGAATCAGTGCGATAATAATTATTAAATCCATATTGATCATTGGATACCAATCTCCTTTATCGCTTTTTCAAAAGACTGTTTGATCCCTTCACATTCAGATTCGATATCACTAAAATCAATCGAATGAATATAAAGTTTAGATTTATCATCACTCACAGCAACAACGACTGTACCAGGTGTAAGCGTGATGAGCAGAGATAATAGGCTAATCTCCCAGTCTTTTCTTAGAGACGTCTCATATGTGAAAAATGCAGGTTTTATATCGATTTTTGGTGACATAACAATCTTTAAGACACCGATATTTGCTTTAAAGAGTTCAATAATAAAAATTGCAAATAATCGTAATACTTTAAGAAACGGAATGAGATAAAATCCACCTGGTAGGAATGGACGCATAATATACAGTGCAAACAATCCAAACAGATATCCTAATATTAAATTGCCAAGTGAAGCTGAGCTGGTCATGATCACCCACATGATCATTAGTCCGATATGAATAATAAGTTGTATTGCCATATTATTTCACCCCCAGAGCTTTAACGTAAGACGCTGGATTATAAATATGCTCAGCTGCAGTCGCTATATACGGATAAAGTTGTTCACTGCATAATCCAAATAATACAGCCACTGTTGTCATGATAACAGAAGCAATCAGCATTTTATGATAAGGTTTGGTTTCATATACAATTCCCTTATCATCACCGAAAAATACCATGATAAAGATTTTTATAACAGAGAGTAGTACGATTAAGCTACTGATCAAAATGATAAGTGCACTTGCAGTATAACCTTCTATAAAGGCCGCTTTTACGATAAAAAATTTACCGAAGAATCCACTGAGTGGTGGAATACCAGCTAAGCATAAAGCTGCAATAAAGAATGTCCACCCGAGCACAGGATAGCGTTTAATTAATCCGCTGATATTTCTAATATCTGTTTCTCCTGTGATCTTAATGATCACACCGACTAGCATAAAGAGACTTGCTTTAATGAGCATATCGTGAATTAAATAGTATATGCCACCGATTGTAGACTCTTTTGTAAATATGACGATACCCATAATAATTACACCGACTGCAATCATAATGTTATAAATAATAATCTTCTTCATATCGAAATATGCAATCGCACCGATACAGCCGAATATTATTGTGAGCAGTGCAAGGACAAGTAATATATTTGTTACTGCAGGTCCTGAATAACTGAAGAACAAGCTATATGTTCTATAGATTGCATAGACACCGACTTTCGTAAGTAATGCCCCAAACAATCCTAGGATTGGTATCGGCGGTGCATAATAAGCGCCCGGTAGCCAGAAATAAAGTGGGAACATTCCCGCTTTCGTTGCAAATATGAAGATAAATAGAATAGATACAACGATAATAATATCCTGATCCTGGATCGTTGATATTCTATTGCTGATATCTGCCATGTTCAGCGAGCCGACTACAGAATAAAGCATCCCAATTGCCAGCACGAAAAAGGCAGAAGATGTGACATTGACCAAAATATATTTAATACTTTCCTGTAGCTGTATCTTCGTTCCTCCGATGATCATCAGAACATAGGAAGCAATTAAGAAAACTTCGAAGAATACGAACAAGTTAAAGATATCTCCTGTTGTAAATGCACCGTTAAGTCCCGCAAGCATAAACATTACAGAAGTATAGTAATAATAAGTTTCACGATCTTTTCCGATTGTCTGGAAAGAGTAGAAGATCATGAGCAATGTAATAAATGTAGAAGTTACTACAAGAATTGAAGCAAACATATCAGAAACAAGGACGATACTATAAGGTACTTTCCAGTTCCCGAGCTCTAGATATGTCGTTCCATTCTTGTATACATGAAAGAACTGTATCACAGCAGCAATAAGTGTGATTAATGTGCCGAAAAAAGCCACCATACGCTTGATGATTGGACGTTTACCAATCAGGATTAATATAATTGCGGTAATTGCGGGCAGAATGATCGGCATTATAACTAAGTTACTCATCATCCGGCACCCCCTTAAAATCAGCTACGTTATCAGTTCCGAGTTCTTTATAGCTACGAAAAGCGAGTACAAGGAAAAATGCAGTTACGGCAAAGCTGATAACGATAGCTGTTAAGATCAGTGCCTGTGGAATAGGATCAACATATATTTTATGCTTTCCGGAATAAATCGGAGAAGCAGCATTTTTTAAAGTGCCGCTAGTAAGAAGCAGCAAATTGACTGCGTGCGAAATAATTGAAGAACCAATGATAATTCTAATTAAACTTTTAGAAAGAATTAAATAGACACCAGCAGCAACTAATATGCCGCTTAAAATAATTATTAATATTTCCATTATTCATTCTCTCCAATCGTTAAGATGATTGTCAGTGTCGTTCCGATAACGACGAGCATTACCCCGATATCGAAGAATAATGCTGTATGATAATGTATTGCGCCAAGTACAGGTACATGTAGTTCGCCAAAAGAATGCGTAAAAAATGGTTTGCCCTGCAATAAACTGATAAGCGGTGTCGCATAGCAAAATATAAGTCCGATACCGATTACTTTTTTGAAGTCAATTGGCAGGATGCGATATAAAGTCTTAATATCATAAGCGATTAATATGATCAGTAACGCAGCAGAAATTAATAATCCACCAACGAAACCACCACCTGGCAAATAATGTCCGTTCATAAATATAGAGAATGCAAACATTACAATGATGAAGAAGACGACAAGCGTACAGAATTGTAATATCACATCATTATCTTGTTTCTTCATTATGTTCACCTCTCGTCTTTCTTAATCTGACTAGTGTATAGATACCGATTCCTGCAATGGCGAGCACACTTGATTCAAATAATGTATCAAAACCACGGAAATCCACGAGGATAACATTGACCATGTTTTTTCCTGCTGCAAGATCATATACATTTTTGATGTAGTATTCAGAAATAGATGTAAAGTGTTTATTGCTATAAGATACTAATGCAATGAGTGACACGATTATACCTGTAGCAATGGCAATGATAACATTTGTAACTTTAAATTTTTTTTCCTCAACGTGACGGTATTCCTTAGGCATGTGATAGAAACACATCAGAAATAAAGCGGTTGAAATGGTTTCGATTGACAACTGTGTGAGTGCAAGGTCCGGCGCTTTAAAGAATACGAAGAGTAAAGCGATTGAATAGCCTATCGCACTCAGCATTATAATACTGAATAATCGCGACTGAGCCTTTAATATCATTATCGTTGCAATAACGATGATTAATATAAGCACAAGTTCATACAGTCGAATACTGGCAATGGATTCAAAGTATATTGAGAGATCAGTTTTTAAAAACACATACACAGACATCAATAATAATGTTGAGAAAATACTTAAAATGCTGAAACGAATAGAGTGATAGACAAGTCTTCTATTCACTTCGTAGCTGAGCTTTTGTGATTGATCTAATACAATATTATATACGTTATTCAACTTTAATTGCGCAGGCCATAACTGGTAAACCTTCTGCCACTTCGTAATAAAGTAGAGCAGGACACTACCAATAACAATGATTGCCAGCGTAATTAAAAGAGGCGTATTAATACCATGGAAATGATGGATCTGTTTTAACGTAACAGTATCGTTCACAATTGCACTTGTTGCTGATTGCAATAACGGGCGGAACATATCCGGTAATACTGATATTATCAACATCACTGAAATAAGTATAATCGGTGATAATAAAAAGAATATCGGTGCTTCGTGTGGCTTCTTTTCAGTTTTGTTTTGGGTTTTGTTAGGTAGGAACACATCTTTAATCAGTTTTAAAGAGTAGATAAATGTAAATATACTGCCGACAAACATCAATAGTAGTAGGAACCCGCTTAGTAATGTATTAAATAACCCATGTTCTGCTGATAATAATACAGATTCTAAAAACATTTCCTTACTTATAAATCCATTAAACGGGGGCACACCAGCCATGCTGAGTACACCTAACGTTGTAAGTGTAAATGTTATTGGCATGATAAACATTAAGCCGTTGAGCTTATGAATATTACGCGTCCCTGTTTCATGGTCGATAATACCGACGAGCATAAACAGTGCACCTTTAAATGTTGCATGGTTCAATATATGGAATACAGCCGCAGTAACTGCAATATAATACGCTGTTTCATGTCCTGCTTTTAAACTGATTGACCCAATACCGAGTAAGCTCATGATAAGTCCGAGCTGACTGACTGTACTAAAGGCTAAAATACCTTTCAAATCAATTTGATTGACTGCTTTAATAGAAGCAAAGCACATTGTGAATAATCCAACGATAACGATTGCATATGTCCATGTATTACTCACTGCAAATAATGGTGTAAATCTTGCAACTAAATAAATGCCGGCTTTAACCATCGTTGCAGAATGCAGGTAAGCACTGACAGGTGTCGGTGCCTCCATCGCATCTGGTAACCAGATGTGGAATGGAAACTGCGCAGATTTTGTAAATGCTGCAAGTAGAATAAGGATAGCAGCTAACGTGAACAATGAGTGTGACTGCACTTTTGTTGCTTGGATAAACATATCAGAAATAACAGGTGTTCCTGTAATACTGATTAGGATGCTCAACCCACCAAGCATCATCAATCCGCCAAACACTGTAATCAGCATTGACTTCAATGCCCCGTCGGTTGATTTCTCTTTGTGGTACCAGAATGATATAAGCAGGAAGCTTGAGATACTTGTAAGCTCCCAGAATAAATAGAGCGATAAGACATTGTTGCTTGTTACAACGCCTAACATTGCCCCCATAAACAACAATAAGTATGTATAGAAACGACCGAGCGCTTCCTCTTTATGCAGGTAATGAATCGAATAAAATACAACAAGCGTTCCAATGATTGAGATGAGTAATGTAAACAGCAATGCCAAGCCATCAAGACGGATATCAAAGTTGAGACCGATACTTGGCATCCAGGTGAAGTGTTTGTTGATGGGTGCGTGCATCACTGTTTGAATTAACGATAAAAAGTAGAGTGACGCGATAACAGGTACAAGTAACACAAAATAGCCTGTATGTATGCCTTTTATATACTTTGCCAAAATGCCAGGTAAAAGACTAGCGAAGATTGGAAGTAATACGATTAATAATATAGACATCGATTGAACCTCCTTTAAATTTCATATTCTCTATTATACAGAAAAATGTGAGTTTATTAACGACACTGCTTGGAATGAAATATCATTGTACATATAAAATTCATATTTCTTTAAATAAGAAGAAAACATATTTCCAAATTCAAAAGTTCACGAAATTGTAACAATATAACTTTAAAATTTAACTTTATATTGTCTTTCATATTCTCCCTTTAAATTTCGAAGCATTGCCAATGACTGCTGATTAAATGCACTATCCTCTTTATTAAGTTTGTCTTCCATCTTACTGATAGCATTACGGAGTGATTCTTCATAGGATAGAGGAGCTGCTTCATAAGGCTTCAATAAATTTTTATCAACAATGCGTTTTTCTTTGAAGCTTAGTGCACGGCGTTCATGGAAAAAGACATTTTCCACTTCGTTACGGTTATGTAGATCACCTTGAGTGGGGTGGGTGATAACGTTTATAACCTGGACAAGTTCGCCGTTTGGTCTTGATCCCAGATGTTCTACAATATAAATTCCTGTTTTATGCATTAGTCTAAAATACATATTCATCATCCTTTATGTTAAAATGGTTTATTGTAAACATCATATCATGAAGGAGAGAGAAAAATGACTAATTTTCCTCAATTAAGTACAGAAGTTTCTGAAAATGAAAAACTCGTAACAATGCATACAAATAAAGGTGTAATGAAGTTTAAGTTATTTCCTGAAATTGCACCAAAGACTGTAGAGAACTTTATTCAGTTATCACAAAAAGGATACTATGAAGGCATTACGTTCCACCGTGTGATCAATGACTTTATGATTCAAGGTGGAGACCCAACTGGTACTGGCATGGGTGGAGAAAGTATTTATGGTGACAAATTCGAAGATGAATTTTCTATGGAAGCTTTCAATCTATACGGTGCATTATCGATGGCAAATGCAGGGCCGAATACAAATGGTTCACAATTCTTTATCGTACAGATGAAACAAGTGCCGGCACAAATGTTATCACAATTAAAGCAAGGTGGCTGGCCAGAAGAAATTGTTGATGCATATGCTGAACACGGAGGAACGCCATGGTTAGACCAGAAGCATACGGTATTTGGTCAGTTGGTTGAAGGTGCAGATACGTTAGAAACTATTGCAGCAGTAAAAGTAGGCGGGCAAGATAAACCTCTTGAAGATGTGATTATCGAACGTATTGAAATACAATAATTAATCATTCATAAGTCATGAAATCGTCATGACTTATGATTTTTTTTTATATCCATCATGTTATAATAATAAAAATTAGGAGTGTGAAGTTATTATGATGGAATTTCTATATTTCCCTGAAAATAAGTGGGAGTATATACCTGCAGTCATTTCGCTGATCTTTTTTATGGTTCTTGCTTATATCACATATCGTTTCTTTAAGAAGAATTCAGAAGCGGAAGAGAAAAAGTTAAAAGCATTTGAAGCAGAAGTTATGCAAAGATTAAAAGAGGATAAAGACCATGAATCCAGAATTTAATATTAAGATGTATCAAATTTTAAACCAATGGAATCCGATGCAGCTTGAAGATGCAAACGAGGGCGATATGGAGTATTACGAAATCATGGATATCATTCATCAGAAACTGCCTTACAAAATCACAATTGAAAAGATTCAAGATGTCTTCCTATTCAGTTTTGACACATCTCTTTCTGAAACAGAAATAGCAGATGTTCTGGTACAAATATATGCATTAGATCAATCATGTGAAGTGTAGACTTCACATGATTTTTTTTAATGATTTAATTATGATAAAATAAGCTTAAGAAAATGAGGGATGAAGATGAAGAAGACATATAAAAAGGGACAATTTATAAAAGTAAAGGTTACAGGCATTCAGCCATATGGTGCATTCGTTGAAACTGAGGATCATACTGAAGGTCTGATCCATATCTCAGAAGTAATGAACGATTATGTCCACAATTTAAATTTGTTGCTATCAGTAGGACAGATTGTGAAGGTTAAAGTATTGAATGTTTCAAGAGATGGGAAACTCAACTTAAGTTTGAAAGAAAATGAATACTTTAAGAAACAAGAAAGAAAGAAAACGAAACGTTCGGTACTGGAGCAGCTCAATGAGCCTGAATCTATTGGTTTTGAGACACTTCAAGAACGTTTACCCGGGTGGATAGAACGCGGATTAAAGCTATAATTTTTATTCGCGAACATGTATAAATAATTTTTGTAAAATTTCGAGCATTTAGGGTTGAACTATTGAAAGAAATTGTTCATTATATGTATGTAAGGGTTTTCTAACCATAATACTAAGGGGGAAAATATTAAATGATTTCGTACAGACATGAACCTTTTACAGATTTCACTGTAGAAGAGAATAAACAGGCGATGCTAAAAGGTATCGAAACAGTAAAAGGATATTTAGGAGAAGACTATCCGCTCATTATCGGGGGTGAGCGTATCTTTACGGATAATAAAGTACGTTCATATAATCCGGCGAATCGTGAAGAAACAGTCGGTAATGTATCACAAGCAACACAAGAACATGCTGAACAAGCAATGAAAGTTGCTAAAGAAACATTCAGAACATGGAGAAATACAGACCCTAAAATGCGTGCAGACATCTTATTCCGAGCGGCTGCAATCATTCGTCGCCGTAAACATGAATTCTCAGCGATCATGATTAAAGAAGCTGGTAAACCTTGGAACGAAGCGGATGCAGATACAGCTGAAGCAATCGACTTCCTTGAGTTCTATGGACGTGAAATGTTACGTCTTAAAGATGGCGTAAAAGTTGAGAGCCGTCCAGGTGAATATAACCGTTATGACTATATCGCTCTAGGTGTGGGTGTTGTTATTTCACCTTGGAACTTCCCATTAGCAATCATGGCAGGAACAACAGTTGCACCTCTAGTTACGGGTAACACTGTACTACTTAAACCTTCAAGTAATACTTCGGTTGTTGCATATAAGTTTATGGAAGTATTAGAAGAAGCGGGTATGCCTAAAGGTGTAGTAAACTATATTCCAGGTTCAAGCCGTGATATTGGGGACTTCATCGTAGATCACGTAGATACACGCTTTGTCTCATTTACTGGGAGCCGCGACGTTGGCGTTCATATTTATGAGCGTGCAGCGAAGGTTCATGAAGGTCAATTAAACTTAAAACGTGTCATCGCTGAAATGGGTGGTAAAGATACAATCGTTGTTGACTCTGAAGCAGACATTGAATTAGCAGCAGAATCAATCGTGAAATCAGCGTTTGGTTTCTCAGGTCAGAAATGTTCTGCATGTTCTCGCGCAGTCATCGTTGAAGATGTATACGATGAAGTTGTTGCATTAGTTAAAGAGAAAACTGAAAAGTTATCTGCAGGGAACCCAGAGACGAATGAACATTTCATGGGACCTGTCATCGATGAGAAATCATTAAATAAAATTAAAGAATACATTGAAATCGGTAAATCTGAAGGACGTTTACTTGTAGGTGGAACAACTGAGGAGTCAGTTGGAAACTTTGTAAATCCAACAGTTTTCGTTGATCTAAAACATGATGATCGCTTAATGCAGGAAGAAATCTTTGGTCCTGTTGTCGGAATTACTAAAGCGAAAGACTTCACGCAAGCAATCGAATTTGCAAATGATACAGACTACGGTTTAACAGGTGCGGTTATTACAAATAATCGTGAACATCTAGAACAGGCACGTCGTGACTTCATGGTAGGTAACTTATACTTCAACCGTGGATGTACAGGTGCAATCGTTGGATACCAGCCATTTGGTGGATTTAAGATGTCAGGTACAGATTCTAAAGCAGGCGGACCGGACTACTTAGTACTGCACATGCAAGGTCGTACAACTTCCGAAATGCTTTAATCTATATAAAATCTAAACAGTAGTGCGCCGCACTACTGTTTTTAAAAAAGGGGAATAATAATGACTAAATCTCAAGATATTATCGAAATTACAAATCATTACGGAGCGCCAAACTATCATCCGCTACCAATCGTGATCTCAGAAGCTGAAGGGATATGGGTAAGTGACCCGGAAGGCAACAAATATATGGATATGTTATCAGCGTACTCAGCGGTAAACCAAGGACACCGTCATCCAAAGATTATTCAAGCATTGAAAGATCAGGCTGACCGTGTGACATTAACTTCACGTGCTTTCCACAGTGACCAATTAGGTCCCTGGTATGAAAAGATCTGTAAACTTGCAGGTAAAGAAATGGTATTACCAATGAATACAGGTGCAGAAGCAGTTGAAACTGCAATTAAAGCAGCACGACGCTGGGCTTATGATGTTAAAGGTGTAGCGAAAGATCAAGCTGAAATCATTGCGATGAAAGGAAACTTCCATGGTCGTACGATGGCCGCCGTATCATTATCAAGCGAAGCAGAATACCAACGTGGCTATGGTCCGTTATTGGGTGGCTTTAAACTTGTTGAGTTTGATGATATCGAACAGATTAAGGCGGCTATAACACCGAACACTGCTGCGGTATTACTTGAGCCAATTCAAGGCGAAGCAGGTATCAATATTCCTGAAGATGGATTTTTAAGACAAGTGCGCGATGTATGTACTGAAAACAATGTATTATTTATCGCCGATGAGATCCAGGCAGGCCTTGGACGCTCCGGTAAGATGTTTGCTACAGATTGGGATAATGTAGTCCCTGATATGTATATTCTAGGTAAAGCATTAGGTGGGGGAGTATTCCCAATCTCATGTGTATTAGCTGATAAAGAAATCTTAGAAGTGTTCAATGCAGGTAGTCATGGTTCAACATTTGGTGGTAATCCGTTAGCGTGTGCAGTTTCAAATGCAGCATTAGATGTATTAGTGGATGAGAAGTTAGCAGAACGTTCCTTAGAATTAGGAGAATACTTCCAGTCCAAATTAAAAGAAATTGACAACCCAGTAATCAAAGAAGTTCGTGGTAAAGGATTATTTATTGGTGTTGAATTAAATGAAGCAGCACGTCCATACTGTGAACAACTTAAAGAACTAGGGTTACTATGTAAAGAAACACATGACACGGTCATCCGCTTTGCACCCCCTTTGATCATCTCTCAAGAAGATTTAGACTGGGCGATCGACAAAGTACAACAAGTATTTTCAAAATAGTTGGTAGCGTTTTCAATTTTAGACTTTTAAAAGTTTTTTAATATGTTACAATTAACAATGTAGAATTATAGAATATAAAAAGAGGCGAATAAAATGTCAGAAACTACTAACTTAGTGTCATCTACACAGGAAATTATTCATGAAGCTTTAGAAAAATTAGGGTTTGATGAAGGTATGTATGATTTAGTGAAAGAACCATTACGTCTATTAACAGTACGTATTCCAGTACGAATGGATGATGGTTCGGTTAAAACTTTCACGGGTTACCGTGCTCAGCATAATGATGCTGTAGGTCCTACTAAAGGTGGGGTACGTTTCCATCCGGATGTTGATGAAGATGAAGTGAAAGCTTTATCAATGTGGATGACATTAAAATGCGGTATCGTTGATCTACCATACGGTGGGGGTAAAGGGGGTATCGTGTGTGATCCACGTCAGATGAGTATTCATGAAGTTGAACGTTTATCTCGTGGTTATGTTCGTGCGATTTCTCAAATCGTAGGTCCAACGAAAGATATTCCAGCACCGGACGTATTTACAAACAGTCAGATTATGGCTTGGATGATGGATGAATACAGCATGATGGATGCATTCAACTCTCCAGGATTTATTACAGGAAAACCGATTGTACTTGGAGGATCACAAGGACGTGACCGTTCAACTGCATTAGGAGTAGTAATTGCGATTGAAGAAGCAGCAAAACGTCGTGGTAAGCAGATTAAAGATGCTCGAGTAGTTATACAAGGTTTCGGTAATGCAGGAAGTTTCTTAGCGAAGTTCTTATATGATGCTGGGGCTAAGGTTGTCGGAATTTCAGATGCATATGGTGCTTTACATGATCCGAATGGTTTAGACATCGATTATCTATTAGATCGTCGTGATAGCTTCGGTACAGTAACGAATCTTTTTGAAGATACAATTACTAATAAGGAATTATTCGAATTAGATTGTGACATTCTAGTACCAGCTGCAATTTCTAACCAGATTACTGGTGATAATGCACATGATATTAAAGCAGATATCGTAGTTGAAGCTGCAAATGGTCCAACAACACCTGAAGCAACTAAAATTTTAACTGAACGCGGCATTCTACTTGTGCCAGATGTACTTGCAAGTGCAGGTGGAGTTACAGTATCGTACTTTGAATGGGTACAGAATAATCAAGGCTATTACTGGACAGAAGAAGAAGTTAATGAGAAGTTAAGAGATAAGCTTGTAACTGCATTTGATAATGTATATACATTATCACAAAACAGAAATATTGATATGCGTCTAGCAGCATACATTATCGGTATTAAACGAACAGCAGAAGCCGCACGTTACCGTGGATGGGCTTAAGATTAATAAATATATAAAACCGAGCATATTTGTTAGGCACTGCACCCTTACTAAGGGAGCTCAATAAAAACACTATTTTCTAGGCTGCTAATTTCCTATATTCTATAGGGGA